>CAZNFV010000086.1:0-9768 GCA_964572445.1 uncultured Novosphingobium sp. | reverse complement strand
CCCGACACGCGGATTATGATTCCGCTGCTCTAACCAGCTGAGCTACTCCGCCCCGAAAGGCAACCAGCGCCGCAAGGCGCCTCGGTTGGCGGGCACATAAGGTGCACTGCGGCTGTGGTCAACCACTCACTTTACCGCGGAACGGCCAGACCCCCACTGCCTCCCAATGCGGGTTGCAATAGCGGTGCAGACCCAGGCCGGTGAAGGCAAAACGGCGCGGTTCAACCGTTGCTGCCAGGTCAGCCTGCAAGGCCCTGGCCGCTTCGGGTGTGACTTTGTTTTGAATGGTTACGTGCAGCCTTGGCTTGTGCTGGTCCTGCGCTGTCAACATTCCGTGGAAAAGATCGGCGATCTCGGCGCGAATTGCCAGCATCGTGGCGCTGGTTAGAGCCAGAGCCGTCCCCTTTCCCAGGTTCATCAATCCGGTCAGCTCGGCCTGCGGTGCCGCATACTCTCCCGCGATCCGGGCAATAACGGCCGGCAGTTCATCCCGCAGCGACGGCGCAAGCGCATGGAATAAGGTGACGTGAGCCGCCAAATGGTTGCGCTCAGGCGGGAAATGCATTTGCCGCAACCGGTTGGCCCACCGGAACAGGTCCGCGGGCAACTCTGCCGTAACGATGAAGGGTTCGAAGGCCATGGGCGCACCATACCCCTAGGGGCGGCAGACTGGGAGGGGGTGGGGTTCGTCTGCCGCCCCTGCCGGAACGCCGCTAAGCAGTTCCGGTAGACTTGGGGTGCGCTCTCGATACGATTATTCGCCCAAGCGGACTAATGCAGAGTTCCACTTTAAGTGATCGCCCTTATCGATAACGCGAAGGGCCTTGCCCGAATCATTCCCGCCTTACAGGCTGTTTGCGGGAGGATTACATATGACTGCGTTGCGTTATCGCCGGCTTGCCGGAACTGCCCTTGTTGCCCTGGCTCCATTGCTTCTGGCTCAAGCCCCCGCACCTGAGGCACCCAAGCCCGCAACGCCGGCCACACTGGCCGCCCAGCGCGCGGCCGCTGCTGCCCTCCCCACCGATGATGAACGCGATGCAAGCTTTGCACGCCGTGGCTTCCTGGGCACGCGCGCCGATCCGTTGATCAAGGCCGCAGACGGTCGACCAGTCTGGAACCTGGCTGCTTACGATTTTGTGGCCGGTGCCGCTCCCGACACAGTCAATCCGTCGCTCTGGCGTCATATCGGCATCCTGCGTCAGCACGGGCTGTTCCAGGTCGCCGACGGGATCTGGCAGGTCCGCGGGTTCGATATCTCGAACATGACCATCGTGCGCGGCGCAACCGGCTGGATCGTGATCGATCCGCTTACCGGCCGGGAAACCGCCCGGGCCGCGATCGATCTGGTCAATGAGAAGCTCGGCCAGCGTCCAGTCACGGCGGTGATCTATAGCCACAGTCACGGCGATCACTTTGGCGGGGTTCGCGGTGTGGTTGACGATGCCGATGTCAAAGCAGGCAAAGTGGCGATCATCGCCCCCGCGCACTTCATTGCGGAAACCGTTTCAGAAAACATCATGGCCGGGGCGGCGATGGGGCGGCGGGTCAACTACCAATTCGGGACCGGGCTGGCACCCGGGCCGCAAGGCCAGATCGGCAGCGGGATTGGCGCGGGCGTTTCGGGCGCGGAAATCACCCTGATCGCGCCGACCGACACGATCGCCAAGACAGGTGAGACCCGCGTGGTCGATGGCGTGCCGCTGGAATTCCAGATCGTTTCCGGCAGCGAGGCACCGTCTGAACTTAATGTCTATATCGCGCCCAGCCGGACTTTCCTTTCGGCAGAAATGACCACCTGTTCGCTCCACAATATCCTCACCCCACGCGGGGCGAAGGTCCGTGATGCGCGGATCTGGGCGAACTATATCGACGAGGCGCTAAAGACTTGGGGTGGCCGCAGCGAGAACCTGATCTCCAGTCACTGCTGGCCGCGGTTTGGTGCCACAGAGGTGACGAGCGCCCTCGCCTCCAACCGCGACAACTATCGCTATCTCCACGACCAGACCGTGCGCCTGATGAACAAGGGCGAGACGATGCATGAAATTGCAGAGGAGCTGAAACAGCCTGCGGAGATTGCCAAGGACTGGTTCAATCACGGGTACTACGGCACTTACAGTCACAATTCGAAGGCGGTCTATCAGTTCTATCTGGGCTGGTACGATGGCAATCCGGCCAATCTTAACGCCTATCCGCCGGTCGAACGGGCCAAGCGCACGATAGCGGCAATGGGCGGAGCCAAAAAGGCACTGGCGGCGGCACGCAAGGCGTTCGTGGCTGGGGATTATCGCTGGTCATCAGACCTGCTCAGCCAGATCATCTTTGCCGATCCCGGCGATAAGCCCGCACGCTTGCTGCTGGCAGACAGCCTGGAACAGCAAGGCTATCAGGCCGAGAGCGCAATCTGGCGCAATCAGTTCCTGACCGGGGCCAAGGAACTGCGCCAGGGCGTACAGTCCCGCGCCAGTTCGAGCCAGAATGCCGATATGATCGCTGCAGTGCCCACGCAGGAATTGCTCGATTCCGTTTCCACCCGCTTCGATCCGACCAAACTGGCCGGGCGGACCATGGGGATCAACATCGTCATGCCGGAGCGTCAGGAAACGGCCGGGATCGAAGTTACCCACACGACGATGATTGGCCGGATGAAGCCGATCGCCCAGCCTGCGGTGACCATCACCGGCCCGCGACGCGCACTGCTTGGACTGCTGTTCATGAAAATGCCGCTCGGGCAGCTTGAGATGATGGGCGTGAAGGTTGAGGGCGATCGCGCCGCAGCCGAAGCTTGGCTCAATGCGATTGAGCCGATCCCCGGTGGGTTCAAGATCATCGAACCCTGATCAGGCCGACGGGGGCTTCTTTTTAGAAGTCCCCGCGCGCCTTGCGGATGGTGAACCAGCGTTCGACGTTGGCGTTGTGCTCGTCGAGCGTCTTAGCGAACAGGTGCCCGCCGGTGCCGTCAGCCACCATGTACAGCACATCGGTCTGGGCTGGGTTCAGCACGGCTTCAATCGCGGCGCGCCCTGGATTGGTGATCGGTCCTTTAGGCAGGCCTACCATCGTGTAAGTGTTGTAATCGTTGGTCGCCTGGATTTCACTCTGGCGGATTCGGCGGCCCAGAGGCTTGCCCTTGGTGATGGGGTAAATGATCGTGGGATCGGCCTGAAGCATGATGCCCTGGCGCAAACGGTTCGAATAAAGCCCGGCGACTGTTCGCCGCTCGCTTGGCTTGCCGGTTTCCTTTTCCACGATCGCCGCCAGTGCCAGTGCCGCAGCTGGCGTTTCAGCCACCGAGCTGGCGCTGCGCTTGGCCCACAACTCTGCAAGCGTCCGTTGCATTGCCGCCTGCATCCGCAGCAGAACAGCCTGCCGGCTTTCGCCCCGTTCAATCTCATAAGTATCAGGCAGGATCGAACCCTCAGCCGGAACAGCGATCGATCCGGTCAACTGGCTGTTGGCCATCAGCCGCTCGTAGACCATGATCGAGGGCATCCCTTCCGGGATCGTGACGAAGCGCCTGAGAACTTCGTCACCCTGGATAATCGAGAGGATGCGCGACGGGCTGGCGCCCTTGGGGAAGCTGAATTCGCCCGCCTTGATCGGGGCGCCGGCCCCGAAGATCCGGGCCCGCAGTCGAAACGCCTTAGCGCTATCAATCGCCCCTGCGCTTTCCAGCTTGGCGGCAACGCCGGAGAGGCTCGATCCATCGGGCACAACAAAAGTTGTATCCTGCTGAAGTGGGCCCGCCGTAAACCAACCGGTCACCAGCCATCCCAGCGCGGCGAGCGCCAGCAGAGCCGCTGCCAACAGCGGCCAGCAGCCCCGCCGATCAAGCATCAGTCTTCGAGCGCTTTGACGATCAGCGAGGCATTGGTTCCACCAAACCCGAAGCTGTTGTTGAGCGCGGCGCGAACCTTCCGTTTGCGAGCAACCTTGGGCACCAGATCAACGCCTTCAGTGCCTTCGTCCGGATCGTCGAGATTGAGCGTCGGAGGAACGATCTGATCGCGAATTGCCAGGATGCAGAAGATTGTTTCTACCGCCCCTGCCCCACCCAGCAGATGACCGATGGCAGACTTGGTGCTGCTCATCGAAGCACCGGACAGATCATCACCCAGCACGCGCTTGACCGCCGCCAGTTCGATCGTGTCCGCCATGGTGGAAGTGCCGTGGGCGTTCACATAATCGATATCGCCGGGCTCAAGCCCTGCCTTGCGCATTGCCATCCGCATGGACAGTTCCGCGCCCTTACCTTCCGGATGGGGCGCAGTGACGTGATAAGCATCACCCGAGAGGCCATAGCCGACCACTTCGGCATAGATTTTCGCACCGCGGGCCTTGGCGTGCTCATACTCTTCAAGCACAACCACCCCGGCCCCCTCACCCATAACAAAGCCATCACGCCCCTTGTCATAAGGACGGCTGGCCTGTTCCGGGCGATCATTATAGCTGCAGTTGAGCGCACGGGCCTGGGCAAAGCCGGCGATCCCCAGCGGGTTGACGGTGCCTTCAGCCCCGCCCGCCAGCATCACATCAGCGTCCCCGTCCTTGATCATCCGGGCGGCATCACCAATCGAGTGCGCCCCGGTTGAGCAAGCAGTTACGACCGCGTGGTTCGGGCCCATCAGGCCATATTTGATCGAGACCTGGCCAGAGATCAGGTTGATGATCCGGCCATGGACGAAGTGCGGGCTGACGCGCGAAGGGCCCTTTTCGTGCAGCACGATAGATTCGGCTTCAATCCCCGGCAGACCGCCAATACCAGCGCCAATCGAGCAGCCAGTGCGGGTCTTCAGGTCATCATCCATGTCGGTAAGACCGGCGTCTTCAAGCGCCTGACCAGCAGCATCAAGGCCGTAAACAATGAACGGATCAACCTGGCGCTGGATCTTGTGATCGACGCGCTTGTTGGGATCAAACCCCCAGGGGTGATCTGCTGGCTTCAGTTCACAAGCAATCTGGCACTTCTGGTTGGAAGCATCGAATCGCGTGATCGGACCAGCTCCAGACTTGCTGGCAATGAGATTTGCCCACGTGGTTTCGACGTCGCCTCCAAGGGGAGTGACCAGACCCATTCCCGTAACCACTACGCGCCGCATGCACTTCTCCGGATATGCAACAGGCCCAGCCCCAAAGCGGGACTGAGCCTGTCAAATTTCGTGTCTCGGTTCCCGCAGTTCAACCCCCAGACAGGCTTGGGGTCAGTACGGGAAACAGGCTGAATCAGCCCTTGTTCTCGTCGATGTACTTAATCGCGTCCGAAACGGTGCCGATCTTCTCAGCCGCATCGTCAGGGATTTCGACGCCGAATTCTTCTTCGAACGCCATGACAAGTTCAACAATGTCGAGGCTGTCAGCACCAAGATCGTCGATGAAGCTCGCGTCTTCAGTGACCTTTTCGGCTTCGACGCCGAGGTGCTCGACAACAATCTTCTTAACGCGGTCGGCGGTGTCGCTCATGGATTTACCCCTTCGTGAACGGCAAATAAAACAGTGTTGAAAGACGCCCTAGAGAACGGCGCGTGGTTAGGCAAGAGGGTCAAACCTGCGGATCGTGGAACAGTGCCGCTCTGCAGGCTGACAAGCGCTTATTTGGCTGCAGCCACGGGCATTATCCGGATTGCAGCTGATTTATTTTCAAGCAGATAGCGCTTGGCTGCCGCCTGAATATCCATCGGTGAAATTGAACGCAGGATCGCCTCGCGCTGCCGGCGGCGATCGAGCCGTTCGGGCCAACTTTGCGCCGTGTTCGCCACCGCAGTCCAGCCAGAGTTCTGCTTGTCAGACCTGGCCATCCCAGCGAGCACTGGCTCACGCGCCCTATTCAACAGGTCTGCACCGATTGGCTTTTCCCGCATGTCGGCTGCAATCTTCCGGAACGCCGCTTCGATACGGCCCATTTCTGCCGGTGAAGACGCTGCCACCAAGGTGATGTGGCCGAACCCGGCATAGGTGGATTGATCGTATGACAGGCCCTGCGGTGTATACGTTGCCCCCAGTTTTTCCCGAACCAGATCCAGTGCGGCCAGGCTCATCGCCTGCGCCAGCAATCCACGGGTCAAAGAATCTTTCAGATCACGGTCGTCAGTAGTCGGCCAGCTGATTGAGATGACGCCTTGATCGGCCTGGCCGTTGTGAGTGAGTGTAGTCGTGCCGCTCGCTTTGAAGCCGATGGTTGGGGCAGCGAAGCCACTGCGTTGCCGCGCCTCGCGGGCCGGAAGTGCGCCAAGGGTGCTGGCCACCGTCGCGATCGTGGCGTCCTCGTCAATGTCACCGACGAGCGATAATGCGACGCCGCCTTGCGTCAGCTGCGGCACCAGCGCGGCTTGCAGTTCACTGAAGGAGCGGCTGGCCAAGGCGCTGGGTGCCGGCAAACCCAGTCGGCCATCTCCGCCACTCAGCATGTTGTTGAAGGATAGCTGCCACACCTGCAGCGGCTGCGCGGACATCGCCTGGCCGATCGTCTGGGCAAAGGGAGCCCATTGCGCGCCTGTTTCCACTCTAAACCCGGTCGCGCTGAGCCGCGCTGCCAATAACTTGAGCTGGAGCGCCAGATCCGTCGCCGCAACTTTGCCTGATGCGGTCAGGGCATCTTGCCCGGCAGTCAGATTAAGCGAAACCTGGTGACCAGCTAGAATCCGCCGAAGTTCAGTCGAATCGTGCGCTTTCAGTCCGTCTTGCGGCAGCAGCGCCCCGGTCATCACATCAAGGCCCGGCTTGTCAGCCGGGAATGCAGACGCGCCCTTGCCCACTTCCATCGTGAAGGCGACATTGTCTGGTTCCCAATCTGTGCGCTTCAGATTGAGTTGCACTCCATTGGCGAAGCGGACTTTGCGGATCCCAAGATCGTCAACGCGGCTATCCGCCACAACCTTCCCCGGTGTGCCGAAGCTATCATAGGCAAAGGCTTTGGCTGCCGTTTCGGTCGGTGCCGCAACCGCAATCTGGGCGCTTTTTTCGAGCTGGCTGATGATTTCGGCCGCCGCATCCTGGATCGCGGCCTTGGCCGACACATGCACGAGCGAAGGCTTTCCTTGCCAAGCCTGGCGGAAAGCTGCTGTCACACTTTCGGCCGTGATCGACGCTTCAATTGCCTTGTAAAAGCCAAGGTCGAATTCAGGCGAGGTAGGCACCGCATTTTCGAGCGATTGCGTCACCAGCTGCTCCGCAATCTGGCCGGGCCGCAGTCCCTTTTTCTGGGCTGCAGCATTGGTAAGCCCGGAAAGCACGTTCGATTTCACTTCAGCGATTTCGTCAGCTGTGAAGCCGAATTGCTGCGCCCGGCGCAGTTCTTGCTCACCGATAGCCAGGGCATCACGCCACTTGCCGTCGCGGGCGATGACATAGAGGCTGTAGCTGTTTGCATTCCGGGCGAGGTCCTGCCGCTGGAATTGTGCGCCAAGCACTGCGCTTTCTGGCTTCAGGGCGATTGGCTGAAAACGATTGGCCAAGGTGTTGCCGGCCAGCGTTTCAAGCAACTTTTGCCGCTCTTCAGCTGCCGTATTGGCCGGCGGAGTATAGCTGCGCGATCTGTCAAACATGATGATCTCTGGGATCGCCGGATCGATGAAGCTTCCTGCTGCCGGCTTGTCCATTGCTGCAACGGGTCCGCGATAGTCGGCACCTGCTGCACCAACCGGCTGCCAATCGGCAAACGTCGCGACGATCTGACGTTGCAGCGCTGCGGGATCGACGTCGCCAACGATCACTAGGGTCGCTCGCTCCGGGCGATAGAAGGCGCGATAGAATGCGCGCAGGTCTTTCGCCGTGATCCGCTTGATCTGTTCTGGATCAGCCGTAACCGCCGCCGCGAGCCGGTTGCCCGGTAACTGCGTGCTGAGCACATTCGCGATCCGGCGACGATTGGCGTCATTGCGGACGCTGGCTTCTGACACCAAAATGCCCCGCTCCCGGTCGACCGCCGCCGGCGCGATGGTTAGGCGATCGGCGATCTCCCGCATCATCATCATCGCCGCATCGAGCACCTCGGGCTTCGCATTGGGCAAGTCGAGCTTGTAGCTGGTATATTCGAGGGCCGTCGACGCATTGGTATCGGCACCGAACGACAAACCAAGCCGTTCCAGCTTCGGGACAAGCTGGCCTTCGGGGATGTTCTTGGAGCCGTTGAACGCCATATGTTCAACGAAATGGGCAGCGCCCCGCTGGCCATCGGTTTCGTCCTTGGCCCCGCCCTTGATTGCAAAACGGACCGCTACATCGCCCTTGGGCGTCTGGTGCCGTTGAATTGCATACCGCATGCCATTGGGCAACGTGCCGAACACTACGTCAGGGTCGGCCTGCAGTGCATCGCTGCCGATACCCCAACCTTGAACTCCTGCCGGGGCGGGTACCGCCGAAGTCGTGGCCTGCGCCGTGAGTGTGGCGCCAAACGGGATGATCGGGACGGCGAGGCCAGCCGCGACCAGGGCATAAAAAGACGGACGAAATCTCAGCGATGACTTCACGGTGCGACCTTTCCTGAACCGATCAACACAGCCGGCCTGCCTCCGAATAAGAGGCAGACCGATTCTGTGTTGTCAGTGCAGGTTTAAGCCACTGCGCAGGCTCCGCAATCTTGATTCTACAGAGCAGCACCCAAGCCGGCGCTAAATCATATCCAGCGGTAGAAACGCCTGGATTTCAATTAGCCCTTCGGCTGCTCTACGATGCGCAGACCCAGTTCGCGCAGCTGCTTCGCTTCGGCCATTGAAGGCGCGCCCATCAGCAGGTCTTCAGCGCGCTGGTTCATCGGGAACAGCGTGATTTCGCGCAGGTTCTGCACGCCGCACAGCAGCATGACCATGCGGTCTACGCCGGCAGCCATCCCGCCATGGGGCGGTGCGCCATACTGGAACGCGCGGTACATCCCGCCAAAGCGCTCTTCGACATCGGCTTGCGACAGGCCGACCAGTTCGAAGGCCTTGACCATCAGGTCCGGATGCTGGTTGCGGATCGATCCCGAGGCCAGCTCGAAACCGTTGCAGACCATGTCGTACTGATAGGCCTTGAGCGACAGCGGATCCTGCGTCTGCAGTGCTTCCAGTCCGCCTTGCGGCATCGAGAACGGATTGTGCGCGAAATCGAGCTTCTTCTCTTCCTCGCTCCATTCATAGAACGGGAAGTCGATAATCCAGCAGAACCGGAACGAATCCTTGTCGATCAGGTCAAGCTGTTCGCCCACGCGGCTGCGCGCGGCGCCGGCGAGCTTGGCGGCCTGTTCTTCCTTGCCGGCAGCAAAGAATGCGCCGTCGTTCGGGCCAAGGCCGAGCGAATCCCACAGGGCGGCCATCTTGTCTTCGCCGTGGTTCTTGGCGATCGGACCGCCGAACACGCCGTCCTTGCGGGTGGCATAGCCCAGGCCAGCATGGCCTTCGCTGCGAGCCCACTCGTTCATATCATCAAAGAACTTGCGGCTGAGCCCGGCCGTTTCCGGTGCGGGGATCAGGCGGACCGAACCGCCCGAGCCAACGATCTTCTCAAACAGGCCAAAGCCGGAAGACGTGAACTCGCTCGTCACGTCCCGGATGATCAGCGGGTTGCGCAGGTCTGGCTTGTCGGTGCCATAGTCGAGCATCGCCTTGGCATAGGGGATGCGCGGGAACTGGCCGGCCGGAGTGACCGACTTGCCCTTGGCGAACTTTTCGAAAATGCCGGCCATCACCGGCTCCATCGTTTCCCAGACTTCTTCCTGGGTCACGAAGCTCATTTCCAGGTCGAGCTGGTAGAACTCGCCCGGCAGACGATCGGCGCGCGGGTCTTCATCGCGGA
>CAZNFV010000085.1:0-9786 GCA_964572445.1 uncultured Novosphingobium sp. | reverse complement strand
GGCCGCCGGAAAACATCGAAGAAATGGCCAAGAAGCTCGAACAAGAGCTGCTGGGCTAACCTGATCCGGGGCACCTTCGGGTGCCCCGACGGTATCGGCAGCGACCGCATCGCTGCCAGGTCTGGGCTACCTGATACGGGCCCATAACGAACGAAGGAATGACCCATGCGTCACAAGATTGGCGGGCGTAAGCTCAACCGCACTTCCAGCCACCGCAAGGCGCTTCTGCGCAACATGTCGGCAGCGCTGATCAAGCACGAGCAGATCACCACGACCCTGCCGAAGGCGCGCGAACTGCGTCCCTATCTGGAAAAGCTGATCACGCTTGCAAAGCATGGTGGTCTTGCGAACCGCCGTCTGGCTCACGCTCGTCTGCTGGACGATGCGCAGGAAAAGAAGCTGTTTGAAGTTCTGTCCGCGCGCTACGCCGATCGTCAGGGTGGCTACACCCGCGTGATCAAGGCTGGCATCCGCGGTTCGGACGCTGCTCCGATGGCCGTGATCGAACTGGTTGACCGTGACGCCTCGGCCAAGGGCCAGGATTCGGGTCCGGTCATGATGGCTGACGACGCCGAATAAGCGCTTGGCTGCGACCTTTGGTCCAGTTGCAAAGGCGGGGGTGACTGCTACGGTCACCCCCGCCTTTTCGCATTCTCGGAGCATTGCATGTCGCGTCGCGTTCCGGCCCTGGTGGCCGCAGCTTTGGTTGTTTCGCTTGCCACCCCTGCCACTGCCGAGAAGATGAGCGTCACTTACCCCGAAACGAGCCGCGTCGATCTGGTCGAGACCCAGTTTGGTGAACAGGTTGCTGATCCCTATCGCTGGCTTGAAAACGACGTTCGCACCGACAAAGCCGTGGCGAGCTGGGTGGAGCAGCAGAACGCACTGACGCAGGGCTATTTGACGCAGCTTCCCCAGCGCCAGTGGTTTGCGCAGCGGATCAAGGCGCTGATGGATTATGAGCGCTTTGGCCTGCCCCGCAAGGCTGGCGCGCATTACTTCTACATGCGCAATTCGGGACTGCAGAACCAGTCGCAGCTGTTCGTGCGCAAGGGGCTGAACGGCGCGGCGAAGCTGCTGATCGATCCCAATGCCTGGGCCAAGGACGGCGCGACGGCGCTGGATGCCTGGGTTCCATCCAAGAACGGTAAGCTGCTGGCCTATTCCATTCAGGATGGCGGGTCTGACTGGCGCACGATCAAGGTGCTTGATGTAGCCACCGGCACCGTTCGGAGTGACGCGGTCCAGTGGGCCAAGTTCACCAACATCGCCTGGATCGGTAACGAGGGTTTCCTCTACTCCCGCTTTCCTGAGCCGCAGGCCGGGGCTGAGTTCCAGTCGCTGAACAAGAACCAGGCGATCTACTTCCACCGCATTGGCACGGCGCAGGCTCAGGACGAGCTGGTCTATGCCACGCCGAACGAGCCGGAATTCGGGCACTCGGCGCAAGTAACGCACGACGGCCGGTGGATCGTGATCACGACATCGCGGGGCACCGATAGCCGCTATGCACTGCACCTGATCCCGCTCGGCAAGAACCGCAAGTGGCAGGCCCGCACCCTGGTTGGAGGGCTGGAGAACGACTGGCGCCTGATCGAAGGCATGGGCGATACGCTGTACTTCGTGACCAACAAGGACGCCCCGCGGCTGCGCGTGGTCAAGGTCAATGTGGCTGCCGCAACGCCGCAGTTTGAAGCCGTGATTGATGAGCGTGCCGAAACGCTTGAGCGGGCGGAGATCGTCGGCGATCGTCTGATCCTGGCCTATCTGAAGGACGCCAAGTCGATGGCAGAGGTCCGCTCGCTTGATGGCAAGCCGGTCCAGCAGATCGCACTGAACGCGATTGGCACCGCCTCTGGCTTCAGTGGCGAGCCGGGCGATTCCGAAACTTTCTATTCCTTTTCCAGCTTCAACCAGCCGAGTGGGATCTATCGCTTCGATACGCGCACCGGCACAAGCGAGCCGTTTGCGCTGCCCAAGCTGACTTTCAATCCGGCCGACTTCGCGATTGAGCAGCGGTTCTTCACCTCGAAGGACGGCACTCGCGTGCCAATGTTCGTGGTCCGCAAAAAGGACGTGGCCCAAGCCGGCGAGGCCGTGCCGACGCTACTCTATGGTTACGGCGGGTTCGACATTTCGCTGACTCCGGGCTTTTCCGCGATGCGGATGGCCTGGCTTGAAGCGGGCGGCGCCTTTGCGCTGGCGAATCTGCGCGGCGGCGGGGAATACGGCAAGGCCTGGCATGATGCTGGCCGCCTCAACAACAAGCAGAACGTGTTCGATGATTTCATCGCCGCGGGTGAATACCTGATCGCAGAGGGGATTACGCCGAAGGACGGGCTGACGGTCCAGGGCGGCTCAAACGGTGGCCTGCTGGTCGGCGCCGTGGTCAACCAGCGGCCTGACCTGTTCGCAGCCGCCAATGCGGCGGTTGGCGTGATGGACATGCTGCGGTTCGATCGCTTCACCGCCGGGCGCTATTGGGTCGATGACTATGGCTATCCCAGCAAGGAAGCCGATTGGCGCGTGCTGCGGGCCTATTCCCCGTACCACAACATCAAGGTGGGCGTGGATTATCCGGCGATGCTGGTGACGACGGCTGACACCGATGACCGCGTGGTGCCGGGTCACAGCTTCAAATACACCGCCGCGCTGCAGGCAGCCAATGCGGGGGCCAAGCCGCATCTGATCCGGATTGAAAGCCGTGCCGGTCATGGCTCGGGCAAGCCGACGGACAAGGCGGTGGCCGAAGGTGCTGATGTGCTGGCCTTCCTGGCGCAGTGGAGCGGGCTGCAGGTTCCGCCGCGCTAGGGTTCGCTGCGGCCGTGGTATAGCGGCCAGAACAGTTGCTCTCGCAGATTGCGCGGCCGGGTTGTGTAACCGGTCGGGGGGAAGCCCTCTGGCTGGTGATAATCGCCGAATAGGACGTCCCAGATTGGCAGAAGCGCCGCGAAGTTACTGTCATAGTGTTCGGGCAGGGCCGAATGGTGGCGGCGGTGATAAGCCGGGGTGTTGATCACCCAGGACCATTTGCCAAGATTGAACGGCAGCTGCGAATGGGTCACGAAGTTCCACAGCCCCAAGACAGTATAGACCGCCAGCGCCTCTGGCGTTGGGGAGATCAGCAGTGCGGCGGCTGACCAGACTGTTACCGACTTGCACAGTGGATCGGCCCAAAAATGGCGATTGGTCGTTAAAGCCGACATGTTCGGATCGGAATGATGCAGCGAATGCATGGACCACAGCAGTGGCAGACGGTGCTGCAAGCGGTGGAACAGGTATTCGGCCAGGTCATAAACCAGGACATAAAGCATGGCCGCCAGCCATGTGGGCAGCGCGGCACCGTCAATCAGCGCCGGGCCGTGCCAGGCTGTAACGATCGTGTAGACGGAGAGCGCGCCGACAATCTTCAGGAACCAGGCCTGAAGGTTAATCCACCAATCGGTTGGTCCAGCGCCGGTCACGCGTTCCCACCCGATCAGAACCAAGGCAACCACCGGTGCGGCGTAGAGGAGAAACCATTCTGGCATGGCATTCGTCCTAGCCAGTCCTGGTTAAAGGACCGTCAAAATTTCGTTCATATAAAGGCGGCTTTATCTGAACGTCAGCTAACGATGGGGTTCAGCTTGGTGCCACCGATGATTCGATAAAACCGCTTCATGGCCGGAGATCTCGCTCCGGCGCAGTGAAGGAACGATCGCTATGAAGACCATGTCCAAAGCTCTGGCCCAGGGCACCATTGCCACCATCGCGGCTGGCGCGATGGCACTCTCTTCGGCCACTCCGGCATTCGCGGAACACCGCGATCGTAACGGCATCAGTGCCGGTGACGTTATTGCCGGGGCACTGATCATCGGCGGAATTGCCGCCGTTGCATCAGCGGCCAGCAACAATGATCGCGACTATCGCTATGACCGGGCCGGGTACGATCGCGGCTATGGCTATGATCGCAGCAATGGCTATCGCGACAACTATTCCGCGCGCGGCAACCCGCGCCGGGCCGTGGAGCAGTGCGTCTATGCCGCAGAGCGTAACGCTGGCAGATATGGCCGCGCTGATGTAACCGATATCCGTCAGGTCCGCGAAACGCGCTATGGTTACGAAGTGCGCGGCCGGATCGCAGTCAACGGCAACGGTCGCAACTGGCGCAGCGGTGATGGCAACTATGGCCGCGGTTGGGGCGGTGACTATCGCGGATGGAACAACAACCTCCGCGGGTATGACTCGGGCACGTTCACTTGCCGGGTCGACCGCGATCGGGTCGTTGATCTGGATTACAACGGCCTCCGCGACTTTTAGGGCGACGGGTTCAAGGCAAGGGCGGTTCAGGCAAGCGAAAGCCTGGGCCGCCTAAGTCTTTGGGCAGAATGGGTGCAATTGGTGCAGTCAGAAGGGGGCCAAGCAAATGACGGGTAAGTTCAAGCGGGTTGCAACCACCCTGGCGCTTGCGGCTACGGCTTCGCTCGCAGCCACTCCGGCCATGGCGCGGGGCTGGGGCGGCGGTTGGGGAGGACAGTACCGCCATCATGGCCGGGTCGATGGTGGCGATATCCTTGCCGGCATTCTGATCATCGGGGGGATCGCTGCGATCGCCAGCGCGGCCAATAAGGCCAGCAAGCAGCGTCCTGACCAAGGTGACTATCGCGAACCGCTGCCACGCCAGCGTGAAGAAGCGCCGCGTTATGGCCGTGACGATGATCGTCCGGAATGGCGCGAAGGCACGGGAATCGATGGTGCCATCAACCGCTGCATCGATGAAGTGAACCGCGGCAAAACCCGCGTTGGCGAAGTGGACAGCGTCAATCGCGATGCAGACGGCTGGCGGATTGCCGGCACCACAACCGGCAATGGCAATTTCAGCTGCATGATCGACCGGGATGGCAGGATCCGCAACGTCAACATCGATGGACGCGCCATCTGAACATGACGCTCCCCGGTTAAGGGCCGCGCGGGAAGGACCTGTGCGGCTTTAACGGGCGATCTTAAGCCAGTTCGCAATGGCGCCCAGCAGATCGCGACCATAGGCCTGCGCCAGGCGGCTGCCCGCCACCGCGGTGAAGGCGTGAATCGCGCCGGGATAGCAATGCAGTTCAACCGGCACGCCCGCCGCAACAAGCCGGCGGGCATAGTCCAGGTCTTCATCCAGAAACAGGTCGAGGCTACCCGTGCCGATCCAGGTCGGCGGCAGGCCGGACAGGTCGGTGGCCAGAGACGGCGAGAACCAGCCACGGCGCTGGTCGGTAGGCTCATAGCCACCCTGCAAGGCACCCCAGCCAAAACGGTTGGATGGCCGGGTCCAGATAAATTCGCCGGTCACCGGGTTGGCATAGGGGCATTCGGCTCCGCCAGTGCGGTGGTCCAGCATCGGATAGGTCAGGAACTGGGCCGCCAGCGCCGGTCCACCCTGATCGCGGGCCATCAGCGCGACTGAAGCTGCCAGTCCGCCGCCGGCGCTTTCACCCGTAATGCCAATCCGATCGCGGTCGATGCCAAGCGCTTCGGCCTGGTCCGCCATCCAGCGCAATGCGGCAAAACAATCGTCCTGCGGTGCCGGGAAGGGGTGCTCCGGGGCGAGCCGGTATTCGACCGAAGCTACCGGGATGCCCAGCGCTTGCGCCATGGCCGCCGGGCCCGGTTGCATCACGCGGGCCGAACCCATGATCATCCCGCCGCCGTGGATATGCAGCAATCCTGCGCGGCCGGCTGTGCCGGGGGCGGGATCGTAGAGAAAGATTTCGAGCGGACCGCCTGGGCCGGCAATGGTGTGGACCACCGGAGCAATCACGGGGCCGCCCAGGAAAGCATAGCGGGCTTTGCTTGCCTCTCGCAAGGCGTTGAGATCGGCGCTGGCCAGGTCAGTGGCCGGCATCAGTTCAAGCAGCCCGAGCAGCTCGGGATCAACCAAATGGCGCGTGGACATGGCTTACTGCAGGCTGGACTTGGGGAACATCCAGCGCTGTGAGAGGCGCGGTTCGAATGGTTTCCACTCGCCCTCTGGCTGCAGCAAGCGGTCGGCGATGGCAATCACCGCGCTGGGATTGAACCCCAGGCCGCAATGGCTGGCCAGCACTTCAATGTTCTCAGTCTGCGGGTGGTGGCCCCGTTGCTGGACCGAGCCGCGCCAATGCACCACGCCATCGCTCTTGGTCAGGATCGAAGTGGTCGGCACCGGTGGCGCCACGTGCAGGTCCTTGAAGCGGCCCTGCCGGACCGGCTCGGGATCCTTGCCGTTGAGATATTCGAACAGGCGCGCGGCATTGGAGTGGCGCCGGTCGTCCGAGATCGGGCTGCCAAGCGAAATCACCAGCCGCACGGCTTCGGGATGGGTCTTGGCCATTTCGCGCGCGAACACGCCGCCCAGGCTCCAGCCGACGATCGATACCTTGCGGCCCGTTTCGCGGTAGATCTTCAGCAGCTTTGCTTCCATCTCGTGCACCCGCGGCGCATCGATCCGCACATTGCGGCCCAGGCCCCAGCCGCGGGCATCATAACCCAACTGCTTGAGCAGTTTGCGCAGTGGCGCGGTCGAACCGTCAGAGGCCAGGAAACCGGGCAGGACCAGCACGGGATGGCCATCGCCCTTGGGCAGGTTCGAAAGGTAGGGGCGCATTGCATAGAATGCCGCCAGTTCCAGCACGGCCCGTGGTTCGGCAAAAGCAAACAGCCGCGATGGCGGCCGGGCGTGGCTCGGCTGCGGGAATGCGGCGCTGGCTGCTGTCATGTCTTGGCGACCTTCCTGCTCTTCGCGGCCGGTTGCTTGGTTGCCGGCTTCTTGTTCGTTACTGGTTTGGCCGGCGCTTTCACGCCGGGCTTGCTTGCCTTGGCTGCTGGCTTTGGCTTCTTCAAGGGGGTGGCCTGCGGAATCCTCGGTTCCGTTACCTTCGCTGCTGCGTCGCGCAGTTCCTGGAAGCTCTCTTCGATGCACTGGGCGTAGAACTCCGGATCGGGCAGCAGGTTGCGACAGGCGGTAAAGGCAATCGTCGCTTCGGAGACATAGCTCTGCACGACATGGCCCAGACCAAGCCCGTCGGTGAGGCAGAGCAGGCCCATCATGCTTTCCAGCCGCGCGCCGGCTGAATAGATCGGCACCGGCGGCCCCGGAACGTTGGTCACCACCGTGGTGAAGGGCAGGGCGACCCGGTTCGCCAGGCCAAGTCGGGTATAGGCCTGTGCAGCGAGGGCCATGAACAGCGCGGGGCTGACCTTGCTCATCTCGGTCATGTTGCGGGCGCCCAGCGCATCGGTCATGGCCTTGGAATTGGTGGTCTGCGAGAAGACATATTCCAGCCGGTCAATCGGATCGGCCAGGTGCGTGCCCAGGGGCGCGATCATCGCGGCGACCTGGTTGCCCATATCGCCCTTTTCATTGTTCCCGCGGACCGAGATCGGAGCCATCGCGGTCAACGTCTTGTCCGGCAGGTCATCCTTGGCTTCAAGATACTTGCGCATCGCCCCGCCGATGATCGTCAGGAAGACATCGTTGACCTTCGCGCCTTCGACCGAGCGGCGGATCGCCTTGATATCGGCCAGAGGGACCGATCGTCCTTCGATGACGCGGCTGGCAGAGATCACCTGATTGAACCGGGTCCGTGGGGCGATCATTTCACCATGCAGGGCAAAATCCTTGGTCGCGATGCCTTTTACCGCGCGGGCCAGCCCGGGGATCGCTTTGGCGGCAACTTCCAGCTGGCGGACCGGATTGGCCACGGCATTCAGCCAGGACTTTCCGATCAGCGAGGCTGCGCTGGGCAGCTGTTCCGGTTGCCAATTATCGGGCTCAGTCGGCGGCGGGGCATCCGCCATCAACGTGTGCAGTGCCTCCATCAGGTCAATCCCGCTTAGCCCGTCAATCGCCGCATGGTGCACTTTGGTGACCATGGCATAGCTGCCCTTGGGCACGCCGGGGATGTTTTCGAGTCCCTCGATCACCGTAAACTCCCACGGCGGGCGGGTAAGATCGAGCGGCCGGGCGAAAATCCGCGCAGCCTGAATGCACAGCTGGCGCCAGTCACCCGGCTTGGGCAGGGCGAGGTGCCGGACGTGGTATTCCAGATCGAAGTCGGGATCTTCAATCCAATAGGGATAGTCGAGATCGAACGGCACCCGCACCAGCCGCTGGCGCATGGTGCGCGACAGCTGCATCCGGCTTTCCATGAAGCGCAGGATGTCCTTGAAGCGAACAAACCCGCCAGGCGCAGTTTCCGGATTGTAGATCAGGATCGAACCGATGTGCATCGGCGAATTGCGTGTCTCGAGCGCCACGAAGGACGCATCCATCCCCTGGAGCTGCCGCAAGCTGATCCCCTCCTGATCCTGGCCGCTTAAAGGCCTGTTCTTGTTGGAGAGCCTAACAGACGCTTGCCCTTCGTCAACAAGGGCCTTTTGCCTTGCCCACAACACCCCTAATGGGGGCCCATGGCCCGCGCCGGACGCCCTGATCAACCCAATGCCGCCGAACGCTTCAATGAGGAGCGCGCGACCTATACGGTCAAGGGTAGCCAGCCTGACCTTGAGGCCGGGGTCGCCGCAATTCGCGAAGTTCAGGCGACGCTCAAGCCCAAGCCCGGGGTTTACCGGATGCTCGATGCCCGCGGTGAGGTGCTCTATGTCGGCAAGGCGCGGGCGCTGAAGAACCGGGTGGCGAACTATACCCAGGTTGACCGGCTGCCGCTGCGGCTAAAGCGGATGGTCAGCCAGACTCGCTCAATGACCATCGTCACCACCAACAGCGAGGCGGAGGCGCTGTTGTTGGAGGCGCAGCTGATCAAGCGCTATCGCCCGGCTTACAACGTGCTGCTGCGTGATGACAAAAGCTTCCCCTTCATCCTGCTGCGCGCCGACCATGATTTTCCGCGGATCACCAAGCATCGCGGTGCGCGCAAGGCCAAGGGCAACTATTACGGCCCCTTCGCCAGCGCCGGATCGGTCAACACCACGATCAACGCCTTGCAGAAGCTGTTCCTGCTGCGGTCCTGCACTGACAGCTTCTTCGCTCGGCGCGACCGGCCGTGCCTGCTTTACCAGATCAAGCGGTGCTCCGCGCCGTGTGTCGGGCGGATCAACGCGGCGGACTATGGTGAGCTGGTTGGCGAGGCGAAGGACTTCCTGGGCGGCAAAAGCTCCGCAGTCCAAGCCAAGCTTAATGCCCAGATGGAAGAGGCGGCGGCCGCGCTGGACTTTGAACGCGCTGCCATGCTGCGTGATCGGCTGCGCGCAGCGACCTTCATCCAAGGCAGCCAGGCGGTCCATGCCGAAGGCGTGGGCAGTGCCGATGTCTTCGCCATTGCCGAAAAGAACGGCCAGTTTGGCGTCCAGGCCTTCTTCATCCGCGGCGGACAGAACTGGGGGCACCGCGCCTTCTTCCCCGGCCATACTGACGGGCTGGATGCGGACGAAGTGATGACCGCCTTCCTCGCGCAGTTCTATGAGGAAGTGCCACCGCCCCGGCTGATCCTGGTCGATCGTGACCTGCCAGAGGCCGATTTGCTGGCCGAGGCGTTCCGGGAAGGCGCGGGCGGCAAGGTTGAAATCTCCGTTCCCCAGCGCGGTGATCGGCGGCGGTTGATGGAGCAGGCACAGCGCAACGCGGTTGAAGCACTTGATCGCCGGGCAGCGGAAAGCGGCACCAAGGCCCGGCTTAACCGCGAGCTGGCGGAATTCCTGGAACTGCCGGAGCCGCCGCAGCGGATCGAGGTCTATGACAACAGCCACATCCAGGGCGCCCAGGCGCTTGGGGCGATGATCGTGGCTGGGCCGGAAGGCTTTCTGAAGGGCCAGTACCGCAAG
>CAZNFV010000084.1:0-9836 GCA_964572445.1 uncultured Novosphingobium sp. | reverse complement strand
GGCACTTCCTGCGCGAACAGCTTCTTCATGAATTCGGGGTGTGCGCGGCTGAGGAAGATCTGCGGACCGCGGTTCTGGCGCTCCACCTTCATGATCCAGGCGCGGACGCGTTCACCGACGCGGGCAACTTCGCGCGGGATCTGCTGATCGCGGCGGATCACGCCTTCGGCGCGGCCGAGGTTAACGATCACGTGGCCAAATTCGACCGACTTGATTACGCCCGTGACCAGTTCACCGGCACGGTCCTTGAATTCTTCGAACTGACGATCACGCTCAGCGTCGCGGACCTTCTGGAAGATCACCTGCTTGGCCGACTGGGCATCGATCCGGCCCAGGTCTACCGGCGGCAGCGGATCGACGATGAAATCGCCGATCTTGGCATTGGCATCCAGCTTCTGCGCAGCCTTCAGGTCAACCTGCTTGAAATAGTCCTCAACCTCTTCGACCACTTCGACCACGCGCGACAGGCGCAGATCGCCGGTGCGCGGATCGAGCTTGGCGCGGATGTCGTTTTCGGCACCATAGCGATTGCGGGCGCTCTTCTGGATCGCCTCTTCCATCGCCTCGATCACGATCGACTTGTCGATCAGCTTTTCGTTAGCGACCGAGGTGGCAATCGCCAGCAGTTCGGCACGGTTGGCGGAAATCGGACTGGCCATGTTCAGTCTTCCTGTTCTTCTACGATCTCGTCCGCACCACTGACATCCAGCGGGCGGGTTGCGGCAATCAGCTGGTCTGTCAGGACCAGCTTGGCGGAATGGATATCGGCGCGCGGGAAAGTGACCCGGCCCGATTTCTTGTCTTCAATTGTGACGGCATCGCCATCAATCCCGATCAGTTCACCCTGAAGGCTCTTGCGGTTGCCATCGACCGGGTTCTTCAAAGTGACGCGGGCTTCGTGCCCGGCCCACTGGACGAAATCCTTAGCCCGGGTCAGCGGGCGATCGATCCCCGGCGAGCTGACTTCGAGGCGATAGGCCTCTTCGATCAGCACTTCTCCGGATTCTTCCAGCCCATCGAGCGCATCGGAAACACGGCGCGAAAGTTCGGCGCAGTCTTCGATCACCAACTGGCCGGTATCCGGTCGCTCAGCCATGATCTGCAGCGTGACTTCCTCGTCACCCACTTCGCTTTTGCCGAACACGATGACGCGCACAAGATCGAAGCCCAGGGCCTGTGCCTCGGGCTCAACAATCTCGATCAGGCGATCAATATCCGCCAAGCGGTGTTCTCCGTGTGTGACCGGTTATGCAAAGCGGTTCGGCGCCGGCCCCTTTCGGCGCCAGCCCCTCGATCGCTTCACAATGTCGGGATGGCGTTCAGATAGGTCAAACCGCTGCACTTGGCAAGTGCTTACCGTCGCCCGGTGAGCAACGGATAGGGATTCTCCGCGATTGCAGGCTGATACCAGCGGGCCGAGGGATCGGTCTGCAGAACGGCGAAGTGGAGGTGCGGTGCAGCAGGGTCAGCATTGCCCGTGGTCCCCACCGTCCCCAGCACATCGCCGCTGCGCAGTACCTGCCCTTCGGCCAGACCGGGTGCATAGGCATCAAGGTGGGCATAGTAATAGATCAGGCGGCCATCGGGTGAGCGCATGTACACGGTGTTGCCGCCCAGCGCCGAGTTGAACAGCTTTTCGACTTTGCCGGCCGCTGCAGCAATCACCGGCGTGCCGCGCGGGGCCATGATGTCAATCGCGTCGTGAACACGGCCCTCTGATCGTGCCTGGACGAAAGTATCGACCAGCTCAGCAGGATTTATTCCGGCGACCGGCATTGCCAGCCGCCCCGCAGTTGGCGGGGGCGCCGGTGCCTGCGCCTCACTGATCAGGTCAAGCGTTTCGCCGGCAGCGCTGGCCGAAGCGGATGGCTGGTTGTCCAGCCCGGCGCGGACGACTGTCACAGCGCCGCGTTCAAAGCGCATGGTCCCGACCCCCAGCCACGCCGCCGAGGTGACCAGTGCAGTAGCCGCCACCGCCCTGATCATCGCTCCCCAGCCGAACTGTGCCATGGTGGATCGGTCAGGCCTCGAACAGAGCCTGCGTCCGGGATGAGACCATCTGCGCCAGCCGCGCGACGTCCCAGTTGGTCAGGCGCACGCAGCCGTGGCTCTCGGCGCGTCCGATCGTCTGCGGTTCGGGCGTGCCATGGATGCCATAGTGTTCTTTGCTGAGATCGATCCACGCGACTCCGACCGGACCATTGGGTCCGGGCGGCAGAAGCTGCTTCTCCTCGCTATCGGAAACGTCCCAGAACAGCTCGGGGTTATAGTGGAACGGCGGATTACGGGCGACGCCCTTGATCTTCCATTCGCCCAGCGGCAACGGATCGTGCCTGGATCCCATCGTTGCCGTGAATACTGCGATCAGCTTGTCGGCCGCATCATAGACCTTGAGCGTTTCCTTGCTCTTGCTCACCACGATCCGGCTCGCCTTTGGCTGCTCGCTGGCCACGCCCAGCGCCATCAGCGTGTCGCGCCAGCCGCGATCGTTGTCGGTCTGCGGATCGACAACATCATTGCCGACGTTCGGAACCCGAATTTGCTGTCCGGCCTGGATCAGCGACACCGGCGCCGTCGACACGCCCTTTTCGGCAGGCTGCGCGGGCGGGGACAGCCGGTTGAGTGCCCACAGCGTTTCGACAGTGGTATGGAAACGCTCGGCCAGTTTCTCATCGAGCGTCTCGTAACCCATCGCCGGCAGCGCGGCCTGATCGGCCACATCCTCAGGAATAATGACGAAGCTACCCGCGCCATAGTTCGCCGGGATTGTTACCATGCGGGTCGCGGGGATATTGGTCCAGCGCTGCAGCGCCGCCTTGGTCGCCGCGTCGAACTTGCCAGTCTGGTCAAGGCCATTGGCTTCCTGAAAGCCGCTGAGCGCGTTGCGGGTTGAAAGGCCTTCCTTGCCATCGACTACGCCGGGCGTGAAGCCAAGCCGATCGAGCACCACCTGCGCCTGCATCACCGGGCGCGGTTGATCGTCAGCCTGATCGGCAGGCACCGCCGCACCGGGGGCAGGATCGCGCACCGCAAACGGATCACTTGCCGCGTCCGGAGCGACCGTCGCTTCGACCGGATTGCTCTCCGCCGGTTTCGGATCGCGGGCCGGTTCGGAATTGCAGGCTGCAAGGAGAAGGAGCGGCAACAGGGCCCAGGGGGCAAGGAAGCGGTGCATCGGATCTCCGGGTTAGGGGCACCTGCTAAACCCGTTTCCCGCGCGAATGATCCGGCGCGTCGGGCAAGGAACCCGGCCAACCATGCCGGGTTAATCGGCGCGTGACCTTGCAGATGGAACCGATACCATGATGACCGTGCCGACCTACGTTGGACCCAGTACCATCGAAGGGGTTGGCCTGTTCGCCGCAGCGCCGATCAAGGCTGGCGATGTCATCTGGCAGCTCAACGACCGGCTTGATGTTTCGCTGACCCAGCAGGAGATCGCGGGCTTACCGCAAACCCAGCGGGAATTCATCGAGCGGTATGGCTACCGCCACATGACCCGGCCCCAGACGGTGGTTGTCGAGTGCGACAACGGCCGCTTCATGAACCACAGCGCGAACCCCAACACGATCTTCGACGACCCCGAGACCGGCTGGGCAAAAGTGGACATTGCCGAAGGTGAGGAGCTGACCTGCAACTACGCTGAGTTCGATCCGGGCTTTCAGATGCAGCCCGGGCGGCAGTTCGCAGCTGTTGTTGAACAAAGCGCAATTTCAGACCCGGCTGGCCGCTGAACCGCTAAGTTCCTGCCCGCTCGCTGAGTCCGTGCTTCTTCATGCAGTGACGCAATTGGTCATAGCTGAGGCCCAGCGCCTTGGCAGTCTGGCGCTGGTTATAGCGGTGCCGGTTAAGCGCCTGCTCGACAATCGCGCGCTCGTGCGCATCGACCGCGGCCTTAAGGTCGCTGATGGCGTCCAGTTGCGCCGATGGAGCCGCCGAAACGCTGGCTGTCGCAGGCGCACCGGGCGTCCGCCCGTTGTCCGCCACGATCATCGGTGATGGTTTCCAGGGGCTATCGAACGGATCAAACACAATGTGCGCCACCGGCATGCCCCAATTGTCCCAGCGATAGACCGCACGCTCCACCACGTTGCGCAGTTCGCGCACGTTGCCGGGCCACTGATAGTCTTCCAGACTGCGCATCGCCGCGTCGGTAAAACCGGGCCATTCCTCCCAGCGCAGTTCGCTGGCCATGCGGCGGCCGAAGTGTTCAGCCAGCACGCGAATGTCGCCTTCGCGCACACGCAACGGCGGCAGAGTGATCACTTCAAAGCTCAACCGGTCAAGCAGGTCAGAGCGAAATCGCCCCTCCTCGGCCAGCCGGGGCAGATCCTCGTTGGTTGCCGCCACGATGCGCACGTCGACCCGGATCGGCTTGGAGGCCCCGATCCGCGTCACCTCGCCATATTCGACCGCACGCAGCAGTCGCTCCTGCGCGCCCATGCTGAGAGTGGCCAGTTCATCGAGGAACAACGTGCCCTGATCGGCCTCTTCAAAGCGCCCGGCCCGAACCCGGGTTGCCCCGGTAAAGGCACCTGCTTCGTGGCCGAACAGTTCCGCTTCAATCAGCGTTTCGGGCAAGGCGGCACAGTTCAGCGTTACAAGTGGCTCTGCCCAGCGCTTGCTCAACTGGTGCAAACGTTCGGCGATCAATTCCTTGCCGGTCCCCCGTTCGCCAATCACCAGGACCGGACGGCGCAATGGCGCAGCGCGGCTGGTACGCTCCACCGCATCAAGGAAGGCCCCGGACTGGCCGATGAACTGCACGTCACGATCCATTCCCAAGATGTAGCGAAAATTCCCAACATCGCGCAACAGTTACTACACGTCGTTGGTCGAATAGCCACGGATGCGGCAGGAATCCGTCATTTTCCACAATTGGCACGGCGTTTGCTGAATAGCTGACAACACTATCGAAGGACGACAGCAATGTTCGGCAAGCCCCTCTCCCAGCGTTCCAAGCTCGACAAGGCAATCCTGGCCTCGGTTGCGGCCATGCTGGCGATGAACGTTTTTGTCCTGGCCCAGCAGATGGACCGCGCTCCGGTTCTGGCCGCAACTGATCAGCCCGCTGCGGCCCAGACCGCCTAACGGTGAGCGATCAGGTGAACGATCCCCTTTCCCCCCTTGGGCCGGATGCTTCAGAACCCCCTGCCGGCGGGTCCCAGTCCCCCCGCCGCGAAGCACCGGCCCAGACCCGCAACGATGCGGCACCGCGCACTTCGCGGTTCGATAGCGAAGTAGAGCGCCTCCGCCGATCCCCGACCCCGACTTCATCTTCATCGTCTTCCATTGGAGTTCCCTGGATGGGCATTTTCAGCCGCACCCGCGATATCATTGCTGCCAACTTTACCGATCTGCTCGACAAGGCGGACGATCCCGAAAAGATGATCCGCATGATCATCTTCGAGATGGAGGAAACCCTGGTCGAAGTGCGCGCCAGCGCGGCCCGCACGATTGCCGATCAGAAGGAAATGCACCGCCACACGGTCAAGCTGGACCGTTTGCAGGCTGACTGGGGCGAAAAGGCCCAGCTGGCACTGAGCAAGGACCGCGAAGACCTGGCCCGCGGCGCGCTGGTCGAAAAGAAGAAGGCCGCTGACATGGCCGAGCAGCTCAAGGCGGAAATCACCGTGCTCGACGATGCACTGCGCGCTTACGAGATCGACATCGAAAAGCTGCAGACCCGCCTGCGTGAAGCCCGCAGCCGCCAGACCGCGATCGCTGCCCGCCTTGAAAGCGCCGAGAACCGCGTCAAGCTGCGCACGTTGCTGGCGAGTGAGCGGGTGGACGAGGCGATGGCCCGCTTTGACCAGCTGGAACGCCGGGTCGACTATGCCGAAGGCCGCGCTGACGCGCTGAGCCTGGCCGATGGCACTGCCAAGCCGAGCCTGGCCGATGAAATCTCTGCACTCGCCGGTCAGGATAAGATCGACGAGGAATTGGAAGCGATGAAGCGGGCTCTGTCGGGCAACGCTGACAACAGCAAGGAGGCCTGAGCCATGGAAGATTTCGTTCCCTTAGTCGCAATCCTGTCAATCTTCGTCGGCCTGCCTTGGGTAATCCTGCACTATGTCACCCGGTGGAAGACCGCTGCCACACTGACCACCGATGATGAAGCCATGCTGGAAGAACTCTACAGCCTGGCCCGCCGGTTGCAGGACCGGGTCGAAACGGTCGAGCGCCTGGTCGCTGCCGACAATCCCGATTTCCAACCGCAGCGCATGGCCGATGAACGTGAGTTCGGCGGCCAGCTGAGCGACCGCAGCCAGCGCGATTTTGATCGCATGATTGCCAGCAAGGGGAGGACCGGCCTGTGAACACGCCGCGCACCAAGTTCTATCGTGACAAGATCAATGGCAAGATCATGGGCGTCTGCGCCGGGATCGCCGACTACACCGGGGTCGATGTGCTCTGGGTCCGGCTGGGCACGGTCGCACTGACCCTGATGGGTGTCGGCTTCATCCCGCTGATCTATCTGGGCCTGGGCATGTTCTCTGAACGCAAGCCGCAGCACCTCTACTACAATGACCGGCAGGAACAGCGGTTCTGGCAGGGGGTGCGCCAATCCCCCACCCGCACCGCCCGCGAAGTGCGCGCCAGCTTCCGTGAGCTGGATCGCCGCCTGGCCGATATCGAGCTGCACTATGTGTCTTCCAACCCGCGCCTGTCCGAAGAAATCGAACGCCTGCGCTGATCATTTACGAGATGGGGGAGAATACTGATGGGTCCTGATACAATCTGGGTGCTGATCCCGCTGCTTGCGCTTTCGATACCGATCTTCCGGATCTGGACCAAGCACCTGCAAAAGGTCGCCGAAATTAACGCCAAGTCGGCTGCCGAAAAGGCTGCCCAATACGCCACGCACAACAGCGAACTGGAAGAGCGCCTGCGGGTGCTGGAGCGCATCGTCACCGACAAGGGCTATGATGTTGCCAGCCAGATCGAGGCGCTGCGCGATACCCGCAAGGTCGAAGCGCTGCTGGACGGCCGCAACAAGGACCTGGCGAAATGAACTTCTGGTCAGCCGTTGTAATCATCGTTGCGATCATCGCCTTCGCGAACATCCGGATTGCCAAGCACAACGCCCGCAGCGGCGGGCATCCTCCCGAACCAGCCCGGATGATTGCCAGCCAGCATGAGGCCGAACTGCAGCGCGAGGTTGAAGACCTGCGTGAGCGCGTCCGGGTGCTGGAACGGATTGCCACTGACGGGCGCTCGACCGCCGCGCTGGCCAACGAGATCGAAAACCTGCGCGGGCCGCAGGACTGAGTAAAGCCGAAGGAGAACTGCCATGTTCACCGATAACCTCATGATCGCACTGAGCCTGCTGTTGGCAACGGCGATGATCACCGCCGCCATGCTCAAGGGCTGGCAAGGCTGGTTGAGCCTTAAGTCGCGTGAGCTGGACAGCCACCGCGAGGAGCCTGATCAAGCCAATCCGTCGGGCATGGCCCGGATCGAAATTGCCGACCTGAAAGAACGCATCCGCAAGCTGGAAGCCATCGCCGCAGGAGTTGATCTATGAGTGAAGTAAGAGGCCACGCCGCGAGTGCTGGATTCGGCCTGGGCAGCGCGATTGCCGTCGCCGTATCATGGAGCCTTCATAAGTCGCTGCTGTGGGCGGTAATCCATGGATTTCTGGGCTGGTTCTATGTGATCTACTATGCCCTCACCCGGCCGGGCGGGATCACGGGCTAGGGCACGCGCGACTCCGCACTCATCATCCCGCAACTACTTCTTCGTCATTCCCGCGCAGGCGGGAACCCATCTCCAAAGATGGCAGATGAAGAGCTAACTAGCGGAAACGACAAACCAGGTAACAAGGTCAGGCTTGTGTCGTCCCGCACAGCCCCTAAATGCTCCCCATGCGCAGCCTCCCAGACATTCTCGAAGAGTATGAATTCATCGAAGGCGATGAACGCTATCGCTTGCTGATTGAGCTTGGGCGAGAGCTCGAGCCAATGCCCGATGCGCTGAAGACCGATGCCACGCTGGTGCGCGGCTGCTCGGCCTCGGTCTGGGTCTATCCTACCCGCACCGATGATGGGCGACTGCATTTTCTGGCTGACAGCAATGCTGCGATCACCAAGGGGATCATCGCGCTGGTGCTCTCCGCCGTGCAGGACCAACCGCCTGCCGCTGTTGCAGCGATGGATATGGCCGACGCGCTTGCACCCTTTGCCTTGCAGAACCAGTTGAGTTCGAACCGGACGCAAGGAATTCCCAACATGATCGCTCTGATCCAGGAAACCGCCAGCCGTTACACGGGCGGCTGAGATGCTCGCGCGCCCGTTCTATCTGGCCGGCGGCCTGATCGCGTTGGCGCTTGGGGTAATCGGGATCGCCTTGCCGATTATGCCGACGGTGCCGTTTCTGCTGGTGGCCGCGTTCTGCTTCAGCCGCAGCCATCCAACCTGGGCGCAGCGGCTTTACAATCACCCGACCTATGGCCGCTCGCTGCGCGACTGGCGCGATCGCCGGGCGATCAGCCGCAAGGCCAAGATTTCAGCCGTCATCGCAATGGGCGTTGGCGCGGTGTTCACCTGGTTCACGGTCGGCTTCCCGTGGGTGTGGCTATCAGTGGCGGTTCTGACCATTGCCGGCAGCTGGATCTGGACCCGGGCCGAGTAGCCTTAGTTCGCCATTCCAGCGATGACGATAACTTAGCGCTGCGGCGAAAGGCTATTCCCCCAGCGCCTCACGCACCACAGCGATCCCGGCGGCGCGCTGGGCCTTCAATTCCTGCTTCAGCCGCGCTGGATCGCGTGCCAGCACGAAGCCAAAGCTGACACCGCCTTCCTTGCCAATGGTCGCATGGTGCAGCTTGTGCGCCTGGACCAGCCGCTTGGCGTAACCGCGCTTGGGCACCCAGCGGAAATAGCGCTGATGGACCAGACCATCGTGGACCAGCGTGTAGATGATGCCATAGAACAGCACGCCCAGGCCGATCCAGGTGCCGGGCTCCCACGCGGCAACGCCCAAGATCATCGGACTGCCAATCACAAACATCGAGATTGACAGAGCCGCACCGACAATCGCGTAAAGGTCGTTCTTCTCCAGCACATTGTCATGCGGTTCATGGTGGTCGCGGTGCCAGCCCCAGCCCCAGCCGTGCATAATGTACTTGTGGCTCGCCCAGGCGACCCATTCCATGGCGAACACGGTAGCGATCACGGTTCCAATGGCGGCAAGTAGGCTCATGCCCTGCAAATAGTCGCTGGCCGGACGAATTGACAGCCCCCGCCTTGCAAATCGTGCCTCGCTGCGTAAGGACTTGGCTGGTTATGACCACACAGCCCCGCACCCTTTACCAGAAGATCTGGGACGCCCACATCGTTGAAACCCGTGACGATGGCACGGCGTTGCTCTTCATCGATCGCCACCTCGTTCACGAAGTGACCAGCCCACAAGCGTTTGAGGCGCTGCGCGTCGCGGGGCGCAAGGTGCGGCGGCCTGATCTGACGCTGGCCGTCCCCGATCACAACCTGCCCACCACGGCCCGCCGCACTGCCGCTGGTGCACGTGTGCCGATTGCAGATCGGGAGAGCGCGGCCCAACTCGATGCACTGGAAAAGAACGCCCCGGCCTTTGGCATTCGCTACATCGGCGATGCTGACATTGAGCAGGGTATTGTCCACGTGGTCGGTCCGGAACAGGGCTTCTCGCTGCCAGGTGCCACCATTGTCTGCGGCGATAGCCACACCGCCTGTCACGGCGGTCTGGGCGCGCTGGCTTTCGGTATCGGCACCAGCGAAGTTGAACACGTGCTCGCCACGCAGACCCTGCTGCTCAAGCAGTCGAAGACCATGGAAGTGCGGGTCGATGGCGATCTG
>CAZNFV010000083.1:0-10029 GCA_964572445.1 uncultured Novosphingobium sp. | reverse complement strand
GCTAGACCCATGGCGCACAAAGCAAAAGGCCCTCCCGGTGTTCCGGAAGGGCCTCTTGTCGTCTGGCTCGAACGGGCGGGCTTAGAACTTGCCGCGCAGCGTCACGCCGAAGGTGCGCGGTTCGCCGGGGAAGCCGACGAACAGCTGGTTGGCGGTGCCCGCCAGACCGGTCGAGGCCGGAGCCGCGACCGAGCGGAAGGTGCCACCACCTTGCAGCGGCATATCCGCACCGATCATGAAGTACTGCTTGTTCAGCAGATTCTGGGCCCAGAGTTCGATGCCCCACTTGCGGCCTTCCCCGAACAGGCCAATGCGGGCGTTGACCGTGGCGAAGCTGTCCTGAACCTTTTCAAGATCAAGGTCAGAGCCGGTATTGGTATCGCTCTGCAGGCGGGTGTCGACATAGAACAGCGCCGACATGCCGCTGTCACCAACCGGCGGGGTCCAGCTGAGACCGGCGGTCACCACATATTGCGGCGCGTTTGAGACTGCATGGCCGGGCAACTGGAATAGCACGGGCGAGAGCGCACGCCCGCCGGTGCCAACCAGGTCCTTGGCATACTGGGTCTCAACATAGGTCAGGCCAGCATTGACCGTGAAGTGACGGGCCGGACGCAGGAAGGTCTCAAGCTCGAAGCCCTTCGATGTCACGCCCGGCTTCAGGCGATCAGCGGCGCAGCTACCGGTCAGGGCCGAACCATCGACATCCGCACCACCAAGGCTGTCACGGCAGGCCTGGATATTGGTGACTTCGAAGTTCACCCCGTTGTAGGTGTTGAGCTGATAGTTAGAATAGCGCTGGTAGAACGCCGCGAAATTCACGTCGATCCCCTTGCCATCGTACTTGAAGCCCAGTTCAAGGGCATCGACCTTTTCACTGGCGAACCGCAGGTCAGACGCTTCTGGACGGCCATTGCCCTGGGTGTCTGCCGGGCGAGCCAGCCGACCGGCGCAGGCTGCGTCGAAGGTCGTATTGCAGGTCCGATCCAGCGCCGAGAAGTCCAGGTTGAAGCCGCCCGCCTTGTAACCCTTAGACGCCGAAGCATAGACCATCAGGTCATCGACCGGCTTGAAGCTGAGCACTGCCGTGCCGGTCCACTGCCCTTCGCTGAATTCGGTGCCGGCAGCACCGCGCGCGAAGGATGGGGCCGAACCGTTGATGACGCAGGCCAGCGATGCCAGTGACTGGAGCGGCGTATTGAGGATCGCCGGGCACAAGGTGTTGGTAAACCGGGCGTCAGCGGCCAGCGTCTTCTTCTCATGCGTATAGCGGGCACCCACGGTCAGCATCAGCTTGTCTTCGACAAGATCGAATGTGTTGTGCGTGAACAGCGCCCAGTTATCGCTCCGCTGATCAAAGCTGGCGCCGTTATTGCCAGTGCCGTTGAGGCGGGCCGAACCGGTTGCTGCGGCCAGGCCCTGGAAACCCGGGAACACGGTCGTCGGCAGGTTTGAACAGGTCGCCGAAGCAGGGTTCACATTTGCTGCCGAAATGGCCGTGGCGGCCAGGCAGTTGGCATAGCGTTCGTAATCATTGCCATAGGCGATGTCGTCATCGACGAAGAGCTTTTCGTTGGCGTAATAGCCGCCAACCAGCCAGTCGAGCTTGCCATCAAGCGCTTCGCCCTGCAGGCGGACTTCCTGGGTAAACAGCCGGAAGTGACGGTCCAGATCGGCGCGCCGCAGGATGTCCATCGCCTGGAAATCGCCGTCCTGGCCCTGCTCATTCAGGTAGTCCCGATAGGCTGTGATCGAGGTCAGCGTCGCATCGCCCATCTTCCAGGTCAGCTCGCCTGAAACGCCCCAATCCTTGCTGTCAGTGCGATAGCGCACGCCCGGCGTGGTCGACTGGGTGCGCACGAAGCTCTCGCCAGCCGGAGCGACCTGGAAGTTGGCGCCAAAGGCCTGAAGCAGCGGCAGCAGGGTGTTGGCGCTGGCTACTGGGAAGCCGTCAGCCCCGCGCGCAAGATTGCGGACCGGGTTAAGCAGAATGCCGCCGCAGCAGTTTTCGGCCTTCTTCGAATAGTCGGCGATCAGGCGCAGCTTGATATCGTCGCTGGGTTCCCAGGCGATCTGGCCACGCACCAGCCAGCGGTTGCGATCATTGATGTCAGGTTCACCCGGCGTGGCATTCTTGAGAAAACCATCACGCTTTTGCCAGACAGCATCGATGCGCGCGGCGGCATTGGCCGCCAGCGGAGCGTTGAGCGAGCCATCCAGGCGGCCGAAGTTGTAATTGCCATAAGTGGCCGAACCATTGCCGGAGAGGCCGTCGGTCAGGCTTGGGCCTTTGGTAACAATGTTGATCAGGCCGGCGGTCGAGTTGCGGCCGAACAGCGTGCCCTGCGGACCGCGCAGCACTTCGACGCGCTCGATCTCGCCCAGTTCGGACAGGCCGACACCGGTGCGGCTGCGGTAAACGCCATCGATGAACAGGCCGACCGAGCTTTCCAGACCAGCGTTTTCACCGACAGTTCCGATTCCGCGGATGCGCGCGGTGAAGTTCACCTCGCTGGTGGCGCCCGACACGAGCAGCGACGGGGCCACCTGGTTGAGCTGGCGCACGTCGGTCGCGCCGGTCTTGGCCAGGGTTTCACCGGTCACGGCCGAAACCGCAATCGGCACATCCGACAATGCTTCGCTGCGGCGGGTCGCGGTGACAATGATTTCGTCGCCATCAACAGCCTCATCGGCCTGCGGGGCATCCTGGGCAAAGGCCGGGACGGCGCTGGCGACAAGAGCCAGCGAAACGCCAAGCGCAGAGCTGCGCAGCAAGGTACGGCCGAACGAGCGGCGGATGGTCAGCATGGAAATGACTCCCTTGAATACGGGTAAAAGAAAGCGCGACCCTGAGCGGCGCCGATACGCGCGGCTAAGCGGTTCTACAATACGAACCGCAGGCTGTTGGTCGATCGGTGTGGCTTTTGGTCGCCTTACGGATCGACGAACTGGCCCTTGCGCTTTTCCATCTGGCTGCGAACCGCCTCGATCTGGTTGCGGCTACCGATCAGCGCGGTCTGTTCGATGCTTTCAGCCATCAGGATCTCGTCAGTTGAGCTTTCCAGATAGCGATTGAACAGTCGCTTGGCCGCCCGCTGGGCGTGCGGGTTGCGGTTGGCGATTTCAGCCGCAATGGCTGTGGCACGGGCAACCGGATTAGCATCAACGATGGTGGCAAAGCCGTATTCTCCGGCTTGTTCGCCGCTGAATTCGCGGTTGGTATAAGTCAGTTCGCGCAGGACGTCATCGCGGACCATGCCCTTCCACAGCGCATAGCCGGCCATGTCAGGCACCAGGCCCCACTTCATTTCCATCACTGCCAACCGGGCATCGGGGGCAATCACGCGGATGTCCGCCCCGCTGGCAACCTGCAGCCCGCCACCAAAGCAGACGCCGTGAACTGCCGCAATTACCGGCACCTGCAGCTTGCGCCACTGCATCGCCACCTGCTGCGGGCGGTTCGAATTGCCATGGGTCCGCTCGGTCAGCGGTACGGCATCATGACGATCGGTATTGGCCATCGAGGTCAGGTCCAGCCCGGCGCAGAAGCTGCGCCCTTCACCGGCCAGCACCACCGCGCGGACACCCGGCGTGGCATAGAGCACTTCGCCGGCTTCCAGCAGAGTGTCGAACATGGCGGGATCGAGCGCGTTCATCTTGTCGGTCCGGATCATCCGGACCTGGGCCACGCCATCGGCGTCGATCTGGATGCTGACACGATCGTTCGGCTTCAACTCGCGCATTGTGCTTCGTCCTGCTGGTTGTTCTTTGATGCTACCTTGCCCAAACGCAGATGCGCGTCCAGCCCCAAGTCGCCAGCCAGCGGCAACGCAGGCCGCAGCATCTCTTCGGCCAGCCGGTAAGCGCCATCGTTGCGGGTTTCGATCAGACCGTCCAGCCCGGCAGTGCGCAGCTTGGCCCGCAAGCGGCTGACATGGACGGCCAGGCTGTTGGTCTCTGGCCGGAACGCCAGCCGCCAGACATCGCTGCGCAGATCACTCGCCAAGACTGCGACGCCCGGCTCTTCGGTCAACCGCCACAGCAGCAGGAACTCGCGCGGGTGGAGCCCTGCCCCCCGTCCGGCAACGAAGGCATCGCGGACCAGCAGGTCGAGCCTAAGCGGGCCGATCGACCGCTCGCGCGGCAGCGACCGCATCGCCTCATCAATCCTAAGCGCCCGGCTCTCTATCTCTTCAAGGTCCAGCGTGGCCCCAATGGCATCACCGAAACCCAGCCGCAGCAGCCGCGCCCGCTCTCCGGCGTCCTCAACCCCCACTGCCAGCACCCGTTGGCGGCGCTTGCGGCTTGCTCCGACCAGCATCACCCAATCGCTCACCACCGCACGGTGGGGCATGGCAATCAAGGGCGGTGCTTCGGCTTGGGGCGGGTCGATCCCGGGTTCAACAAGGGTCCAGCCCAGACGGCGCAAATCGCATCCGTCCGGGACCGGGCCCATCGCAAACCATTGAAACTGACGCAAGAACTGACCCCGAAACAACAACTTGAGGCAGATGACAGCACTGTGACCTGTGCTGCAAGTCCGTTTCAAGTCAGTTGCGTCGTGCCGGTCAGGCGGCGGTCGTATTGACGCCCATCGTGGCCAGGTAGCGTTTGATGTTGCGGGCGGCCTGGCGCAGGCGCTGCTCGTTCTCAACCATGGCGATGCGGACGAAACCTTCGCCCTCTTCGCCATATCCGACGCCGGGCGCGACCGCGACTTCGGCATGGGTTAGCAGCTGCTTGGAAAACTCCAGGCTGCCCATCTCCTTCAGTGCCGGTGGCAGCGGAGCCCAGGCGAACATCGACGCCTTGGGGCTGGGAATGTCCCAGCCGGCGCGGCCGAAGCTTTCAACCATCACGTCGCGGCGCTTCTGGTAGAGGTTACGGTTCATCTCGACGATGTCTTGCGGACCATTGAGCGCCGCGCAGGCCGCCGCCTGGATCGGGGTGAAAGCTCCATAATCAAGATAAGACTTCACGCGGGTCAGCGCCGCGATCAGCTTGCGGTTGCCAACCGCGAAACCAACGCGCCATCCGGCCATCGAATAGGTCTTGGACATCGAGGTGAACTCAACCGCCACGTCCTTCGCGCCTGGCACTTGCAGGATCGAAGGGGTCGGGTTGCCGTCGTAATACAGCTCGGAATAGGCGAGGTCGGAGAGGATCCAGACCTTGTTTTCCTTCGCCCAGGCGACCAGCCGCTCATAGAACGCAAGGTCAACCGTCTCGGCGGTTGGGTTCGACGGATAGTTGACGATCAGGATCGACGGGCGGGGCACGGTGAAGGCCATCGCCCGTTCGAGTGATTCCCAGTATCGCTCATCCGGCGTGGTCGGGACCGAACGGATCGTGGCCCCGGCAATGATGAAGCCAAAGGTGTGGATCGGGTAGGACGGGTTCGGCGCAAGCACCACGTCGCCCGGCGCGGTCATTGCGGTAGCGAGGCTGGCCAGCCCCTCTTTGGAGCCCATCGTCATCACGACTTCGGTTTCGGGATCGAGCTCCACCCCGAAGCGCGCGGCATAATAGTTGGCCTGAGCCTTACGGATGCCGGGGATGCCCTTTGACGCGGAATAGCCATGGGCATCGGGCTTTAGTGCTACTTCGCACAACTTATCGATCACGTGCTGGGGCGGCGGCAGGTCGGGGTTGCCCATGCCCAGGTCAATGATATCTCTACCGGCGGCGCGTGCTGCTGCCCGCATGCCGTTAACTTCGGCGATGACGTAGGGCGGCAGGCGCTTCATGCGGTAGAATTCTTCTTCCATGACCTCGACTTCGTAAATGCAGCGGCAGAATTGCCTGGCGTCTTAATACAGAATTCGTCTGTAAGACGCTTAAGCACTGCCTGCAAATCGGTTAGGGTGCAAGCAGCCAGCCGGTGAATCGGGAACCCAGCATGCGCGATGACGATCTGAGCAGCACCTTTGATGCCCTGTTTGCCGAGCCGCTGCGGCTGTGGCAGCAGTTGGTCCCGGCCGGGGTTCAGCAAGGTGATCTGGGCGAATGGGCTGCGGCTTTGCAGACTATGCAGGCCTTGTGGTTTGATTTTGCGCAGGACCAGGCGGCGCTTCTAGCTGGCAAGGCCCCCGCCGCGATGACCGATCCCGCCAGCTGGCTGTCGGTCTATGAAAACTGGGTCCGCGCCCTGCCCCTCAACCGCCCCGCAGTTCAGGAAAAGCTCTGGGCCGACGGCATGGCTTTGTGGCAAACCGTGCTGGGCCAGTACGGTTTCGATGGCAAGCCAACAGGGGAAACGCCGGATCTGCCCCGCAAGGACCGCCGCTTTGCGGACCCTAAGTGGCGCGAACAGCCATTCTTTGCCTTGGTCTACCAGACTTATCTGATGCTGGCCGAACAGGTGCTGGCTCTAGCGGATTCAGCCGAAAACGTCGAACCGCACCAGCGCGATCAGTTGCGTTTCGCGGCGCGGACCCTGGTTGAGGCGCTAAGCCCCGCCAACTTCCCGGTCACCAATCCGCTGGTGCTGGAACGCGCGATCGCCACCAATGGGCAAAGCCTGGCCAAAGGGATGCAGCACCTGCTGGCCGACCTGAAGCGCGGCCAGCTGACCCATGTCGATCCGCAGGCGTTCCGGCTGGGTGAGAACCTGGCGACCACGCCGGGCAAGGTGGTTTACCAGACGCCGCTGTTCCAGCTGATCCAGTACAGCCCGACTACGGACACCGTGCTGGAGACGCCGCTGATAATTTTCCCGCCGTGGATCAACCGGTTCTACATTCTCGATCTCAATCCCGAAAAAAGCTTCATCCGCTGGGCGGTTGAGCAGGGCGTGACGGTGTTCGTTGTCTCTTGGAAGAGCGCTGACGCATCCATCGCCGACTATATCTGGGACGATTACATCCGCGCCCAGATCGAAGCGATTGATACGGTGCGCGCGCGGCTTGGGGTAAAGGCAGTTCATGCGATCGGCTACTGCGTTGCGGGGACCACACTGGCCGCCACGCTGGCCGTGCTGGCCCGCCGGGACGAGGCCGACAAAGTAAAGAGTGCGACCTTCTTCACCGCCCAGGTCGATTTTGAGCATGCGGGAGAACTCAAGGTCTTTATCGATGACCAGCAATTGAAGGTGATCGAACAGCTGGCCGAAGAGCACGGTTATCTTGATGGCCGCTACATGGCGACGACCTTCAATCTGCTACGCGGCAATGACCTGATCTGGAACTATGTGGTCAAGAACTACCTGCTGGGCGATGACTATCCGGCGTTTGATCTGCTGCACTGGAACGGTGATGTTACCAACCTGCCGGCCAAGTGGCACCGATCCTATCTTACGGACCTGTACCGCGACAACAAACTGGTCGTGCCCGATGCGCTGAGCGCCGATGGCACGCCGATTGACCTGACGCGGATCCAGACGCCGGCCTTTATCCAGGCCGGCCGCGAAGATCATATCGCCCCTGCCGAAAGCGTGTGGCAAATCATGCATCACCTGCGCGGGCCGAAAACCTTCCTGCTCGCTGGCTCGGGACATATCGCGGGAGTGGTCAATCCGCCGGCCGCGAAGAAGTACCAGCACTGGACCAATTCGGCTGAGGCCGGCAGCCTGGCCGAATTCATTGCCGGGGCAACCGAAACGCCCGGTTCCTGGTGGCCGCGCTGGATCGACTGGCTGCGCGGGCAAGACGCGGCGCTGGTTCCGGTAGCAGGCAAACGTGTGCCGGGCAGCAAAGGCGATTCGGTGCTCGAAGACGCACCTGGCAGCTATGTAATGACTCCCTAAGCGACCGTTTCTGCGACTTTTTCCATTTTTGCTGCACTGCAACAAAAGAGCTTGACTTCGCAGATGCAATATCTATTTTGTGCACTGCAACATGAGGCTGGAATCGGGTTTCCGGCGGAGTGCGAAGGAGTAGACCGATGGTCGATGCCACTGTGAACAAGATCGATGAAGCCAAGGCCGAAGTTCTGGCCGAAAAGGCTTATGCCGCTGCTGCCGCAGCACCTGAAGTGAAGGCTGCTCCGGCTGCCGCCCAAAAGGTTGCTGCGCCGAAGAAGCCGGCCGCCCCCAAGCCTACCTCCAAGAAAATTGCCGCGAAGACCACCGCCAAGCAGGCTGCGGTCAAGAAAATTGCCAAGCCCGCCGCCAAACCGGCCGCGAAGGCTGCCCCCCTCAAGTCCAAGGATACCACCATCATGGCCAAGACCCAGCAAGCTGCCGAAGATTTCACCGCCAAGGTGAAGGACGCCGTCGCCGATCTTCAGGATCGCGCCCAGACTGCGATGGAAAAGAGCTCCGCCGTGCTCGCCGATGCCGGTGAATTCACCAAGGGCAACGTTGAAGCCCTGGTCGAATCGGGCAAGGTCCTGGCCGCTGGTCTGCAGGATCTGGGCAAGGTCTATGTCGAAGACGCCAAGTCGGGCTTTGAAGCCATGACTGCCGACGTCAAGGAACTGGCCGCCGTCAAGTCGCCGGCTGACTTCTTCAAGCTGCAGGGCGATATCCTGCGCCGCACCTTCGATGCCGCCATGGTGACCGGTTCGAAGCGTTCGGAAGCCCTGGTCAAGCTGGCTGGTGACGCTTTCGCACCGGTTCAGAACCGCGTCAGCATCGCGGTCGAAAAGGTTAAGCAGGCCGCCTAAGCGCGGCTGTTGCTCGCGATCCGGGGCTCCCTCTCTCCGCCGGATCGTGCGTTACCAACGCGGGCCGGACAGCGAATAGGCTGTCCGGCCCGTCTGCTTTGCGCCCAGCCGTTTTTGTTTTGGCGCAAGCCTTCGCTTTTTGGTAAGCGCTCGGCCCGCAGAGACTTGTCCTGCCCCACCCACAGTGCGATATTTGTCCGATGGTTTACCCTGCGTCCCTTGCCCCCTTCGCCGTCCGCGCCGCCGCGGATGAAGGCGATGGCGATTCCGGCGGGCAGAATCAGATTGGCATCGCCACCAAGACCCGCGCCAAGCCGAAGAAGCCCAGTCAGTTCAAGGTGCTGCTGCTGAATGACGATTACACGCCGATGGAATTCGTCGTGATGGTCCTCAAGCGGTTCTTCAATATGGACCTGGAACAGGCGACTCGGGTGATGCTCCACGTCCACCAAAAGGGCGTCGGCGTCTGCGGAATCTTTCCCTACGAGATCGCCGAAACCAAGGTGAACCAGGTGATGGACTTCGCCAAACAGAACCACCACCCGCTGCAATGCACGCTGGAAAAGGCCTAAACGTCTAAGCCACCGCCGTCCCGAACAGGCGCCCGATCGCCCAGGTCGCGGCCATTGCGGCAACACCCCAGAACGCCACGCGCAGCACACCGCGCCAGATCGGCGCACCGCCGGCCCGCGCGCCGACAGCGCCGAGCAACATCAGGAACAGCAGGGCCGCTGCCGAAACACCGATCACCAGCTGCGATAGCGGCAGCACTACGGCCGTCAGCAGCGGCAGGGCGGCGCCAACTGTGAAGGTTGCGGCTGAAGCAAGCGCGGCCTGGACCGGGCGGGCACGCGTGATTTCGAGCAGGCCCAGCTCATCGCGGGCATGGGCGCCCAGCGCATCGTGGGCCATCAAGGCGGTTGAGACCTGATTGGCGAGATCGGCATCGAGACCGCGTGTGCGGTAAATTGCTGCCAGTTCCTCGTGCTCGTGCTCCGGGTCCTCGGCCAGTTCGCGGCGTTCCTTCGCCAGATCGGCGGTTTCCGTATCGGCCTGGCTCGAGACCGAGACGTATTCGCCCGCCGCCATCGACATCGCACCAGCGACCAGCCCGGCGATCCCGGCCACCAGGATCGGGGACTTGTCCGCCGCGCTCGCCGCGACGCCGACGATCAGGCTGGCGGTTGAAACGATCCCGTCGTTGGCCCCCAAGACGGCGGCGCGCAGCCAGCCGATCCGCGCCACGGCGTGCCGTTCAAGGTGGTGGACCATTTTCGCAATCTCCAAACTTATCTCGGGTCACCGTGTCCCGGATCGGCCGGCAAAGCAATTCCCGCTTTCAGCCCCGCCGCGCCCCGGCTATGGAACAGGCCCACCCGGCGACCGACAAATTCCAGGACGCCCCACAGGATAGCAGCTGGCCGC
>CAZNFV010000082.1:5089-10034 GCA_964572445.1 uncultured Novosphingobium sp. | reverse complement strand
AGGACCTGATCGATGCCTATATGGCCCGCCGCGCGCTGGACTATCTGTTCGGTTTCACGCTTTCACCCGTGCTGTGGCGCAAGCTGCCCGGCGCGAAGAGCGCAGGCCGGGTCCAGTCGGTCGCGCTGCGGCTGATCTGCCAGCGCGAGCACGAGATCGAACTGTTCCGGCCGCAGGAATACTGGTCAGTTGCCGCCCAGCTTGAGCATGACGGGACCGCGTTTACCGCCCGGATGGTCAAGTTCGATGGCGAGAAGCTGGAGAAGTTGAGCCTGGGTGACAAGGGCACTGCCGACCGTGCCAAGGCGGCGGTCGAGGGCGGGGCCTTCCGGGTTGAAGAAGTCGACATTCGCCCGACCCGCCGCAATCCCTGGCCGCCGTTCACCACCTCGACCTTGCAGATGGAAGCCGCGCGCAAGCTGGGCTTTTCAGCCGCGCACACCATGCGGGTGGCCCAGACGCTCTACGAAGCCGGCGCGATTACCTATATGCGGACTGATGGGGTCCAGATGGATCACAGCGCGATTTCAGCGGCGCGCAAGACCATCAGTGAGCGCTATAGCAATGGCCATTACCTGCCTGAAAAACCTCGTCATTATGAAACCAAGGCCAAAAACGCGCAGGAAGCCCACGAGGCGATCCGGCCGACTGAATTTGGCCGCGATCACTTTGGTAGCGGGGATGAGGCCCGGCTGTACGAACTGATCTGGAAGCGCGCGATCGCCAGCCAGATGGCCAGTGCCAATATTGAACGCACCACGGTAACACTGCGCGAAGCGACGGGGCGGCACGAGCTGCGCGCGACCGGGCAAGTGATCAAATTCCCCGGTTTTCTGGCGGTCTATGACGAAAGCCTGGACCAGAAGCCTGTTGATGACGAGGACGAAAGTGGCTTGCTGCCAGTGATGGCCAAGGGCGATAGCCCGGCCAAGCACGCGGTTGAGGCCAGCCAGCACTTCACCCAGCCGCCGCCGCGCTACTCCGAAGCGACCCTGGTCAAGCGGCTGGAAGAGCTCGGCATCGGGCGGCCTTCAACCTATGCCGCGACGATCCAGGTGCTGAAGGATCGCAACTACGTCCGCACCGAGAAAAACCGTTTCTTTGCAGAGGAGTCTGGCCGACTTCTTACAGCATTTCTAGAGCGATTCTTCCCGCGTTATGTCGCTTATGACTTCACTGCGGGCATGGAAGAGGAGCTAGACGACGTTTCAGGCGGCCGAGCCGAATGGAAATCGGTGCTGGCGGAGTTCTGGAAGGACTTTAAGCCGAAGTCTGACGAGGTGATGGGCCAGAAGCCTTCGGAAGTGACCGAGGCGCTGGACGAATACCTGTCGGAATATCTGTTCCCGGCGCAGGAAGATGGCGGCGATCCGCGCAAGTGCCCCAATTGCGGCAGCGGCCGACTGGCGCTGCGCGGCGGCCGGTTTGGTGCCTTTGTTGCCTGCTCAAACTATCCGGAATGCAAGTTCACCCGCAAGTTCGCCCAGCCGGGCGGCGCGGGGGCCGAAGCCGATGGCGAGCTGGGCAAGCACCCCGAAACCGGCGAGCCGGTGATGCGCAAGGTTGGCCGGTTTGGACCCTATGTTGAATTGGGCAGCGGCAAGGAAGCCAAGCGCAGCTCGATCCCCAAGGACATTGGCGAGCTTGATCTCGATTGGGCGGTCAAGCTGCTCAGCCTGCCGCGCACGGTCGGCAACCATCCGGAATCGGGTGAGCCGATCACCGCCAGCCTGGGCCGCTATGGTCCCTATCTGGCGCACCAGGGCAAGTACGCCAAGCTGCGCTCCACCGCCGAGATTTTCGAGACCGGCATGAACAGCGCCGTGGCCAAGCTGGCCGAAGCGGCAGCCGGCGGCGGACGCGGAGCCCGCACTGCGGCCGAACCGCTCAAGACCTTTGGTCCGCACCACGAAAGCGGCGCGGAAATGAAACTGATGGCCGGGCGCTATGGTCCCTATGTCACCGACGGCACGACCAATGCCACCTTGCCGCGCGACAAGCAGCCTGAAGAGCTGACCGCCGCCGAAGCCGCCACCTTGATCACCGAAAAGGCCGCCAAGGGTCCGGTCAAGAAGGGCGCGCGCAAGAAGGCCCCGGCCAAGAAGGCTCCGGCCAAGAAGAAGGCTGCGCCCAAGAAAGCGGCAGCGAAGAAGAAGGCTGACTGATGTCGGACACCTTCACCAAGCACAAGCAGCCATGGAAAGCTGACGAAGTGGCCAAGTTGCGCGTCCTCGCTGGCAAGGGCAAAGGCCTGAAAGAGATCGCCAAGGCGCTTAACCGCAGCGAGGAATCGACCAAGGAACGCGCCAAGCTTGACGGGATCGGGGTCGCCAAGCTGCGTTAGCGGCGCTGCAATTGCCGGGCGAGGCCATCGGCCAGTGCGGCGTGGCCAGTCATGGTCGGGTGCCACGGCGCATTGGCGAGCGGTCCGGTCGGAATGGGCCCCGCGCTCCACGGCTGGGCATCGCAAGGCGTGTGGCGGGCGGATAGCTGGTCAGCCGCCAGAACCTCGGCCCCTTCGGCCCGGGCGGCGCGCGCGGTAAGCTTGGCCAAACGCGCACCGATGGTGCGGGTGGCGATGGCTTCTTCGGCCGTCATGCCGAGTGCGGCACAGGCCGGTTCGGGCACCAGCTGGACATATTGCACGAAGATCAGTCGGGCCGATGGCGCGCGCTGCTTCACCGCGCGGGCCATATCGCGCAGCGCGGTTTCAGTCCGGGCATAGTCAGCTTCACTCGGCAGTTTCAGCGCCGGGCAGGGCAAGGTCCGCCCGCCAAAGCTGATCCCCTTGGCCGGATCGCAACTAGCTGCCGCCAGGTTCAGCACATAGCCGAGATCATTCCCGCCGATCGTAATCGTCACCAGCCGGGTGTCCGGCGTGACTGCCTCAATCTGCGGGGCCAGTTCGTTCCAGGGGCCCAGCACGTGGGCGCTGGTCGCGCCGCCGCAAGCAACATCGACCAGATCCAGCTGCAACCGGGACGCCAGCAGGGTGGCATAGTTCATGGGGCTGCGCCCGCAGCGCTCTGGCGTGCCCGGCTTCAGTCCGCTCAGTGCCGTGCCGGCGGCAAAGGAACTGCCCAGCGAAACATAGCGGCCATGAACAGGCTTAGCGGGCAGGTGCGCACAGCTGGCCAGCAGCAGGCTGGCAGCTAGTAGACGGGCTGGCAGCAGATTGGCCAGCAGACCCGAACGCAGACTTACTTCACCCACTCCAGGCCCAGCTCTTCATAGATTTCCTTGTCGTCTTCCCACTTCTCGTCGACCTTGACGTGGAGGAAGAGGTGGACGCGGGTGCCGAGCAGGTCGGTCAGTTCTTTGCGCGCCATTTCGCCGATGGACTTCAGCTTGCTGCCGCCCTTGCCCAGGACAATGCCCTTCTGGCTATCGCGGGCAATGATGATCTGCTGATGGATCTCGACCGAGCCGTCCTTGCGGTGGGTATAGCTTTCGGGCCGGACCGTGCTGTCATAGGGCAGCTCGTCATGCAACTGGCGGTAGAGTTGCTCACGCGTGATTTCGCAGGCCAGCAGGCGCTCGCTCGCGTCGGAAACCTGATCTTCCGGATAGTGCCAGGGGCCCTCGGACATCAGCGCTGCGAGGTGTTCCTTCAGTTCCGGCACGCCATCGCCAGTCAGGGCCGAGATGAAGAACACCTCGTCGAACTGGGCCTTGGTCTGCTCGGTGCCGTCTTCATCGGTGCCAGCGAGGGCCTGGGCCGTGACCAGCAGCGGCTCCTTCGCCACTTCATCGACCTTGTTGAGCACCAGGATCTTGCGTTCTGGACGGCCCTTAAGGCTTTCCAGGATCGGCTGAAGGTAATCGAGCTTCTTCTTGCGGCCATCGACCACCAGCAGGATCGCATCGGCTTCCTGCGCACCTTCCCAGGCGGCGTTGACCATCGCCCGGTCGAGCCGGCGGCGCGGTTCGAACAGGCCGGGCGTGTCCGCCAGGATGATCTGGGTTGATCCGTGCAGCGCGATCCCCATCAACCGGGCGCGCGTGGTCTGGGCCTTGGCCGAAACGATCGCCACCTTCTGCCCAACCAGCGCGTTAACGAGGGTAGATTTGCCCGCATTGGGGGCGCCAAGCACGGCAACGAGGCCGCAATGCTGCGTGTTCTGTTCAATGGTCATTGCCTGAGCCCATAGCTGACCAGCGCGCGATTGTCGAAGGCTGCGGCTAACGGGGCAAGAACGGTCCTTCGACAGGCTCAGGACGGGCGGGGTTGGGGGGGCGAATTGGGTATAAAAGCCACCTCATTCCACCCCGCTTACCCTGAGCTTGTCGAAGGGGTGTTTTTAGGCTTGGCTGACGGGGCAGCAGCGCCGCAGATGGGGCCAGCCATCGGACTGCCCGGGATCAGGCAGAGCGGTCCTTCGACAAGCTCAGGACGGGCGGGGTTTGGGGGACGGGGCGGTGGTTTCAGGTATCACAACCGGGCGGGGTTGGGGGAGGTGTTGGTGCTTTCAGGTATCACCATTGCCTTATACCCACCCGCTTACCCTGAGCTTGTCGAAGGGCCGTTTTTCCCCTTGGCAAGGGTTGAAATCCGCTCCCAGTCCCCCCGGATCAGCGCCATCTTTTTAGCCCGTGACCAACCTTTGATTTGCTTTTCTGCTGTCCTGGCCTCGTCCCGGGTTGGAAAGTCCTGCGACCAGACCAGCGCCACCGGCAAATGGTCAGCGGTAAATCCTGCGATCGCGCCGGTTGAGTGCTGCGCGATGCGGCGCTCCAGATCATCGGTGTGGCCGACGTAGTAGAGGCCACCCCGGCAATGCAGCATGTAGGTCCAGAACATCGGGCTAGTCCGCGATCAAAAAGAACGATCCTTCGACAAGCTCAGGACGGGCGGGGTGGGGGGAAGGGCGGCGTGAAATCGAGGACTGCAATTTTCTCATCCCAATCCGCTTACCCTGAGCTTGTCGAAGGGCTGTTCTTGTTC
>CAZNFV010000082.1:0-4989 GCA_964572445.1 uncultured Novosphingobium sp. | reverse complement strand
TTGGCTAGGCTAGCTATCTTACCCCAGTCACCCCGGATCAGCGCCATCTTCTTGGTCCGCGATCAGGCAGAGCGGTCCTTCGACAAGCTCAGGACGTGCGGGGTGGGGGGAAGGGCGGCGTGAAATCGAGGACTGCAATTTTCTCATCCAAATCCGCTTACCCTGAGCTTGTCGAAGGGCTGTTCTTGTTCTTGGCTAGGCTAGCTATCTTACCCCAGTCACCCCGGATCAGCGCCATCTTCTTGGCCAGCGATCAGGAAGAACGGTCCTTCGACAGGCTCAGGACGGGCGGGGTTGGGGGAGGAGGGTCTGGTGGCATCGAGCATCACCATTGCCCTTCACTCAGATCCGATGGCTCTACCCGAACCGGCGCATGAACTCTTCGGCCGCCTTGGTTTCAGCTTCCTGCTTGCTGCCCGCGGTGGCCTCTGCCTCGCCCACGCCGGGGACGCTGGCGGCGACGGTGAAGCGGGCGTTGTGATCGGGGCCTGAGCGTTCGACCAGGCGGTATTCAGGCATGCGGCGGCGGTTGCCGGCGCACCATTCCTGCAAGGCGGATTTGGGGTGTTTGCGCTGTCCGGTCTGGCCGCTGACGGCATCGGCCCAGAGCCGGCGGACCATGATCCGCGTTTCATCAAATCCATGCGTTACAAAGCTGGCGCCGATCAGGGCTTCCATCACATCGCCCAGAATATTGTCGCTATCGGCCCCGCCATCGTCACGCGCCTGCTTACCCAGGCGAACATGGACGCCCAGGCCGACGCTGCGGGCAACCCGTGCGCAGGTGACGCGGGAAACGAGCGCGTTGAGCCGCTGCGAAAGACGGCCTTCGTCTCCGGTTTCGGCAGCGTGAAGCCATTCGGCGATGACCAGGCCCAGCACCCGGTCGCCCAGGAATTCGAGCCGCTGGTAATCACGTGCGGCCCCGGTCGAGCCATGAGTCAGAGCTTCAAGCCACAGGGCTTCATCGACCGGTGAGCGGCCGGCCAGTTCGGTCAGAAAGGCATGGGTTTCAGCGGAGAACATGATTGCCTCAGAACGTCCCGCCAATGCGATCCCAGCGCGCGGCGGAGAACCAGGTCCATGGCTTGAGCCATTCAGCGCTGCCATCGGTTGACCACATCACGATTGTGGCCCGTCCGACCAGATTATCCATCGGCACAAGCCCGATCCCGCGACCGGGTTCGGCCGGGAAACGGCTGTCTTCGGAATTGTCGCGGTTGTCGCCCATCAGGAACAGGTGGCCGGCGGGGACCAGCACCGGTTGGGTATTGTCCATTTCACGCGGGCCCAGATCGAGCACTTCGTAGTGGCGACCGCCGGGCAGGGTTTCGCGGTAGCGCGGATAGCGGCACACATCAGCGCCATCGCGCCGCCGGGCCATGAACTGCACCGAATAACACCCGGTATTGGGTGAGACTGCCACTTCAAAATCGCTTAGCCGTTGCCGGATTACGGGCACGCCGTTCAGGTAAAGGTGGCCATCGACCATCTGCACCAGATCGCCCGGCAGGCCGATCACCCGCTTGATATAGTCCAGTTCCTTCAGCGGGGGTTGCTTGAAGATCACCACGTCGCCGCGCTCGGGCGCGGCCGCCAGCACGCGCTCTTCCGGCAGCACCGGCAAGCTGAACGGCAGGGAATGGCGGGAGAAACCGTACGGCCACTTGGCGGCGAGCAGATAGTCCCCGTTCACCAGTCGCGGCAGCATCGATTCACTCGGGATACTGAACGGCGAAAACACCAGGCTGCGGAAGATCGTGACGATCACCACCAGCTTGAGCAGGAAGATCAGGAAACTGTCTTCCTTGCGCGCAGCTGCGGTTTCCGTTGCCGGTTCAGCGGCTTCAGATGCGATTGCGGCTTCGGGGCTGGCGGCCGGTTTGGTCATCCCCAGTCCATCGGGGGGCGATGCGCGCGCGTCAAGAGGCTTGGTTCATCGCACGCACCGGGCGGTGCATCCGCAATCCGCTGGCCCGAATACGTTTTTATCGGTCTTTCCCTTACAGGCCCGCGCGGGCATTAGGGCGCCAACTTGAAGGAGCGATACGATGAGCGATGCAGTGGCCGCAGCCTGGCAGCAGCTGAAGGGCCTGACCCGTCCGGATCTGACCGAACTGTTCGCTGATCCGGCCCGGCTGGACTTGCTGTCCAGCAAGCTGGACCTGCCCGGCGGGGCAATCCGGTTCGATTGGTCTAAGACCCACCTGGATGCAGCGCACCTGGCCGGGTTCACCGCTTTGGCGGAAGCGGTTGGCTTCAAACGTCTGCGCGGCGCAATGTTCGCGGGCGAGAAAATCAACGTGACCGAAGGCCGCGCGGTTGAACATACCGCGCTGCGCGGGGTGGGGCGCGATAGCAGTGTTGAAGAGGCCGCCGCGCTCCATGCCCGGATGGCCGGACTGGTGGCGGCGATCCATGGCGGCGCGCTGGGCGATGTGCGGCACCTGATCCATATCGGCATTGGCGGTTCGGCGCTGGGCCCGGCACTGGCAATCGACGCCCTGACCCGCGACGGTGCCGTGGTCGACGTTAATGTCGTTGCCAATATCGATGGCTGCGCGTTGGAAGCGGCTTTTGCCAAGTGCGATCCGGCGACCACGCTGATCGCAGTCGCTTCCAAGACCTTCACCACTACCGAGACCATGACCAATGCCATGTCGGCGCTGACCTGGCTGCGTGAGAACGGGGTGGACGATGCCTATGGCCGGGTTATCGCGCTGACTGCCAATCCGGACGCGGCGGTTGAATGGGGCGTTGATGAAACCCGCGTCCTGCCCTTTGGCGAGAGCGTTGGCGGGCGGTACTCGCTGTGGTCATCGATTGGCTTCCCGATTGCCCTGGCGCTCGGCTGGGACGAATTTGCCGAATTCCTCGATGGTGCAGCGGCGATGGACCAGCACTTCCTGGACAGCGATGGGGCAGACAACCTGCCGCTGCGCGCCGCCTTTGCGGACCTGACCTATGCCCGGCTGCGCGGCTGCCAGACCCGCGCGGTCTTTGCCTATGACGAGCGGCTGCGGCTGTTCCCGTCCTACCTCCAGCAGCTGGAGATGGAATCGAACGGCAAGGCCGTTAAGACCGATGGCCGCCCGGTTGATGGACCGACCGCGCCAATCACCTGGGGCGGGGTGGGGACCGATGCCCAGCACGCCGTATTCCAGCTGCTTCACCAGGGGACCCATGTGGTGCCGGTGGATTTCATCGCCTGTGTGGCGGCGGGGGATGAGCTTTCGCCGGAACACCACCGCAACCTGCTGAGCAATTGCTTTGCGCAGGGTGCGGCGCTGATGGCGGGCAAGCCTTCGGACGATCCAGCGCGGGCCTATCCGGGCAATCGTCCCTCGGCGACGATCCTGTGCGAGGATTTGAATGCCGCCACCCTTGGCGCGCTGATTGCCTTCCATGAACACCGCACCTTCGCCAATGCCGTGCTGATGGAGATCAACGCCTTTGACCAGTTCGGGGTCGAGCTGGGCAAGGAGATCGCCAAGTCGATCGGGACTGCCGGCGCACGGTTTGATGCCAGCACGACCGCGCTGCTGGCCGAGGCGGGGCTGGCGTAATCGGCCAATCGGTCCCATATGGCTGACAACAGGGAGTTTCCGATGGCAGATTTCGACTACGACCTCTTCGTGATTGGCGCAGGTTCGGGCGGCGTGCGCGCCAGTCGGATCGCTGCTTCGCACGGGGCAAAGGTGGCCGTGGCCGAAGAATTCCGTGTTGGCGGCACCTGCGTGATCCGCGGCTGCGTGCCCAAGAAGCTGCTGGTCTATGCCAGCCACTTTGCCCACTCGCTGCACGATGCGCCAACCTATGGCTGGACGATCGCGGGCAAGAGCTTTGACTGGAACAAGCTGCGCGATTTCGTCGCCAGCGATGTCGATCGGCTGGAACGGGCCTATACCAACACGCTCGATAGCAACAAGGTGGAGCACTTTCACGAACGGGCAACCGTTGCCGGTCCCAACACGGTGCGCTTGGCCAGCGGGCGTGAAATCTCCGCCAAGGTGATCCTGATCGCGGTGGGTGCCTGGCCGGTCATGCCGGACTTTGCCGGGGTGGAGCATTGCATCACCTCTAACGAGGTGTTCAATCTGCCCGCACTGCCCAAGCGGGTGGTGATCCAGGGCGCGGGCTATATCGCGCTGGAGTTTGCCGGTGTGTTCAACGCGCTCGGCTGTCAGGTGACCGTGGTCAACCGCAGCGACAAGATCCTGCGCGGCTATGATCATGACCTGACTGATCGGCTGCTGCCGATCCTTCAGGCGCGCGGGATCGAATTCGCCTTCAATCGGCCGATCCAGCAGGTTGAACGGCAGGCCGACGGTGCGCTGCTGGTCCACGCTGGCGGCGGTGCGCCGATCCCCGCCGATGTCGTGCTGGTCGCCACCGGGCGCCGCCCCAAGACGGACGGGCTGGGGCTGGACAACGTGGGCATCACGTTGGGCAAGACCGGCGAAATCCCGGTCGATCAATATAACCAGACCGCTTGCCCCAGCATCTATGCCGTGGGTGACGTGACCGACCGGGTCCAGCTGACCCCGGTGGCGATCCGCGAAGGCCATGCTTTCGCTGATACGGTGTTCGGCGGCAAGCCGCGCACCACGGCCTATGACCACATCCCCAGCGCCGTCTTTACCCAGCCGCCGATTGCTTCGGTGGGCCAGACCGAGCACGAGGCGCGGGCCGAATATGGTGATGTGAAGGTCTTCTCATCTGACTTCCGGCCCATGCAGAACATGTTCGCCGACGTGGCGGAGCGAGGCTATTACAAGCTGGTGGTTGATGCTGTGACTGACCGGGTGCTGGGCGTTCACATGCTTGGTCCGGATGCCCCTGAAATTCTTCAGGCGGTGGCGATTGCGGTCAAGGCCGGGCTGACCAAGGCCCAGTTTGATGAGACCGTCGCGCTCCACCCCAGCATGGCCGAGGAACTGGTCCTGATGCGTTAGTTGCATCCTGCAACTTAAATGCTAGGCTCCCCGC
>CAZNFV010000081.1:8072-10061 GCA_964572445.1 uncultured Novosphingobium sp. | reverse complement strand
GACGGCGCAGCTTCATCTCGCGGTACACGCCCTCACGCTGCAGCTTCTTCTTAAGCGCGCGCAGAGCCTGTTCGACATTATTGTCGCGGACGAGAATTTGCATAAACCGACACACCTCACAAACGAAAGATCAGAGCCCCACGCGAATCGAAACAGCGGGGTTGCACCTAACGGAAAGCAACTAAAAACTGCGCCGAATCCCGCTTGGACCGGCTCGAAGTGGAGCGCCGTTAGCAAGGAGTCGGCACCAAGGCAAGCATTTGCGCGCCTCGGCGGGCCGCAGAATTGGCAGCAGCGGCGCAGATCGAGCGCCAGCCGCGGCATTTCCGGCAGCGCTCCGCAAAAGTTTACATAGTTGACACTCTGTCCGCTTCTTCCAACAGGCCGAAACTGGCGGATTTCCTTGGTTCGGAGCGGTTTTGGCGGGAATTCGCAAGTTGGTAAGCAAAAAAAGTCGGTCAGCCCCACGCAGCGGGTCCGCGTGCTGGCGAGCGACGGGGGAGTTCGACGATGGGAAAGAGCCGCCGCGATTTTAGCAGGCGGTGGGGGTGTAGGAAAATCGCGCGCGTTGCATGGCCCATCGTGGGCCACCATTCCGTTTCCCCGGACCTGTTCCGGGGTGACGGGGCACGATTAGCGGTGCGTTGCCCGCCTGCCCGCTTTGCGTTCTTTGCGGGCTTTGAGCGCAAAATCTTTTGCGACGACGCGGTGACGAACTGGGTTCGCACATAGGGCGCAAAGAGCACAAAGGTGCCGACAACCCTTCGCGCCTTTCCTCGCTCCTAGCGCCTTCGCGCAGACCCTTTTGGAGCCGGGCCCCAGCCGGCGCGGAGATGGCGATGGGAGGAGAAGCAGGCGATGGGGTGACGCGGACGAGCAAGTCCGGCTAAACCCCTCCGCAGGGGGACGCATGAACACCACTTTCACTTCGGCCGACTGGGCCGTGCTCGGCCTGTACGTGGCGCTGCTGGCCGCTGCCGGGTGGCTGACCACGCGGCGGGGCATGAAGAGCGAGGACTATTTCCTCGCCGGGCACCATGCGCCGACCTGGCTGGTGGCGATTTCGGTGCTGTCGACCGTGCAATCGGCGGCGACGTTCCTGGGGGTGCCGGACTTCGCCTATCGCGGCAACTTCACTTACATTGGCGGGGTGTTCTCCACGCTGGTGGCGGCCTGGCTGGTCGGCCACTGGCTGATGCCGAAGTTCTACGCCGCCGGCGTGACCACGGTGTACGAGCTGCTGGAGGCGCGCTTTGATGCGACGGCGCGGCGGGCGGCAGCGGGGATGTATCTGGTCGGCCGGATTCTGGCCAGCGGGGCGCGGCTCTATCTGGCGGCGATTGCGGTTTCGATGATCCTGTTCCTGGATGTCGCGCCGGGGCACATGCTGGTCGCCATGCTGATCCTGCTGGTGTTCGGCCTGGCCTTTACCTTCATGGGCGGGCTGAATTCGGTGATCTGGAGCGATCTGGTGCAGGTCGTGCTTTATGTTGGCGCGGCGCTGGTGGTGGCCTGGTTCCTGTGGACCAGCCTGCCGCTGACCCTGCCAGAGGCGATCGACGCGCTGCGCCATGCCCCCGATGGCGCAGACAAACTGGCGCTGATCGATCCCGCCCCCACCCTGTCCACGCCATTCGGCCTGTGGGCCGTGCTGACCGGCGTGGTGCTGTTGAACTTCGCCAATGCCGGGCTGGATCAGGACACCACCCAGCGCGTGCTGGCCTGCCGCGATGCCAAGCAGGGCACGCGGGCGCTGTTCGTTTCGGCCTGGGCATCGCTGCCGGTGATCCTGCTGTTCCTGACCATCGGCGCGCTGCTGTGGTTGCATTATCAGGGTGCGGCTGCGGGAACCTATAACGGTGAGAAAGTCACCGTGTTCATGCATTACATCCTGACCGAACTGCCCCCAGGGCTGCGCGGGCTGGTGACGGTGGGCGTGATCGCGGCGGCGGCGATCAATTCGGGGCTGATCTCAATGTCGGCCGTGCT
>CAZNFV010000081.1:0-8062 GCA_964572445.1 uncultured Novosphingobium sp. | reverse complement strand
GTCAACGATCTTTACCGGCCCTTCGCCAAGGACCGCAGCGAGGCCCATTTCGTGCGAATGGGGCGGATCGCGACGCTGGCGCTGGGCCTCGCGCTGTTCGCGATGGCGGTACTGTCTTACTATTGGCAGCGCTATGCCGATACGGCGCTGCTGGACTTCGTGCTGGGGGTAATGGCCTTTGCCTATTCCGGGCTGCTGGGGGTTTACGGCGTGGCCCTGTTTTCGCGGCGCGGGTCTTCCGCCAGCGTGCTCGCTGCCTTTGCCGCGGGCTTCCTGACCGTGCTGGCCTTCCAGCCCTATGTGATCGATGCGCTGGGGCTGCCGCTCGCGCTGAAGGCCGTGGCATTCCCCTGGCACCTGTGTCTGGGCACGGTGGTGGCGGCGCTGGTGTGCCTGATTGCGCCGGGGACGGACAAAGCCCCCACCTCTCCCTAACCGTCACCCCGGACTTGTTCCGGGGCAGTGCTTTTCGTCTGCGACACCGGCGGAAGGCCGCAACGCCGCAGGAAGGCAGCACTGCCCCGGAACAAGTCCGGGGTGACACAGAGGGAGATGTCCGGGCTGACGATGGAAGGTCGGGTTGCGCGTGGTGCGCAAGGGTGGCGGTTTGCCTCAACCCCGGCTAAGGCAGCGGTAATGACTGCCCAGCCTTCATTCCTGGCCGCTTCACTGTCGGTCGCCTCTGGCGGCGCGGTGGGGGCGTGGCTGCGCTTTGCGGCCGGGCGGATGATTGGCCCGGCACCCTTTCCGCTGGCTACGCTGACGATCAACGTGCTGGGCAGTGTCGCCATGGGCCTGTTGGCCGGGTGGCTGGCGCGGCATGGCGAGGGTGGCGAGCCGTGGCGCTTGCTGCTGGGCGTGGGCTTGCTGGGCGGATTCACTACCTTTTCCGCCTTCAGCCTTGAGGTCGTGACACTGGCGCAGCGCGGCGCCGTGGGTCAGGCCGCACTTTACATCGCCCTGTCGCTGGTTGGCGGCATTGGCGGTTTGTTGCTGGGCCTTGCGCTCAGCCGGGGGATTGCATGAGTACCGAAGTTCGCCAGTTTACCGTCCAGCACGATGATGACGGGGTGCGGCTGGATCGCTGGTTCAAGCGCCACCTGCCAGACATCGGCTTTGCCATGATCAGCCGCTGGGCCCGCACCGGACAAATCCGGATCGACGGCAAGCGCGCCGATCCGGCAGACCGGGTCAGCGCGGGCCAGGTCGTGCGCGAGCCGCCGGGCGGCGATGCTCTGAACAAGGGCGGCCCCAAGCCGCGCCGCGAGCTGTCCGAGGAAGAGGTCGCCAAGGCTGAGGCGATGGTCATCACCCAGGACCGCGCCGCCATCGTGCTGAATAAACCGCCGGGCCTCGCCACCCAAGGCGGCACCGGCATCAAGGAAAACGTTGACGGCCTGCTCGACGCCTTTGGCCATGATGGCCCGCGGCCGCGGCTGGTTCACCGGCTGGACAAGGATACGTCCGGCGTTTTGCTGATCGCCCGCACCCCGGGCAGCGCGGCCTATTTTTCCAAGCGCTTTTCCGGGCGGACCGCGCGCAAGATCTATTGGGCGATCATCACCGGCGTGCCGGAAATTGCCGATGGCCTGATCGAACTGCCACTCGCCAAACAACCCGGCACCGGCGGTGAGAAGATGATGGTCGACGAAAGCGGCCAGGGGCAAAGCGCCCGCACCCGCTATCGCGTGCTGGACCGGGCGGGCAACCGCGCCGCCTGGGTTGAGCTGCAACCGCTGACCGGGCGCACGCACCAGCTGCGCGTGCACATGGCCGCAATTGGTCATCCGATCGTTGGCGATGGCAAATATGGCGGGCCGGATGCCTTCCTGTCGGGCTCGATCAGCCGCAAGATGCACCTCCATGCCCGCCGCCTGATCATCGATCACCCCGATGGTGACCAGATCGACGTAACGGCCGATCTGCCCGAACACTTCGCCAATACCATGGACAGTCTGGGCTTCGACGAGGAAGACGGCGCCGCCCTGCCCGAGCGGTTCAAGCCCGGCAAGGCTGAGGAAAAGTCAGCCGCCAAGGCCCATGCCAAGCAGTTCCGAAAGGAACGGCGCGGCGAACGGCGCGGGGGACGCACAGCGCGGGCCGAGACCGCCCCGACCACCAAGCGCGGACCGACCAAGGGCAAGGGCTCACCCAAGCCAGCGGCTGGAAAGCCGGGTCCCAAGCCCGCCCCCAAGGCTGGGCTCAGGGACGGACCGCGATCTGGCCCCAAGGCCGGACCACGAACTGGACCACGTACTGGACCAAGGTCCGGACCACGCACCGGAGCCAAGCCCGGGCCGCGATCACCGCGGTAATGCAGGGCCGGTCCCGATGACGATCCGCCTTGCCGTGTTCGATTGCGATGGCACCCTGGTCGATGGCCAGGCAGCGGTGTGCAATGCGATGGACGCGGCCTTTGCCGCCCATGGCCTGCCCAGCCCGGACCATCATCTGGTCCGCCGCAGCGTGGGGCTGAGCCTGCCCCAAGCCGTGCGCAGCATCTTGCCCGAAGCCGATGAAGAACTGCGCCAGGGGATCGATCTGGCCTATCGCCAGGCCTTCCGCGCCGCGCGTGAGGCCGGCCAGCTGGTCGAGCCGCTGTACGACGGCGTGCGCGATCTGCTCGATGCCCTGCTCGAAGATGGCTGGCTGCTGGCCGTTGCCACCGGCAAATCGGATCGCGGGCTGGAACACTGCCTCGCCACCCATGGCCTCAGCCGCCATTTTATCTCGCTGCAAACGGCTGACCGGCATCCATCAAAACCCCATCCGGCCATGCTGGAAGCGGCGCTGTTCGATGCGGGGGCTCGCCCCGCGCGTGCGGTGATGATTGGCGATACGGCCTATGACATGATCATGGCGGTCAATGCCGGGGTCCGCGCGCTGGGAGTTGACTGGGGCTATCACACGCCTGCGGAACTGGCTGAAGCCGGGGCCGAAGCCGTGGCCCGCACCCCGTTGCACCTGCTGGAGCTGCTGTCATGACCGATCCCGATACCCGCGCCCGCAATCGTTTCATCATTATCCAGCTGGTGCGGATCAGCGGCGTTGCACTGGTGCTGATCGGCCTGCTGGTGATGAACGGGCGGATCAATCTGCCGCGCGAGGCCGGGTTCGTGCTCGCCGCCGCCGGCCTGTTTGAAGCGATGCTGGCACCGCTCCTGCTGGCCCGCAAATGGAAGACACCGCCGCAATGAAGCGTTTTTACAAGGATGCCACAGCGGCCCCCGTCACCGGGGGCTGGCAGGTTCAGCTAGACGGACGCGGGGTTAAAACCGCTGCTGGCAATCAGCAGGTCGTGCCGACCGCGGCGCTGGCCACTGCCTTGGCGGCAGAATGGGCCGCGCAGGAAGAGGTCATTGTCCCCGCCAGCTTCATGCTGCGCGACATGGCGGACTATGCGATCGATGTCGTCGCGGCCGATCCGGCCGCGCTGCGCACCACGCTGCTCGGGTTCGCTGAGACCGATACGCTGTGTTACCGCGCTGAATCGCGTGAGCCGCTCCATGCCCGCCAGCTTGAGCGGTGGGAGCCGCTGCTGGCCGCAGCCGAAGCGCGCTATGGTGTGCAGTTTGAGCGGATCAGCGGGATCATCCACCGCGCCCAACCCGCCGCGACGCTGGCCCGGATGGACCAGCAGCTGGCCCACCTGGACGCCTTTACCCTCGCCGCGCTCCACACCCTGACCTCGCTTGCCGCCTCGCTGGTGATTGGCCTGGCCGCACTGGAAGCCGATGCGGATGCCGGTGCCCTGTGGATCGCTGCCGAGCTGGAAGAAGAATGGCAGGCCGAACAGTGGGGCCGCGATGCCGAAGCCGAGGAACGCCGCGTCCTGCGCGCTGCCGCCTTTACGAATGCGGTCCGCTTTGCTGCGCTCGTGCGAAACGATTGACCTTCTTAAGCGCGCGCTTAAACAGGTTGCTTCCGGCAACCTGAGAGAGGAACAAGGGCCATGTACAGCCACATGATGGTAGGCGCGGACGACATTGATCGTTCGAAGAAGTTTTACGATGCGCTGTTCGGCGCGATGGGCGGCAAGCCCGGGATCGTCGACCCCAAGGGCCGCCTGATCTATATGCACAACGGCGGCCTGTTCCTGGTGACCAAGCCGATCGACGGCGAAGGTGCTACCCCCGGCAACGGCATGACTGTGGGCTTTGCAATGGCCAATCCGGCTGAATGCGATGCCTGGCACGCTGCTGGTCTGGCCGCTGGCGGCAAGGCGATCGAAGATCCCCCGGGCGTGCGCGAAGGCGCGGGCATGAACCTGTACCTGGCTTATCTGCGCGATCCGGATGGCAACAAGCTGTGCGCACTGCACCGGATGTAATTGTCTGAATAGCCGGCACCCGGGCGCGCCAGTGGCCGTCCGGGGCCAACCCAGTGCCGGGCGGCTTACGCCCCGCTGCGCGAAAGCAGGAACACCGCATGTTCGGCACGCCAGCTGGCCGCCGCAGCGCTGATCCGCTTATCCCCTGACAGGAACCACGCCCCTTCCACGCTAAGGTGCTTGGCCGCGACGAGATCGCGAAAATCGCTGACCGTCACGTGGTGGATGTTGGGTGTTTCGTACCAGGCCACCGGCAACAGCCGGGTCACCGGCATCCGCCCGTGCCACAGCAGGCTGGCCCGAACCCGCCAGTGTCCGAAGTTCGGGAAACTGACAAAGGCCTTGCGCCCCACCCGCAGCAGCTGGTCCAGCACCTGATCCGGACGCTTGGTCGTCTGCAACGTCTGCGACAGAATTGCATAGTCAAAAGCCGCATCCGGATAATCGACCAGATCGCTATCGGCATCGCCCTGCATCACCGAGAGGCCCCGCGCGACGCATTCGGCCACGCCATGGGAGTCCAGCTCCATGCCGCGGGCATCAACCTGTTTGCCATCACGCAGCGCCGCCAGCAGCGCGCCATCGCCGCAGCCAACGTCCAGCACCCGGCTGCCCGGTGCGACGTTGGCCGCAATCACCGCAAGGTCAGGGCGCAGCATGCTCATTGTTTCAGGAACCCGGCAATAACCCGGTCCAGCGCGGGCACGTCCAGCAGGAAGCTGTCATGCCCGAACGGGGCAGAAAGCTCGACAAAACTGACCGGCGCACCGGCCGCGTTCAACGAATGGGCAATCGTGCGGCTTTCCGTGGTTGGATAAAGCCAGTCCGTATCAAAGCTGACCAAGCAGAACCGGGCCTTGCTGGTGCGGAAAGCATCGGCCAGCCGCCCGCCCCCTTCACCACCGGAAACTTCTTCGGCCAGGTCGAAATAGTCCATTGCGCGAGTAATATAGAGATAGGAATTGGCATCGAACCGATCGGTAAAGCTTAGCCCCTGATGGCGCAGATAGCTTTCGACCTGGAAATCGGCATCGAAACCAAAGGTCTTATGATCACGGTCCTGCAACTTGCGGCCGAACTTCTCATGCATCCCTTCTTCCGAAAGGTACGTGATGTGCGCGGCCATGCGGGCCACGGCCAGACCGTTATCGGGGCCCTTGCCGGTCGCATAATAATCGCCGCCCAGCCACTTGGGATCGGCCATGATCGCCTGCCGGCCCACTTCATGGAAGGCAATGTTCTGCGCCGTGTGCCGCGCGGTGCTGGCAATGATCAGCGCAGCGCGGGTCCGCTCAGGCCAGTTGGCCGCGAAGGACAGCGCCTGCATCCCGCCCATCGATCCGCCGACCACGGCATGGAGCTGGTCAATCCCCAGCGCATCGAGAATGCCGACCTGCCCGCGCACCATGTCGCGGATCGTGATGACCGGGAACCGCATGCCATAGGGCTTGCCATCAGGCGCCAGGCTGGCTGGCCCGGTCGAGCCATAGCAGCCCCCCAGCACGTTGGCGCAGATGATGAAGAACCGGTCCGTATCGATCGGCTTACCCGGTCCGACCATCCGCAGCCACCAACCGGGCTTGCCGGTGATCGGGTGGGGGCTGGCAACGCATTGATCGCCGGTCAGCGCGTGGAAGATCATCACCGCGTTGGACTTTTCGGCGTTGAGCGTGCCGTATGTTTCATAGGCAATGCGCGCACTATCAAGCGCCTGCCCGCCATCAAGGGCAAGCGGCTGGGCGTGTTCCAGCACGTGGCTCTGGGCCAGCAAGGCTTCGGCATCGGCCATGGCGGGGGGATTGGGGGAGGAGACGGGCGGTGTCAATCTGACTACTTGGGATCAGAAGAAAATGCAGTCCTTCGTCAGGCTCAGGACGGGCGGGCTTAGTTTGAAGAGATGTTGTCAAACCCGCTTCCCTGGGCTTGTCGAAGGGCCGTACTTTTCTTCTTACCCACCTTCCCCTATGCGCAGCGCATCATGATCAAAGCGCCAGCTCCCAAGCCCTGGATCGAAGCGATCCACGCCTACACCCCCGGCAAGGCGGCCGGCGCCGACGGTCGGCCGCTGGTCAAGCTCTCCGCCAATGAAAACCCGCTCGGTACCAGTTCCGCGGCTCTGGCGGCGCGGGCTGAGGCGCAAATGCCCAGTCTTTACCCCGATCCGGGCAGCACTGCCCTGCGGGAGGCGCTGGGGGCAATGCATGCGATCGATCCGGCGCAGATCGTGCTGGGCACCGGCTCGGACGAACTGCTCAACCTGGCGGCGCAGGGCTATGCTGGCCAGGGCGACGAAGTGCTGTTCTCACGCTTCAGCTTTGTCGTTTACGACATTGCGGCGCGGCGCTGCGGCGCGGTTCCCATCGAAGCGCCAGACCAGGATTATGGCACCGATGTCGATGCCCTGCTGGCGGCGGTGACCGAGCGGACTCGCGTGGTCTATCTGGCCAATCCCAACAACCCGACCGGCACCTATCTGCCCGCCGCCGAAGTGGCCCGGCTCCATGCTGGCCTACCGGCAGACGTCCTGTTCGTGCTCGATCAGGCCTATGCCGAATACCTGACACCAGAGCAGGACGATCACGGTCTCGCCCTCGCCGCCGCGCATCAAAACGTGCTGGTCACCCGCACCTTCTCCAAGATCTATGGCCTGGCGGGTGAGCGGATTGGCTGGGCGACCGGTGCTCCGGGACTGATCGATACGCTCAACCGCATCCGCGGGCCGTTCAATGTGACCAACAGCGGCCAGGCCATGGCGCTGGCTGCCGTGGCGGATCAGGCCTTCGTCATCGCCTCACGAGATCACAACCGCACCGAACGTGACCGCTTTGCTGCCGCGATCGAGGCACTGGGCAATCACGGCCTGCGCGCCGTGCCCAGCGAAGCCAATTTCCTGCTGGTACTGTTCGAAGGCGCGCTGAGCGCCGAGGCGGCATATAACGGGCTGGCGGAGCGCGGCTATATCGTCCGCTGGCTGCCCAATCAGGGGCTGGGCCATGCGCTGCGCATCACCATTGGCACGGCCGAACAAACGGACGCGATCGCCGCCGCGCTGCGCGATCTGGCGGAGGCCGCGCGATGAGCTTTGAACGCGTCGCGATCATTGGCCTGGGCCTGCTGGGCGGTTCGATCGGTCTGGCGGTGCAGGAAAGCCTGCCGGGCGTGACCATCACCGGCTGGGACCGCGATCCCGCAACCCGCGCCCGCGCCGCCGAGCGCGGCCTTGTCGGCAAGGTCTGCGAAACGGGCGCCGAAGCTGTGGCCGAGGCCGATCTGATCATCTTCTGCGTGCCCGTGGGGGCGATTGGTGAAGTGGCGGCAGAACTGGCCGACGCCATTCCCGCCAGCGCGGTGATCAGCGATGTCGGATCATCCAAGCAAAGCGTTGCTGAAGCCTTAGCCAAGGCTCTGCCGGACAACACCGTCATTCCCGCTCACCCGGTGGCCGGGACCGAGCGGTCCGGGCCAGACGCCGGCTTCGCCAGCCTGTTCCATGGCCGCTGGTGCATCATCACCCCGCCCGAAGGCGCCGACGCCGCCACGGTCGCGGCGCTATCGGCCTTCTGGGAGGGACTGGGCGCCAAGGTCGAGCTGATGGATGCCCAGCACCATGATCTGGTTCTGGCCGTGACCAGCCACCTGCCCCACCTGATTGCCTATACCATCGTCGGCACCGCCTCTGACCTGGAAGGCGTGACGCAGAGCGAAGTGATCAAGTATTCCGCCGGCGGTTTC
>CAZNFV010000080.1:0-10081 GCA_964572445.1 uncultured Novosphingobium sp. | reverse complement strand
TTCAGCATCTGGCTGGCACGGAACGTAAGCACACGCCGCGGCGTGATCGGCACCTCGATGCCGGTCTTGGGATTGCGGCCGATCCGCTGCGCTTTGTCACGCAGCAGGAACGTACCAAACCCGGAGATCTTTACATTCTCGCCCTTTTCCAGAGCATCACCCATATGGTCGAGGATCGCTTCCACCATGCCGAGCGATTCCGAGCGGGACAAACCCACTTTACGGTTAATCGCCTCAGCAAGGTCGGCTCGGGTCAATGTGTGCATAGAGCGCATTGCGCCTTTCTCCCCTCGAAGAACTAAAAGCACGACCCAAGGTTCCGCAATATCACAATTTGGTAGGAATGCAATCAAAGCGCTTGAAACTGGCTGCTTTGAATCGGGGAAAAGTCAGACCCGCAGCAAACTGGCGCCCCAGGTAAAGCCGCCACCCATGGCTTCTAGCATGACCAGGTCACCCGGTTTGATCCGCCCGTCGCGAACTGCAGTATCCAGCGCCAGGGGCACAGAGGCCGCTGAAGTATTGGCGTGGCGATCGACTGTCACGACCAGTTTTTCAGGCGGCAGCCCCAGCTTTCTGGCCGTTGCATCCAGGATTCGCTGGTTCGCCTGATGAGGTACGACCCAATCGATATCTTCCGCCGAGAAGCCCGAATCGCCCAGCACCTCTTCCAGAACGCCTGCGAGGTTCACAACCGCATGACGGAAAACTTCACGCCCCTTCATACGGATGTGGCCGACAGTTCCGGTGGTGGAAGGCCCGCCATCGACATAGAGCAATTCGTTGTGGGCACCGTCTGCATGAAGCCGGCTGGAAATGATCCCCGGGCCATCTTCGGCCACGTCCCGCGCTTCGAGCACAATCGCTCCCGCACCATCGCCAAACAGCACGCAAGTGGTGCGGTCTTCCCAGTCGAGGATCCGGCTCATCGTTTCGGCACCGATCACCAGTGCGCGATCGGCGGCGCCAGTCTTCAACATCGCGTCAGCGACGCTGACGGCATAGAGGAAGCCGGAACAGACCGCCCCCACATCAAAGGCAATGCCGCCGTGGCAGCCCAGGCGATCTTGCACGATCGTTGCCGAAGCTGGGAAAGTCTGGTCCGGGGTACAGGTCGCCAGAATGATCAGACCGATGTCAGCTGGCTGAAGGCCCGCTGCAGCCAAGGCGGCGCGGGCGGCATCGGTCGCCAGGCTGGCGGTAGTTTCCCCTTCGCCGGCGATATAGCGCGAGCGAATGCCGGTGCGCTCTACGATCCAGTCATCGCTGGTTTCGACCCGTTCGGATAGCTCAAGGTTGGAAACAGCCCGTTTGGGCAGCGCGGACCCTGTACCGACCAGGACAGCGCGGCGGATCACCCTGCCACCTTGCCGCCGCTGCGGATCGATTCGGCGCCGAAATGCTCAAGCTCAGCAGCGATCCGTTCGGTCAAACGCTCTTCCAGCAGCCGCGCAGTGACCGCAACGGCATTGGCTACGCCCAGCGCCGATGCCGAACCATGGCTTTTCACGATGATCCCGTTAAGTCCCAGGAACACGGCGCCGTTGTGATTATTCGGATCGAGATGATGCTTGATGAGTTCGGTTGCCGGGCGTGAGATCAGAAAGCCGACCTTCGAACGCAGCGACGATGCAAATGACCGGCGCAGCAAATCACCAACAAACCGGGCCGTGCCCTCAATCGCCTTGAGCGCGATATTGCCTGAGAAACCGTCGGTAACCACCACGTCAACATCGCCGCGATTGATCTTGTCCGCTTCGGTAAAACCATCGAACTGCAGCGAAAGTTCATTGTGGGTGTTGAGCTGGGCTGCGGCTTCGCGCAGCACGTCGGTACCTTTGTTTTCTTCACTGCCGATGTTGAGCAGCCGCACCCGCGGGCGGTCGCGCCCGGTGATGATGCGGGAATAGGCCGCACCCATGATGGCAAACTGCACCAGGTTGCGGGCATCACATTCAGTGTTGGCGCCAAGGTCGAGCATGACAACGTCGTTGTCGCCCAAGGTTGGCATCAGCGCAGACAGCGCCGGCCGGTCAATTCCCGGCATCGTCCGCAGCGCCAGCTTGGCCATGGCCATCAGCGCGCCGGTATTGCCACCGCTGACAGCAGCGCCAGCGGCGCCTGTCTTTACCGCGTTGATTGCCAGGCCCATCGACGTGGTCTTCGCCCGGCGGAGCGCCTGAGTCGGCTTTTCATCGCCAGACACCACATCATCGCAATGCAGAATTTCAGAGGCAGCGCGCAGGTTGGGATGGTTTTCGAGCGCGGACTTGATCCGCTCTTCATCGCCAACCAGCAGGAATTTGAAGCGATCGTGATCGCGGCGCGCCAAAGCGGCGCCTTCGATCATGACGCGCACGCCCTCGTCGCCGCCCATCGCGTCGACAGCGATACGCGGCAAACTCATTGCGCTATCCCCCCGTTAACTGGGCTTAGAGCCCAACGGCGATGACTTCGCGACCGTTGTAGTGGCCACAGGCAGTGCACAGGTTGTGCGGGCGCTTCAGCTCGCCGCAATTCGAGCACTCGTGGAACGCATCCACAGTCAGTGCATCGTGGCTGCGGCGCATGCCCCGGCGGGACGGGCTCGTTTTTCTTTTGGGGACAGCCATCGAGGCACCTGTTCCTGAAATTCGTATGGTCGAGTAATGATGCCGCGCTGGACCAAGGGGCCGGCGGCTGCGAAGGCGCGTCCATAGCGAATTTCGCGGGCGTTGCAAGCTCCGTCCTGCCCCTTGCCGCACTAATAGGGGAGAGAAATATGTTGTTACCCACTACACTGTCACTGGCCGCAGCTGCAGCCATCATCAACCTGTGGCTTGGCATCCGCTGCGGACAAGTCCGCGGCAAGGCCGGGATCAGCATTGGCACCGGCGGTAACGAGCTGCTGGAACGCCGGATGCGTGCACAGTTGAACTTTGCCGAGAACACGCCCTGGGTCCTGATCCTGATCGCCGGGATCGAACTGGCCAGCAAGGGTGGCCAGTGGCTCGCCATCGTTGGCGGTGTCTACATGCTGGGCCGCGTCGGCCACGGTCTGGGCATGGATGGCACGGGCGCATTCGCCAAGGGCCGCATGGTCGGCACCCTGACCACCATGCTGACGCAGCTTGGCCTGGCCGTGGTCGCCGTGCTGATCGTACTCGGCAAGATGTAATCAGCTGAGAATATAATCGCTGACGTAAGCATTGGTCTTGCGCTCAGCACCGAACGTGCTGGTGGGGCCGTGACCGGGAACAAAGGTCACGTCCTCACCCAGCGGCCACAGCTTCTGGGTGATCGAATCGATCAATTGCTGATGGTTGCCTCTGGGAAAGTCGGTCCGGCCGATCGATCCCGCGAACAGAACATCCCCGACCATCGCGAAATGCGACGGCGCATGATGGAACACCACGTGGCCCGGCGTGTGTCCGGGGCAATGGATCACATCCAGTTCCAGCTCGCCAACGGTCACCGTGTCGCCATCCGTTAGCCAGCGATCCGGTTCAAATGTTTCGGCGTGCATGCCGTACTTGCCGCCATCGGCCGCCAGTTGCTCGATCCAGAAGCGGTCATCCTCATGCGGGCCTTCGATCGGCACGCCCAGTTCCTTGGCCAGGATGCCGGTCTGACCGCAATGGTCAAGATGACCGTGGGTCACGAGCAGCTTTTCGATGGTCACGCCGCACTTGGCGACCGCCGCCTTGAGCTGGTCCAGATCACCACCAGGATCGACCAGCGCACCCTTCATGGTCTTGGTGCACCAGATCAGCGAGCAATTCTGCTGCAGCGGCGTGACGGGGACGATCCCCACCCGCATCGGCGGTTCGGCTTTGATTTCGGTCATGGGGTGGATTTGAACCGGGCGGCGGCCAGATGCAAGAGCATGCCGCTTTGACGCGTGGCAGCGCGTGGTGGAGCGCCTTGGGTCCGGCGTTGTTCGCCGCTGGCTGATCAGCTCACCACCCGCGCTTGCCACGAGGCCCAGGCGGCCCAGCTGAGGGCCAGCCAGATAGCCACGACCAGCATCAGCCCGCCGCGCGAAACCGGGCGCTGGCGATCAAGCGCCTGAGTCCGCAAATCCGCCAGCACCGGCGGCGGGATCAGCCGGACCGCCAGCCAGATCCCCGCCGGCACGATCAACAGGTCGTCAAGATAGCCCAGGACCGGAATGAAATCCGGGATCAGATCGATCGGCGAGAGCGCATAAGCCGCCACCAGCCCGGACAGCAGTTTGGCCAGCAGCGGCACCCGCGGATCGCGCGCCGCCAGCCACAGCGCCATGACGTCATGCTTCAGTGCACGTGCCCAGGCGCGGAGCCGCTCCATCACAGCCGGCCACTTTTCCAAACGACGCGGCCGATCACTTCAACATCTTCCGGTGGCAGTTCGATTGGGCGGTAGGCGGGATTGTCACTGACCAGCGTGATCGTGCCGGGGCGGCCAAGGTCGATCCGTTTGACCAGCAATGCATCGCCGGTCCGGATCACATGGATGCCATCGCGCAACGGCCGCGGGCTGCGATCAACCAGGATTTCATCCCCATCGCGCAGCGTGCCTTCCATGGAATCGCCCTCGACCCGGATGGCCGAAAGCATCCGAGGATCAAGCCCCTGCTCGCGCAGCCAACGGTTAGAGAAACGAAAGGCCCCGATCGGCCGCTCCTCCAGCGCGAGCGCACCCGGCCCGGCCGACGCCCCCAGCGGCAGGCGCGGTACGTCGACCCAATCTCCCCGGGCCGATTTAACCGGTTGAGCAAAGGAAAATTCCTCTGGCGCGCCGAGTTCCGATTCGTCCACGCCAAAGAACCGGGCCAGTGTCCGCCGGTCGGTTTCCTCCAGCTTGCGCGGGCTGCCCTTGCGGATGAACTGCTGAAGATAAGTGGAATTTCTTCCGATCAGGTCTGACAAAGCCGCAAGACTGGCCCCGCGTTCAGTGGCGAGATCGAGCAATCGCTGGCGCGGGTCGGTGGTGTCCATGAATTATTCCTACGCGATGTATTTTTCCTAGACAAGTAGGATTTCCCACTTATCCCCTTGACATACGTAATTCTGTAGGATAAATCCTGCGTTATGAACACGAAGCCGCAAACCATCGCTGCATTCTTTCGCCAGTTCCCCGACGACGAGGCTTGTTTGCAGCACCTTTTCGACATTCGTTTCGGGCAGGATTTTTCCTGCCCAAAGTGCGAGCGTCCCTCGAAGTGGTTTCGCATCAAAGCGGAGCGCGCTTACTCGTGCCAGTGGTGCGGCCATCACCTGCATCCCACTGTCGGGACGCCCTTCGCCAAGACCCGCACTCCCCTGCAAATGTGGTTCTATGCGATCTTCCTGTTCACCACGACGCGGAACGGCGTGGCGGCGAAGGAATTGCAGCGCCAGCTTGGGGTGACCTACAAAACCGCGTGGCGCATGGCCGACGAAATCCGCAAGCACATGGCCCAGGTCGATGGCGACCGGCAGATCGGCGGCCCCGGCAAGGTTGTGGAAGCCGACGAGACTTTCATCGGCGGCGAGGCGCGCGGTGCTGGCAGTGGCTACAAGGCCAATAAGACTGTCGTTTTCGGCATGGTCGAGCGCGGCGGGGATGTTGTTACCGAAGTCGTTTCAAGCCGCCACGGTGCGAAGCTCGTCCCGCACATCGAAAAGCACGTGAAGCCCGGCACCGAAGTCCACACCGACGAGTTCGCCGCTTATGACCGGCTCGTGATTAAGGGCTTCGATCACAAGCGGGTGAACCATCGCGCTGGCGAGTATGTCCGCGAAGGCGTGGGCGTGAACACCATCGAAGGCTTTTGGGCGCAGCTAAAGCGGACCATCAGCGGCACCCACATTCACGTGAGCGGCAAGCACCTGTGGAAGTATGCTAAGGAAGCGGAGTTCCGCTTCAATCGTCGTGAGCGTCCGGAGGCGATGTTGGCGGAGCTTCTTTCGAACTATGGGCCATTGAAGCCAAAGTCCGATTGAGGGCGTCAGGGTCGCCCTTCTCGCCTTTGTGTTCCTTAACGAACTGGTCGAGTTTACCGGCTTCTCGGGCTTCCTTGAGGCTGATCATCAGTAGATGTGCTTTCGAGCTTCCGCGACGATCAAGGTGCGGTTGTGCATTACGTCGAACCGGGCCTGTGAGGTTTGTAGAGCCGCTACCGGATCATTGCTATCATCGACAAGCGTTCGGAGCTTCCCAAGTCCATCAATGTAGGCGGTTATGTTTGCTCTACCGACAACCTCCTCTACACTCTTGGCCGCCGCAGCATGAGCGGCAATCGCGTGGCGAACGTTACGTTTTGCAATCTCAACATCGCTGCGATCACCAGCGGCATCGACCAAATCCGTAACGTTTGCATCCACGTCAGCGCCCGTGCTTATGAACTGTTGCAACGCTGCCAGATGCTGCTGCTGCTCAGCGTTGATTGAATTGGCGCGAACGGTTATGAGGTAAGTTACGGCGGCAGTTAAAAGAACAAGGCCGACTGCGCTCGACACTGCCTTGCGTGCCCAGCCCCATGAGCGCTTGGCATGGTCACCGATGCGAGGCAAGGCGATCTCCATAGTCTTATAATGCGCCCGAAAGATTAATGTTTCAAGGTCGCAGAGACAGTCATTTTGGCATCATTCGCTGCACGGACGCCAAGTTTGCACATATCCTCTGCCCGCTTGGCACCGAGCGCCCCAGCCATTGCCTTCACTGAATCTTCGATCTGTTGCTGGCAGCCATGACCAGCGCCGCCAACGGTTTTCAACTTCACAGTAACCTGGTCATTCACGACCTGCTGGGGCGAGCAGGCAGATAGCGCGAACAAAGCAACAAGCGCCAATGCGAAGGGGTCTTTGGATCTGAACGAGAAGGAGCCTGGGGAGTTGACATTGATATTCAGCTCAGAGGCGCGCGCATCCGCAAGCGCTTCTAGACCCATCGCATAAAACGATTCCGGTAGGTTGCCAGTCTTACCTCGATCAATCGAATCTTGAAGAACCTCGATTGCGTTAAACCAGACCGAGACTACGGCGCTATCTTCGGCTGTAAATTTGTCTTTGCCTACATGGAAGCTCGCGACAAACTCACCGTCAAAAACGTAATCTCCGTAAGCGAACTCGTAGATTTCATGCCGAATTGACTTACCCAGAAGGAACATCGCGGTAGGGCTATGGAGCTTTTCAAGGAGAGCCCCCGAAAGCTTGCGTTTTTCGATCCCGGCTAGCCAGCGGACCGGCCTGCCAACGTATGAGAACGTGAATTCTCCATCCTTGGCGATGATCTCGTCAACCTTACCGGGTTCACTTACAATCTCACCGATTAGTACTTCCTTGCGATAACCATCGACTGGGACGACCACGAGATCACCCAGCTTGGCTTCAAAGATCAATTCCTTCAGATAAGTGAGACGCTTCCTATCTTCTTTGGACACGCCTTCCGAACCATGGGCTTGGTTGCCTCGCTGACGGCTCTGAATCTCTCTATTCCAGCGATCCTCAGAAATTACCTTTAGAACATCGTCATCAACCCATTCAAATGGATCACGTGGAAGTTGATCTAGGCCCCGTATATCGAGAAACGCTTTTCTTGCGTCTCGAACTGCATTGTAGAAGCGGTAGGTCTTTCCGGGGGAAAACTTCCATACTTGGTGATCATCGGGGATGATCGATGCCGCCAACTGAACTTCAATCTTGGACATTGATTCCCCCCGATGTGTCGAGGGGCAACGCTAGTCAATATTTGCCTTCCGAGTCAATCACGTATGCGAAGGGGATAACCCGCTAGGATTTCGACAGGGAGAACACGTGCATGCCTTCCGCTCGATTCGTTCGAACCGGACCAGCCCCACCAATGGAGACGCCGCCATGTTGATCCGCCGGATCGAACAATTCCTGCGAGAAACCGGGATGCCCTGGACCAAGTTCGGCCGGCTGGCCGCGCATGATCCGCGCTTTGTCCAAGACCTGCGCAATGGCCGCACGCCCCGCTCCGCGACGGAAACACGAGTGGAACATTTCATGAACATATATCGGGAGAATCAGCGTGCAGCATGATCCGGCCATTATCCGCACCCTCGCCGCATCGGCCCAGCGCAAGGGGCGCCGGCCGTGGCTATCGCTCCTGACCGCCCTGTTCGATCTGGCGGGCGGCAAGGCTGAGCTGCTGCGGCATAGCGAGCGCAGCTGGGCCAGCGCCACCTTTGCCGGCACCAAGCATTCGGTCGCCATGGCCTTCACTGGTTCCGACGCGATTGCGGCGGCCGAAGGCTTAATCGAGGCCCTGCCCGATCACGAATTCGCGATCCCCGGCCAGGTGGTGGCCGATGCTCTGGTGGTTTCAGTTGATCAGACGGCCCTGCCCGAACCGCGCATGGTGCTCGAACTGGAATTGCTGCTGCTGGAAGACGGTTAGTAACCCAGCGTCAGGTCCATCGCCGGTTCCAGCGCCTCACCCTTGCGATAGCGTTCCAGGTTCACCAGGAAGCGTTCCACCGCCCGGACGAACATCTTGTCCTGCGCCCGGCCAGACAGGTGCATGGTGATATGGGCGTTGGGCAAGTCCCACAGCGGATGATCAGCCGGCAGCGGCTCTGGCGTGGTCACATCGAGGAAGGCCGAATGAATGCGGCCCGCCTTCAATGTCTCAACCAGGGCATCCTGATCGACCACCGTGCCCCGGGCAATGTTGACCAACACGGCATCGCTTTTCATCGCCGCCAGTTCTGCTGCGCCGATCATGCCATCGGTTTCAGGCGTGGCGGGAACGGCCAGGATCACCCAGTCAAATTCGCCCAGCTTGGCGCGCCACTGATCGGGCGCCAGCGTATCGGGCCCTGGCGTGCGGCGGACCTTGGTCACTTCAACGCCAAACGGAGCCAGCCGCTCAGCAATCAGGGAACCGATTGCGCCCATGCCCAGCAACAGCGCCTTGCTGCCGAACAGTTCGCGCTTGCCCGGCGAATCCATCAGCCATTCGTGCCGGTCCTGGGCCTGCACGACTTCACGGTAGCCCTTGGCAATCGTCAGCATCCCCATCACGACATATTCGGCGATGGTGATGGCGTTGATCCCCGCGCCGTTGGTCACGGTCACGCCGCGCTCATGCAACAGCGACAGCGGCATATGATCGAGCCCGGCATAGATCGAGTTAAGCCATTTCAGCCGCACCCCGCGCCGTGCTGCCTCGGCCATGTCCTCTTTCTTGTAGAGGTCAAACCAGCCGATTTCCGCCTGGTCGGCCACTTCCATCAGCTCTTCGGTGGTGGCGAACCAGCGCGGCTCGATCCAGTCGGGCAGCAAGGGTTTCAGCATCGGGCGCGCAATCGCGGACAGAACGGCTACGGTCATCTCAGTCTCCCAGTTTCCAGTCCCAGCCCAGCGGATCGCCGTCCATGACTTCGACGCCTTGCGCAGCGAGTTCATCGCGCAGGCGGTCTGATGTTGTAAAATCCTTGGCGGCGCGGGCTTCCTTGCGTTCGGCAAGGATGGCTTCGATTGCGGCTTCGGAGATGGTGGCAACCTTGGGTCGGATGCGCAGTTCGGCGCGCGACAGGCTCAGCAGGTTTAGCCCAAGCACTGCATCCATTGCCGCAACGACGGCCAGCTTCGCTGCCGGTTCAACCTTTTTCCGGGCCAGAACATCGTCCAACACAGTCAGCGCAACCGACGTGTTGAGATCATCCGCGATGGCCTGATCGAAGCTCAGCACTTCATCGGCAAAGATCGCCAATTCGTCACCCTGAACTTGTTTCAGGGTCCATGCTTCGCCCTCAGCTGGCGCGATGGATGCTGAACCGAGTTCAGCATGACGGACTTTAAGGGCATCGACCGCCATCACCAGGCGCTTCAACCGCACCAACGCGGCTTGCAGCCCGTCCCAGCTGAATTCCAGTTCGCTGCGGTAATGTGCCTGGAGGCACAGCATCCGATAGGCCAGCGGGTGGTAGCCCTTGTCGATCAACAGCTGCAGCCGCAGGAACTCGCCCGACGACTTGCTCATCTTGCCCGAGCGTTCGACCAGGAAGTTGTTGTGCATCCAGATGTTCGCGCCCGAATTGGCCGGCACGTTCAGGCCATTGGTGCAGCAGAAGGCCTGGTTCTGGGCAATCTCGTTCGGGTGGTGAATCTCC
>CAZNFV010000079.1:0-10094 GCA_964572445.1 uncultured Novosphingobium sp. | reverse complement strand
GCGTCATATTTTCGAGCGAGCCCAGCAAAGAGACGGCGCGCAGGCGGCTGGAACTGCTCTTATCGGGCAGTTTTGCTAGCAGCACTTCGCCTCGCGAGCATAGTTCGGATCAAACTGCGTGATAGAGCAGAGGCGGAGCCCGGTGCGCGTCAGGCTGACAGCATCCTCAAATCTTCGTTAGACCGCGCGCATCACGCCCTAAAGACAAATGGCTGCCTTCAGGCCCGTCTGTGATTGACAGGCATGCCACATTGCCAGTTCGCGAACATTTCTTTATTGACGATACGTGTAATACAGACATGCGGCTGGCCGATTGCTTTGATGCTAAGCTCCGCTGGATTGAAACACGTTGGTTTCGCCAATCTTCCATGTGAAGGACGTCGACAGGATGCAGATGGGCCAGCCAGGGGAAGTCGATGTGGAAGCGCCAGAGCTGGGCCGCACGGGCGACTGGGCGATCGGCACCTGCCTCCTGGATCTCTGTTTGCCTGACCAGCCGGTAGTAACGCTTGCGGGCGTGGCATCGGGAAGCGCGGCGCTGCAAACGCGTCGGATTAAACTGCGGATCTGGTATCCGGCGCAGCCCGCCGGTGCAGAGCCGACAGCCCTATATGACCATCGATTGAATCTGCCGGGTTATCCCGTTCTGCATGTGAGCACTCAGGGCATTGCAAGGATCGATGCTCCGCCGGTGAAAGATCAGAGCTTTCCCGTTGTCGTCCTCTCTCATGGGTTTGGTGGGTGGAGCACCCAGTTCAGTCGGCTTGCCGAGCATATTGCAACGCGCGGCTATGTCGCAGTTTCGATCGACCATTTCGATCAACCGGTGACCAACTTGCCAGAGTTCATGCTGTCATTCGGCAACGTCCTGATCAATCGCGCCCTGGACCAACGGGGAGTAATCGCAGCACTCACTGAACTGGCAGCTTCTGGCGATGCTCGCTTGCCAGCTTGCGCTGACATGACGACCATTGGTTTGGTGGGTTATTCCATGGGTGGGTACGGCGCGCTTCATACTGCCGGCGCGCATTACTCCTATGCCAACGATCCGGCCAACAAGCTGCCGGCTCAAGCATGTGCGCTGTTGGATGCTGCGCAAAGCCCAACTTCGATCAAAGCCCTGGCACTTTTCGCACCTTGGGGCGGGCAGGCTCAGAGCCGCGCCTGGACAGATGCGGGCCTCTCTTCCGTCACAGTTCCAACAATGATCTTTTCAGGAAGTGCGGACGACGTCGTCGATCACCACGGCGGGGTCTGCTGGTTGTTTGACAATCTTGTTAGTGCTGACCGGCACTTGCTGACTTACCGTGAGGCCCGCCACAACATTGTCGGCGATCCCTTTGTGTTAGGCCCCGAGGTGCCGTTTGTGGCGCGCGAGTTCCTGGCCGAACCAGTCTGGCGCAGCAGCCGGCTTAACGCGATCAACCAGCACTTTTTGACCGCCTTTCTTGATCTGCACCTCAAGCGCGACGCCTCAAAGACGGCTTATCTTGGCGTGCCCTGTGAAGACGCCAATGCAGGATCATGGCCGGTCATCCCTGGCGATTTCACTATGGGCACCTTAGCCGGGCCTGAGCAGCCGGACTACTGGCGCGGATTTCCGCGACGTTGGGCTGCTGGGATTGCGCTGCAGCATGCATCGCCGCAGGCCCCTGGCCAGAGGTAATTTACCTCCGCTTCATTCGCCATTATTGACGGACTATATATTAAAGGGCTAGATTCGGGTAAGTGGGCGCAGTGCCCCGAAACGAAGATTGGGTCGCTGAGAGGAGCTATCTGTGATATATCTCGGCCACCGACGGATGATGACAATCTGTGACTACATTACTCTTCGTGCGGTCTATTTCGGCAGTCCGGTGCAGGTCATGAAGCCAACGCTGGATCGGGCGTGACCAGTCCCGGGCCTGATGCTCTGACCACCAACCTGAAAGACCATCTGGTCGCGAACACCGGCCTGGCCGGGCTTGAAGTGTTGCGGCCTGCCGACATTGGCCGGGCAGTCGAGCTTTTCCGGCGCGACGGGTTTGTGGTGATCGCTGATGTGCTCAGCAAAAATCAGGTCGCGTTCCTCGCCAAAGGCTGTGCCGAAGTGGCAGAGGATATTCTCGCGCTTGACGAGTCCCGGAGCGGTAACCGCGGATCGCATCGCTATTCATTCGGCGGCTCAAGCCTGACGCGCAGCCAGCTTCACCGTCCGGAATGGCAAATGTTGCTTGAGGTGCCGCTTGTCGACGAAGTCGTCAGTGCCATTTTCGGCTCGCCCCACTATGCCTTGCGCTCTGCCAGCGGAGACTTTTGTCTACCTGGCGCGCTGGAATACCAGCCGCTCCATTCTGATGTCAGCGATTGGCGCGGCGAAAGTTCGCGGTTCAGTTCATTCCTTGATCCAACCGGACGCCTGACAATCCGCGATCTTCCGTGTCCTTATGTCTGCGTGAACTTCTTGCCGCAGGATGTGACGAAACTGAACGGCCCGACGCGGCAGATTCCCGGCACTCAAAATAGTCACGCCCCTATTCCCTCGCTTGACGAGGAACCGGAATGGATGAGGCTTAGCACCGTTTGTCCCGCACCAGCCGGAGCGATCATGATCCGCGATGTACGTGCCTGGCATGGCGGCACCCCAAACCTCTCTGAAGCAATGCGCGCCATCCCCAATCTCGAGTTCTACGCCCCCTGGTTTCACGAGCCGATGGTTCCGGGGATCAGCAAAGCCGATCACCTGCGCTTGTCCCCCCGTGCCCAATATCTCAGCCGGCTTTGTGTGGCGGACTCGGGTGCCGTGTTGACCACAGGTCCGACGCTGTGGGCGCCGTGATGATGGCTTATCGTCGGCTCGGTCGGAGTGCGTTGCGAATTAGCTCGCTTGCGCTGGGGACAATGAATTTTGGACCAAAGACAAGTGAGGCGGAAAGCCATGCGATCCTTGATCTGGCTTTGGATATGGGGATCAACCTGATCGACACAGCGAACCAGTATGGCGGCGATTTGGGAGTGGGCGCGAGCGAAACCATCATTGGCAACTGGTTACGCCAGGATAGCTCCCGCCGCGAACGGGTTGTGCTGGCGACCAAAGTTTACGAGCCGATGTCAGGCGAGATCAACGAGCGCGGCTTGTCGGCGCGCCATATCCAGGCGGCCTGCGATGCCAGCCTGAGGCGGCTTGGTGTCGATCATATCGACCTCTACCAGTTCCATCATATCGATCGGACTGCGCCGATGGCGGAGATCTGGCAGGCGATCGACCGGCTAATCGTCCAGGGCAAGATTATCTATGCAGGCTCAAGCAACTTCCCGGGCTGGAAGATCGCCCAGGCAAGCGAGACGGCCAAGGCCAGCCACCGCCTCGGACTGATCTGCGAGCAAAGCATCTACAATCTGGTCGAACGCCGCATTGAATTGGAAGTTTTGCCAGCCTGTCTGGAATACGGGCTTGGTTTGATTGCCTGGAGCCCCTTGGCTGGGGGGCTGTTAGGCGGTTCAAGTCAAGTGGGGTCCCGTCGGCAGAGCCCTGCGATCGTGACGGCGCGAGCTGCGCGCGCCGGCCAGCTTGCGCGCTTCGAAGCCCTGTGCACGAAGCTCGGCGAGACTCCCGGCGCGGTTGCGCTGGCGTGGACGCTGCACCAGCCGGGGGTGGCGGCAACAATCATTGGCCCGCGCACGCGGGAACAGTTGAAATCAATCCGGCATGTTCCTGAAATGAAGCTCAATCCTGAAGTTCTGGCAGAGCTCGACGCTATTTTTCCGCCCTGCGGCCCGGCCCCAGAGGCCTATGCATGGTGAACGTTGAATTATTGAACAGTGCGTCCTGGCAGCAGGGCCGGGTAGCGGTGACGGACGGTTACCTTGCCTACCATCGCCGCAAAACGTCAGGACCAGCACTCATCTTTTCGCACGGTTTGGCGGACAACGGACTGTGCTGGGGGCGGCTTATCGGCAGCCTGCCGCGCCAGCTGGACCTGATCCTGCTCGACGCCCGCGGACATGGTGCAAGCACGCGCAATGATGGCGCGACCAGCGTTGATCCGGCGTCCGACATCGCCGAGGCGATGACTGGTCTTGCCATTGGCCGGGCCATGCTGATCGGCCACTCAGTCGGCGCACTCGCGAGCGCGGCCTTCGCCGCGCGCTGGCCGGAACGGAGCTGCGCCCTGATCATGGAGGATCCTCCGCTCCTTCCGCAGGCCAGTGAAGCGGAGGTGGCGGAACGCCGCGAGCGGTTTCACCGGCAGGTGTCGGAACTCCAAGCATTGGACGATGCTGCCATCGCATCACGTGGCCGAGAACAATCGCCTGCTTGGCACGCCGAAGAATTTCCAGCCTGGACTCAGGCCAAGCGACAGGTTGATCCTGCAGCATGGCCTGTGTCCAACCAGCCGTGGCAGGACATTTTCGGTCAAATCAATTGCCCGGCACTCATGCTGTGCGGTGAGTCCAGTCTGGGGAGCCTCGTTTCGCCAGAATCGTCGGCAGCTGCCGCCATGCTCAATCCAAATCTGCGGATGGCCCGGATCAGTGGGGCTGGACATAACGTCCGCCGGGAAAACCTGGTGGCTTTCGCTGCAGCTGTGAATGACTTTTTGGTTGAACAGATACCGGAAATAGCCGGATGATAGGGAGAGCAGTGTGGCAACTCAGCTGAGTGAAGCCGGAACGCCATCGGCCAGAGCAGGTGAAGCCGCTCCCCCGCTAATGGTCAAGCTTGCTTATAGCTTGGGGCAGGCAGGCCAAAGCGGCGGGTTCGATGCTGCCGTCGCCTTCGTGTTCTTCTACTATTCAGCCGTGTTGGGCCTATCGGGTACGCTGGTCGGCGCGGCCCTTGCGGTCAGCCTCGCCTTCGATGCGCTGGTCGATCCGATCGTCGGATCGTGGTCGGATAACATCCAGTCCCGGATGGGGCGGCGCTTGCCACTGATGATCGGCTCGATCCCACTTATCGTCATTTCGCTGGGCCTGTTGTTCTCGCCGCCGGCCGGCCTCAGCAACACCGGCTTATTCGTCTGGCTGGCGACGTTTTCAGTTGCGGTTCGCAGCTTCATCTCGGTCTTCAATGTGCCCTACATCGCACTTGGTGCTGAGATGGCGAACGACTACGCCGAACGCACCCGTATCGTTGTCTACCGGGCCTTCGCCGGCATCTGTTCAGGTGTGGTGGTCACTGCGATTGGTTATTCAATCTTCTTTGCTGACGGCGGGCTGCAACGCCCAGAAGGCTACCCCGGCTTTGGATGGTCTACGGCCGGGATCCTGCTGGTTTGCCTGACACTGTGCTGTGCCGGGACTGCACGATATGCTTCGTCCTTGCCCCAACCCGTGCAGTTGCCGGGATCGACGCTGCGCCGCTTGCCGCAGGAACTGAGGGAAATCTTCGCCAACCGATCGTTCCGCCTGCTGTTCTTTTCAGCGGTGGTAACCTTCGTTGCAATTGGCGTGAACATGAGTCTGAACAATCACGCCTTTGTTTTCGTATGGCAGATCAAAAGCGAGGAGATCCAATTCATCGGCTATGCCTATTTGGCAGGAATTCTGCTCGGCGTGCTTGGTGCACCGGCGCTGCAGCGCGTCATGGAAAAGAAGTATGTAGTCATCATCGGCTTCCTGCTGCTGATAGCGAACTGGGTGGTAGTACAGGGCCTGATGCTGGCAGGATGGTATCATCCACTGGGTGAGGCTGCGCTGAGCCCGATGCAGTTCAACTCGTTTGTCGCGGGGATCGGAACGGGATTTGCCCAAGTCGCCTATCCGTCGATGATGGCCGACGCCTCTGACGAGCACGAGCACCTGTTTGGGCGACGGCGAGAGGGTCTCTACTTCGCTGGACTGGGCTTTGCCGGCAAGGCAGCGACAGGACTTGGGGTGATGGTCGCGGGTGTCGCGCTCGACTTGATCCGTTTCCCGGCCAGTTCGGGACACGGCGCACTGGCGGCGTTGCCCTCAGAGATGCAGTCCCGGCTGGTGTGGATCTGGGGGCCGGTTCCGGCGGTCCTGGCGCTGGTTTCGCTGGTAATGCTGGCGTCCTACACAATCAGCCGCGTGCGCCACGCCGAGATTGCGGCCGCGCTGGCAGCCAAGAGGGCCGAGGAGATTTCCTAGTCTCACTGGGTCATGACCGCGATGGCACTAATCCTCCGGTCGACTGCTTCGCATATTGACGATTTATATAATAATGAATAGCACTAAGCTCAATTTGAGGTTGGCAATGGCCCAGATCCAAACCGGCAATTGAACCAGGGAGTTTAGGGCATGTTCAATCTAAAAGGTCATGTCGCTGTTGTGACAGGCGGCAACATGGGGCTTGGCCTGGGCATGGCACGCGGACTGGCGAAGGCCGGCGCGAAGCTGGCAATCTGGGGCCGCAATTCCGAACGCAACGCCGCTGCCTGCGCCGAGTTGCATGCGCTTGGCGCCGAGGCCGAAGCCTGGACATGTGATGTCACCGATGCCGCTGCGGTCGATGCGGCGATGGCCGCCACGCTCGGGCGTTTCGGGCAGGTCGATAGTTGTTTTGCCAATGCTGGCGGCTCCGGCGTGCGCGGTTCGGTACTGAGTCAAAGTCCAGACGACTGGCGCGCCACGTTTGATCTCAACTTTCACAGCGTGGTCAACACTTTCCGCGTCGCAGCAAACGCGATGGTTGCGGCGAAGCAGCCCGGCAGACTGGTAGTGACGTCTTCGGTGGCTTCTCTGATCGGCATTCCTGGCAGCGGCTATTCTGCCTCGAAGGCAGCAGTCAATGGACTGGTCCGCCAGCTGGCAATCGAGCTTGGCGGAGCGCAGATCACCGTAAACGCGATTTTGCCCGGCTATATCGAGACCGAAATGTCGCTCGACACTCCTGCCGCGTTCCGCGAGGCTCCACTGCGCCGGACCGTGTCTGGCAAGATCGGGACGCTGGAAGACATGGAGGGCATCGCGGTCTATCTTGCCTCCCCGGAATCCCGCTTCATGACCGGGCAAAGCCTCGTGCTCGATGGCGGCTACACGATCTTCCCGATGTAACTTACTGATTTCTAGCGTTCTTCGATCCGGGCAACTACGGCGCGGTCGCTCAGTCCATTCAGCCCGAGCGCCGGATCGGCCATCCGCACCAGTTCGATCAACACATCGTCTGGACCGGTGGCAAACCGTGTTAAAGCAGCGTCTGGCGTTGCCAGCGCGCCAAACGCGGCAGCCGGCACCTTTGCGCCGAGGTCCAGCAGCCGTTCCAAGTCCCGGTCCGGATCGTCGCTTTCAAAGGCAACATGGCTGAAGCCGAGTTCGCTGAAGTCTTCGCGCGACGCCGGACCGGCGAAGGATGGGCTGTCGAACTGCCAGAATTCCAGTGCAATGTTTCCGGCCGGAAGCCATGCACCGCGAAGAGCTGCGCCCGAGAGGCCACCCATCCTGTCAATTGCCGGGGATGGCCCGACCAAACGTGGCACGGGGGGCGATATCTGAAGAAGAGCAGCATAGAAATTGATGGCCGCTTCAATGTCGCGGGTCACCAGAGCGATATGCCCGATCCAGCTGGCCTGTTCGGGCGGAGCATAGGGCAGACCCTCAATTTCGAGGATGTTACCCTCAGGGTCGCGGACATAGGCATACTGGTTGCCGGTCCCCAGGTCGAGCGGCGCCGCGATCAATTGCCCGCCGCCCGCGCGCACCTTGGCAGCAAGATCTTCGCAATTGAAATTCTGGACGCAGTAATGACGCAGGCCCGGTCGGTTTAGTGCAGGCGCAGCGCCGGCGGTGCGAGTTTCCCCGGTGGCGTGCAGTTCGATCCGCAAGTTAAGGCCAGTCAGCAGGACCTGTGACGGGTCAGCATCGATCAGTCCGCCATGAAACCGCGCGGCTGCGGCCAGATCACAGGCGGCCAGGCCAATATGGTGCACGCCGGTGATCATTGTGCGTCTATCCCGCTAAAATAGCCGCAGCGGCCTTGCCCCGGAGAGTGAGGACGGGGCAGGCCACTGCGGTTCTGCGGCCGAGGCCGTCAGAACTTGGCGTGGAACGAAACCTTCCAGGTCCGCGGGTCGCCGATGAACTGCGCCGCAGTCGCGCCATCTAGCGACGAATATGAGCTGCGCAGGATGTAGTTAGCATAGACCGTGTTGGTCACGTTCTCGACCGAGAAGGTCAGACCATAGCGGTCTTCCGGAGCATTTACTCCGACCCGCAGGTTTAGCAGTCCATACGAGTCGACATTGGCAAAGGCCCCGCCGTTAAGGTCGGTATTTTTGGCCGATTGCCAGGCCCATTCGGCTCGAGCAAATCCTCCGAAGCCCGACTGGGTAATCGGGAAGCGATAGTCGCCGACGATTGAATAGAAATCGTGAGCGTTGTCGCGGAAGCGCTTGCCTTTAAGGTCTGGCCGAGCGGCGAAGTTGTCGATGGTAACGTCGTTGAGCGTATATGCGCCCGAAAGCGTTAAGCCAGGGATCGCTGCAGGCCGGAGGATTAGTTCAGCTTCAATCCCGCGCGACTTGATCTTGTCGATCGAGAGGTTGAGCGTTGCGCCGACCGAATTGCTGGTGATGGTTTGTAGATTGCGAATCTGCTGATCGTAGGCCGTCACGTTGACCGTCAGAGCCTTTTCGAAGAAGGCCGACCGGAAACCGGCTTCCCACAAGCTAGGAATTTCCGGCGGTAGCACCGGCAAGCCGCCGGGCGTCGTGATTGCCGCGACATTGACGCTTTCGGCTACGTCAATCCCTGGGCCCTTGTATCCCCGCGACCACGAGACATAGGTCATCAGGTCGTCGGTCCAGAAGTAACGCCCGATGATCCGGCCCGAAAAGTTGTCGTTGCGGACCACCTGGAACCCGGTGACGTCCGCACCAAAGAACGGGGCCGTTGGCGCAGCCGGATTGAGCGCTACCGACCGGCGCTTGTAGTTGGCACTCAGCACGTCATGGGTGTAGCGGCCGCCGAAAATCAGTGATGCCTTGTCGGTGACGTTGAAGGTCAGTTCCCCAAATGCCGCGAGGCTTTCGGTCGAAACCCGGCGGTCAGCCGTCGTCCGGACGTTGAAGTATGGAGGGAACGGCAAGCCAAAGCCAATATCGACCCGGCCTTGAGCATCGAGGTTCTGGTTGAAGTAGTAGAGCCCCAGAACATAGTCGAGGACCTTGCCTCCATCGCCGTTCAGCCGCAGCTCCTGCGAGAACTGCTGGGTCTGCACGGCAGTCCCGTTCCGGTCATTGAGGTTGGAGTTGGAAACACCATCAGCTTCGTTAAACTCGTCGATGTCCCATTGGCGCCAGGCGGTTATTGAGGTCAGCGTGGTATCGCCCCAAGTGTAATCCATGTTGAGCGCGAGACCGCCGGCCGAAGTTTTTTCTCCAATCCGGTCGCCGCGCACGGCCACCTGACGGTTGCCCGGCCCGGCCACGATCCCGTATGCGGCCAGCGCACTTCGCAGCTGCAGCACCCCGGTGTTGGTAGCAAATGGGATTGCCCCCGAGTTTGCACCCGCCACCCGGAAGGTCGGCAGACAGCAGCGCCCGTTGCCGCGACCGATATCACCGGTCAGCTTGATCGTAAGGTCGTCGATCGGATTGAACAGGATCTTGCCGCGCAGCATCCAGGATTCGCGGTTGTTGATGTCCGGTTCACCCGGAATGGCATTTTCCAGAACGCCATCACCGCGGCTATAGGTCCCGGTCAGCCGAACAGCGACCTTGTCCGAAATTGGCCCGGTTACAGTCCCGCGAAGTTTGACCGCATTGTAGCTGCCATAGCTGATATCCCCATTGCCGCCCAATTCGAACTTTGGGTCGTTTGTCTGGATGTTTATCACCCCGGCGGAAGCATTTTTGCCGAACAAGGTACCTTGTGGACCCTTGATCACTTCAATCGACTGGATGTCGAGAAAATCGCTAAAGCCTTGTGCTTCCCGGCCGAGCACGACGCCATCGACCACGGTCGAGACGCTTGATTCAAATCCGTCGGAAAAGCTGAACGTCGAAATGCCGCGGATTTTGGTCCCGGTAGCGCGAGCGGTGTTGAGCGGGGCAATTGCGATCCCAGGGACGAACCGTGCAATTTCGGTCACTTGGGTGAAGCCGGTCCGTTCGAGCATCTCGCCCGTAATCACAGACACGGCAAGAGGCGTA
>CAZNFV010000078.1:0-10118 GCA_964572445.1 uncultured Novosphingobium sp. | reverse complement strand
CGGTGATCAGCGCATCAATCGGGGTGTCTGCAAAGTCGGCCAGGATTTCCTGCGCCGTGGTGCGGACATGGATTGCGATGTTGGCAGCGTTCTCGAACTGCTGGGGCATCCACGAATTCGGGGTGCTGGCAATCAGTTCGTGCGCGCGTTCAATTGCGCCCTTCATGCCCTTTTCGCGCGGGGTCAGGTCAAAGGTCGCGCCATAGGCCAGCATCAGGCGGCGGCGCTCGACCGACATCGATTCCGGCATGACCAGCACCAGCTTGTAGCCTTTGACCGCCGCTGCCATCGCCAGACCGATCCCGGTGTTGCCGCTGGTCGGTTCGATGATCGTGCCGCCCGGCTTCAGGCTGCCATCGGCTTCGGCCGCTTCGATCATCGACACACCGATGCGGTCCTTGATCGAACCGCCGGGGTTCGCGCGCTCTGACTTCACCCAGACTTCGTGGTTGGGGAACATGCGCGACAAGCGGATGTGCGGGGTGTTGCCGATCGTGGCGAGAACGGAATCAGCCTTCATGGCATGGGTCCTTCTTTGGGAGGGGTTTGTCGATATTGCGGGGCAAAGGTCTTAGCCCGGCGCAGTTCCGGGAATAGCATGGCCCAGGCAACGGTTACCACAATCGCGCCAACCCCGCCGAGGGCAACAGCCCAAACCGCGCCAAACAGCCCGGCAGCAAGGCCGGATTGCATCTCGCCCAGTTCGTTGGAGGCCGAAATCGCCAGGCCAGAGATTGAAGACACGCGGCCGCGCATCGCGTCGGGCGTGTTGAGCTGCACCAGGGTGCCGCGCACAAAGACGGAAACCTGATCAGCTCCGCCCAGCAGGGCCAGCATGGCGAGCGAGAAGGGGAAGCTGGTCGATAGCCCGAACGACAGCGTCGCCACCCCGAATACCGCCACCGCCCACAGCATCTTTGGCCCGACGTTGCGGGAAAGCGGGAAGAAGGCGAGGAATAGCGCGCAGAGCGCCGCACCAAGGGCAGGCGCGGCGCGCAGCAGGCCCAGGCCTTCGTCACCAACGTGGAGTACGTCATAGGCAAAGGCGGGCAGCATCGCCGTCGCTCCGCCCAGCAGGACAGCAAACAGATCAAGCGATACGCACCCCAGCAGGAACCGTTCGCGCCAGACGAATCGCGCGCCTTCGGCCATCTGGCGCAGCGGCGGTTCGGCGCTTTTGGGTCGGGCCGGCAGCGGTTTGATGAACAGCAGCGCGATGATGCCAACCGTCAACAATACGGCCGAGAAGGTATAAGGCAGGGCGTCATTCTGCGCGAGCAGGAAGCCACCCAGGGCCGGCCCCAGCACCGATGCGCTTTGCCAGGCGATCGATCCCGTCGCGACGGCCTTGGGCAGGATATCGGCGGGGACAACATTGGGGACGATCGAGCTGATGGCCGGGCCGATGAACACCCGCGCCGCGCCGTGCAATGCCGCCATGACAAACAACAGCGGCAGGCTGATCACCCCCAGCGTGTTGGCTGCGATAAGGGTCAGCGCGACAATCAGGTCAAGCAGCGATGAAGCCGCGCCAACCAGGCGGCGGTCCATCCGGTCTGCCACTAACCCGGCGACCGGGGTCAACAGCAGGAAGGGAATGAACTGCGCCAGGCCCAGAGTGCCGATCAGGAACGCGGCCTGCTTGGTATCGTAACCGTATTCGGTTCGCGCGATCTGGTATGTCTGGGCGGCGACGACCACGACCATGGCGGTAGTGGCGGCAACTGATGCGAACCGCGCAAGCCAGACCAGGCGATAATCGCGGATCTGCAGCGGATGGGTTGGTGTGCTCACGCGCCCGGCATGGCAGCGGCAAAGTCGCTTGCCAAGCCGGGACTAACTTCTTTCCTCAGAAGGAGAGCTTCGCGCTCACCCGGACATCACGGCCAGCCAGCGGCACGAAATCGCGGGTGAAGGATGCAGCGCGCCGGGCCGAGACGTTGAACAGGTTGTTCGCCGCCAGGCTAAGCGTCAGCGGGCCTTGATCACCCAGCGGGTGCCAGACGGCAGACAGGTTCACCAAAGTGAAGCTATCGACCGGGGTTTCAAAGCTGGCAACGCGGTCTTGGCGGGCATTCCATTCCACTTCGCTGCGCAGGTGCAGCTTGCCGAATTCAAACTCGGCTCCGCCGCGCAGGCGCAGGGGCGGGATGCGGGGAACCGGGCCGGCGCCCTTCAGTTCGGCATGGGTGTAATCACCCTGAACATCCAGCGTCAGGCCGCCATCGGTCCATTCCATGACCTTGGCATCGGCCGAAGCTTCGAAGCCCTGAAAGCGGGCCGGGCCCTGGCTGTATTCGAAGACCGGGAAACCGTCTCTCTCTGCACCATTGGGCAAGGCGGCGATAAAGCTGTCGAAGTCGGTCAGATAGCCTGTGATCGCCAGGTTATAGCTGCCGCCATCATAACGGACGAAGACTTCGCCGCCGTTGCTGGTTTCAGGCCGGAAAGTGTCATTGCCCAATTCATAGGACTGGGTGGCGACATGCATGCCGTCTGACAGCAGCTCTTCCGGCGCGGGTGCGCGGGCACCGCGGACATAGCTGGCCCCCAGTTTCCAGCGCGGAGCAAAGCGCCAGGTCGCGCCGGCAGAGCCGCTCCACAGGCCATAAGCGCGGTCGAAACCGACACTGGATGCGCGCAGGGTGGCGCGTTCATAACGGCCCGCACCTTCAAGCTCGATGCCGCCCAGCCGCAGCGACTGAAGAGTGAACACGCCAAAGCGGGTTACATCATTCGACGGGGCAAAAGCCTCTGCGCCGATGATGGAGAGATTGCGGGTGAAATACTGAACGCCGCTGCGGCCGCGCCAGCCGCCCTTGTTGTGCTGGACCAGGTCAGCCCGGACTTCGACACCGCGGCCGGTGAAGGTGGTGCCAACCTCATCGCCCTCAAGCTCAACGTGCTGATAATCGCCGAAGGCCCCGCGAACCTGGATGGAATCGAACAGGCCTTCACCGAGTTCAACAGCGCCGCGCAAATCGACGCGGGTCTGGCCGAGATCGATTGAGACGGGCGCCGCGCCAAGGGCTCCGGCTGCGTGATCGCCAGCGCCGGGTCGCGAAGGCAGGCCATAGCGCATGTCCTGCCGCTGGACGGAGATACCCAGATTGCCGCCCGCATCGATGAAGGCCACGCCTGCGCCGAAGGTGGTGCTGCGTGCGGCGGTGTTGGGGACCCTGCCGGTCAGGTTGGCAAGATCGGTGAACTCGGCCGCTTCGGCGGCGTTGCCAGCAGCGCGAAACCGGCCTGCTTCTGCCAAGAGATCGGCCCGCAGACTTGGCGAGTTAACAAAGCCGGGAACCTTCAGATCGTCGCTCTTGCGCCAGCCGGCGTCGATACTGGCGGCCCACCGGTCGCCCAGGCGGAACTGGCCAGCGGCAGAAGCCGCGCGCTCGTTCGCCGCTGTCCCATAGGAACCCAGCGCATCAAACGTCACACCATCGGGCACTGTCCGCGGAATGCGCTTGTCGAGAGCATTGACCGCGCCGCCAATGGCCTGGCCGCCGAACAGCAGCACAGCCGGGCCGTGCAACACGTCGATATGGTCCACTGTCAGTGCATCGAACACAACGGCGTGGTCGGCTGAGACACTGGAGGCATCAATTGCACCGATGCCGTCAGTGAGCACGCGGATGCGGTCACCATCAAAGCCGCGCAGAACCGGGCGAGAAGCGCCGGGAGTGAATGATGTGGCTGACACGCCGGGCAAGCTCGCCAGGGTTTCGCCCAATTGGCCCCGCAGGCTTACCTCGAGCTTATCGCCCTCGATCGTGCTAGTGCTGTTTAGCAGGTTGAAATCGACCGGCGGGTGACCGACCACGACGATACCCTGATCGTCTTCATGCGCTTGGGCGTGGGGATCACCGCCTTGTTCATCGGCTGCAAAGGCAGCGGTCGGGAGCAAGGCGAAGGCGAGGGCGGTGAGGCTCAACGAGTTTTTCAACATGGGCGCCCTCTAGACGCCATGTTATACTATATCAAGCCTCGTCCGTCCAAATTGGGGAAGCCCGATCGGAACTGGTCTTCGCTAATCAGCGGCGCGTCGGGCGAAGTCGCGGATTTGGCTGAAGCTTGTCGATCAGCTTGATGAAGTCCTCAAGGCGAATAATCCGCTCGAACTGGAAGCCGGCACGATCACCGGCTGACCAAATGATGTGCGCCTCGATCCGGCCGACTTCAGGCAAGCGGATGATCACCCGCTCACCGCGTTCCAGCCCGATTTCCCCATCGGTCATAAAGCCATGGGCAGAGATGTTGACGATGTGGATGTGCAGGTCACCCAACCGGCGGTGTTCAGCGATGACCTTGTGATCGACCGGATGACGGGAAGCCCGGCGCAGGTCGGTGACAGTTAGCTGTGCTCCCGAAGACATGATCCGTTCGCCTCCATCAAGATTGATACAGGCTGCAAGATGCATGAATTAGGCAAAGAAAGAGTAAACCGATGGAAAGCCCAGAAAGGCAGCCACTTAGGCTGGCCGCAGCACTCCGTGCTTCTTCTTCCCCGATGAAATCCGCACTTCGGAACCACCCGTAATGTGGTGCGAATCATCGGTTACACTTTCGCCATCGACGCGCGCACCGCCGCCGGCGATCAAACGCTTGGCCTCGCCCCGGCTGGCGGCGAAACCGATCCCGATCAGGGCATCGATCAATCCGATACCGCCAGCGGGCAGGGCCAGTTCGGGCAGATCATCGCCAACACCGCCGCCAGCAAAGGTGGCCGCAGCGGTCGCTTCGGCAGCTTTTGCGGCTTCATCACCGCGGCACAGCCGCGTGACTTCGTTAGCCAGGACGATCTTCGCCTGATTGATCTCCGCGCCTTCTAACGATTCGAGCCGGGCGATCTCGTCCAGCGGCAGATCGGTGAACAGCCGCAGGAACTTGCCGACATCGCGGTCATCCGCATTGCGCCAGTACTGCCAGAAATCGTAGCCGGGCAGCGCGTCTTCGTTAAGCCAGACAGCGCCCGCCGCGGTCTTGCCCATCTTCGCCCCGTCAGCCGTGGTCAGCAGCGGAGTGGTCACGCCGAACACTTCGACGCCGTTCATCCGCCGGGCCAGTTCGATCCCGTTGACGATATTGCCCCACTGGTCCGATCCGCCCATTTGCAGGCGGCAGCCCTGATGCAGCGCCAGCTCGCGGAAGTCGTAGGCCTGAAGGATCATGTAGTTGAATTCAAGGAAGGTCAGTGGCTGCTCACGCTCCAGCCGCAGCTTGACCGAATCGAAGGTCAGCATCCGGTTGATCGTGAAGTGCGGGCCAACCTCACGCAGCAGGTCGACATAGCCGAGCTCGCTCAGCCAGGTGTCATTGTTGACCATGATGGCATCGCTCGGGCCGTCACCGAAAGTCAGGAAGCGCTCAAACACCCGCCGGATCGAGGCGATGTTTCCGTCAATCGCATCGGCTGTCAGCAGCCGGCGGCTTTCGTCCTTGCCAGAAGGATCGCCCACCTTGGTCGTCCCGCCGCCCATCAGCACGATCGGCTTGTGGCCAGCCTGCTGCAGCCGGCGCAGCAGCATGATCTGCACCAGACTGCCGACATGGAGCGAAGGCGCGGTCGCATCGAAGCCGATATAACCCGGCACGATCTGCTTGGCGGCCAGGGCATCAAGGCCCTCGGCATCGGTCATCTGGTGAACGTAGCCACGTTCGTCGAGCAAGCGCAGGAGGCTGGATTGGTAAGTCATTGCGCCGCGCCCATAGCAGTGGTTGCGGACAAGCCCAAGTGCCGCATGATGTGCCGCTTGATGCAAGATCGGCCAGCGGGCATTAGGCAGCGATGCAAAAGCTGGTCCTCCACCCCGATTGCGCGCCCGGTTCGATCCAGTCGATCATGGCCGATATTGTTCCCACGCCCGGCGGTTGCCGAGTGACATTTGTCGCGCGCGGCGATGTCACCAGCATAGCGGTACCCGCAGTGGACGGGCCCGGCCGGTTCGATAATCTCTGGAAGACGACCTGTTTTGAAATCTTCTGGAGCCATGACGGGACCAGCTATCGCGAGTTCAATCTTTCTCCCTCGACCCGCTGGGCCTGCTACGATTTCGACGCCTTCCGCGAAGGCATGCGCAATGCCCCGGCCGAAGTGGAGATTTCGGTCGCAGTCAGTGAAAACGAGCTGCTCCTGACGGCCGAGATCCAGTCAGACTTGCCGCTTCCAGCCACAGTGGCGCTGAACGGGATCATCGAAGATGCTGACGGGGTAAATCGGTTCTGGGCGCTGGCTTTCCGAGCCGGCGCACCGGAATTCCACGCGACCGAATGCCGCGCGCTGGAGCTGCGAGCATGACCGTGCTGTTCGGCATCGATCGCCTGCTGGCCGAGCCCCAGCTTCGCGCGCCGTTGACGGGCAAGCGCGTGGCGCTGGTTGCGCATCCGGCCAGCGTTACCGCTGACCTGACTCACTCGCTCGACGCGCTGATCGCAGCAGGCATCAACGTCACGTCGGCCTTTGGCCCCCAGCATGGGCTCAAGGGAGACAAGCAGGACAACATGGTGGAGACTGCGGACGAACTCGATCCGCATTACAAGATCCCGGTGTTCAGCCTTTACGGCGAGGTTCGCCGCCCGACCGAACAGATGATGTCGACCGCTGATGTCTTCCTGTTTGATCTGCAGGACCTGGGCTGCCGGATCTACACCTTCGTTACCACGCTGCTTTACCTGCTGGAGGCCGCATCCGGCACCGGCAAGGAAGTCTGGGTGCTGGATCGCCCCAATCCCGCGGGGCGCCCGGTCGAAGGCACTTTGCTGGTGCCCGGGCAGGAGAGCTTTGTTGGCGCGGGGCCGATGCCGATGCGCCACGGGCTGACCCTTGGCGAAATGGGGCAGTGGTTCATTGCCGAAAACAAGCTCGACGTGCCTTACCGCGTCATCACGATGCAGGGCTGGCAGCCGGAAGCCGGGCCGGGGTGGGGCTGGCCGCAGGATCGGGTCTGGATCAACCCCAGTCCCAATGCTGCCAATCTCAACATGGCGCGGGCCTATGCCGGCACGGTGATGCTGGAAGGCGCTAACCTGTCCGAAGGGCGCGGCACCACGCGCCCGCTCGAAGTGCTGTTTGGCGCGCCTGATGTCGATGCGAAAGCGGTCCATGCTGAGATGCAGCGGCTTGCTCCGCAGTGGCTGGCGGGCTGTGCGATCCGCGAATGCTGGTTCGAACCGACCTTCCACAAGCACGCCAAGACGCTCTGCAACGGGCTGATGATCCATGCCGAGGGCAGCTTCTACGGCCATCACGCGTTCCGCCCCTGGCGGCTTCAGGCGCTGGCCTTCAAAGCGATCCGGCAGCTCTATCCCGACTACGCGCTGTGGCGCGATTTCCCGTATGAGTATGAGTTCAATCGGCTGGCCATCGATGTGATCAATGGCGGCCCGGCTTTGCGCGAATGGGTCGATAATGCCCAGGCTGAGGCTGGCGATCTTGAAACCATAGCCGCGCGCGATGAGGCGGCCTGGGCCGAAACTTCAGCGCAATATCTCCTCTACCGCTGAGCCGGGTTGACCCCGCCGGTCCCGCCCGCCACCTTGCTGGCAGATGGGAATCACGGCGGCACAAGATCGCCCGGCTGAGAGGATAGTTGATGAGCGATGCCGTGGCGGGGCGAGCCCCCGCGTCTGTGCGTGCCGGAGACTCGGTCCGGCTGACCATGTGGTTGCTGCTGGTCGTTTACATCTTCAATTTTATTGACCGCCAGATCGTCAATATCCTGGCTGAGCCAATCGCCAAGGATCTTGACCTGTCGGATACCCAGATCGGGTTGATGACCGGGATCGCCTTTGCGCTGTTCTATACCGTGCTGGGCCTGCCCATCGCGCGTTTTGCCGATAAGCCCAGCACCCATCGCGGACGGTTGATCGCCGGGGCCTTGGCCTTGTGGTCAGGCATGACTGCGCTGTGCGGATTGGCCACGACCTATTCCCACCTCTTGCTGGCCCGAATTGGCGTCGGCGTGGGCGAGGCTGGCTGCACGCCGGCAGCGCATTCGCTGATCGCTGACAAGGTTCCGCCCGAGCGGCGGGCTTCGGCCCTGGCATTCTATTCGCTCGGCATTCCGCTCGGCGGCCTGCTGGGCATGCTGATCGGCGGGGTGCTGGCTGACACGGTCGGTTGGCGCGGGGCCTTTATCTGGGTCGGCGCTCCCGGTTTGGTGCTGGCGCTGATCGTGCTGCTCCTGCTGAAGGAGCCGCGCCAGGACGGTACTTCCCTGAGCATGGCATCGACAGCGCCCACGCTGGGCACGGGTGAGGCGCTCAAGACCATTTTCTCATCGCGCGCCTTTATCCTGCTGGTCGCGGCGGGTTCCTCGGCTTCATTCCTGTCTTACGGCAAGGCAACCTGGACTACGATCTTCTTCCAGCGCAGCCATGGCTTGACCCCGGGCGAGGTCGGCTTCTGGTTCGGCCTGTGGGGCGGTTTGGCTGGCGCCTTTGGCACCTGGCTGGGGGGCTGGCTGGCAGACCGGTTCGGCAAACATAACCGCCGCCACGTGATGACCGCCCCGGCGATCGGCATGGTGATTGCGGCGCCGATGGCCTTCACGGCCTATTTCATGACCGACTGGCGGATCGCGCTGGTGATGTTGATGCTGCCGACGATCCTGAATTCGCTGTACTATGGCCCCTGCTATTCCAGCTGCCAGGGCCTCGTACCGATGCGGGCGCGGGCGATTGCCGCAGCGGTAATGCTGTTCTGCCAGAACCTGATCGGACTGGGTCTGGGGCCGCTGTTCTTCGGGATGATCTCGCAGTGGCTCAAGCCAGAGTACGGCGCAGACTCTGTCCGCTATGTCCTGTTCGGCGCGGCTTGGCTCGGTCTGATCCCAGCCTTCTTCTTCTGGCGCTGCAGCCTGAGGCTAAACGACGAGCTCGACCAAAAGGGCTGATGCGGCTCAAACGTGGTTGGCGACCCAGGCGACGGCCTGAGCGGCCGGCAGGAAGAGGAGCTGTGCCAGCAAGGTGCCGGCCAACCGGCTGAGGCTGATCCACACGATCGTGCGGCGGAACAGCGCCTCGCTGACCCGGCCTTCAACTACGTCATCGGTCATCACCGACAGCTGCGGATCGATCAGGGCGAACAGCAGGATCGTGGCAAAGCCATTGACCACGGCGGAAAGCTGCGACGCGGTGACGCGGAATTCGGGGTTGAGGTAACCAGCGTATAGCGAAGCGACGACGCCGACCGTAATCAGCGCCTGCGCCAGGCAATTCGCTAGCAGCACGCCCCAGCCAACACCGCGTTCCTTCACCAGTTCGCGCAGCACCTTGGCGCTGGGCGGGGTCAAGGAACGGCGCAAAGTTGAAAGGCCCGCCGGAGTGGCGGTGCGCAGCAGCATCCGCGTGGTCGAGCGATGTTCCTGGAAGTGCCCAATGGCCGTGGCGAACAGGCGCTGGCCCGTGGGCACCAGCAGGATCCCAATCAGCACGGCCAGCGAGGCCGAGGCCAGTACGAGGTGGAAATCGAACAGCAGCGCCTCACCGCCGCCCTGGCCGATGCGCACTTCAATCCGCTTGGCCAGGAACGGCCCGAGGAACGAGTTGGAGGTGCGGCTGACCAGCACGAGGATATTGAACAGGGCAAAGCTCATCGCGATCCGCCGGGTGCGGACCCCGGCGATGCGCGCGGCATAAGCAAGTGTGCCGATAAGATTGATTGCTGCCGTCAGCAGGCAGATAATGAGAAGCTGGCTGTCCATGACGGGTTCCTAGCGAGCCTGTCGGGCACGGGCCAGCAGCCGCCGGATCACTCCACAGTTTCGCGTGCGAACAGCCCTACTGCTTCTTGCGGGTCAGGACGCGCATGGCGCTGTCCAGACCATCGAGTGACAGCGGGAACATGTTGCCGCCGACCATTTCCTTGATCACCTTGGTGCTCTGTGAATAGCCCCACTGCTTTTCAGGCACAGGGTTGAGCCAGACGGTGGCCGGATAGACGTGCGCCATGCGCTGGAGCCAGACCGATCCGGCTTCCTCGTTGAAATGCTCGACCGAACCACCTGGATGGGTGATCTCATAAGGGCTCATCGCCGCATCACCGACGAAGATCACCTTATAATCGTGGCCGTACTTGTGGAGGATGTCCCAGGTGTTGGTCCGCTCGCTCCAGCGGC
>CAZNFV010000077.1:0-10189 GCA_964572445.1 uncultured Novosphingobium sp. | reverse complement strand
AAATCTTCGGTGAAGTTGTAATAGCTGGTGCGAAACTCGCTGCCACCTTCGCCATCGACCGCTGCGGCGCCTTCACCCTCTTTGCCCTCGGCCTTGGGCGCGTAAGGGTCTTCCTCGCCCTTGCGGACCAGCTTGGGTTCGTTGGTTTCCTTTTTCGCCTCTTTGTGGCTGCCGCCGAGCATGCCCGACTGGACCAGCGCAAAGGTCCCCCCGCCGCCGGCCACGATCAGCACGATGCCGCCGATCAGCTTGATTAGCAGCTGCTTGCCCTTCTTGGGTTTGGCGGCTCCGGTCTTGTCACTCATTGTCTGGTCCTATGATTAGGGGGTTGGCGGGTCAGGCGAAGATGTCCTGCGCAGAGCTGGCGCTATCCTGGCCAGGGCTGCCCGGATTTGCGGCGATGAACCGACCCTGCGGTTCGCGGCGTCCGGCATGCTGGCCAGCGGCCTGTCCCTGCGGTTGCCCGGATCCGGCATCCTGGTGGCTGGCGCTCTGGCCGTGCCCCTGGCCTTGCTGGCGGCCTTGTGCGGCGTTGCTGTCACTGCTGGCTCCGACGGGCGGCACAGCGGCCTGGACTGCGCGGGCAAAGTCCGGATCGGCGCTAGCCATGGTGACGGAGAGACTGCCGCCATCGTTGGCAAAATGCAGTTCAACCTTGCCGAAATCGGCATGACTAAGCGCGAGGGTCGCGGCCTGGGGCTGGGCGGCTTCACGGGCCGTTGCAAGCCGATCGATCAGCTGGGCGAAGTCATGCGGGGCCGGACCGGCTGCCGGTGCACTGACCACCAGCATGTTCGGCATGCCGGATGGCGCAGGCGCAAAGCCCAGGGTCTGGAGCGGCGATTGCACGGGGCTGAGCGGCGCAGCTTCGATTGCCGTCGCCAGCGGCCGATCGGGCGCCGCCTCGATCGGCAGGCGCAAGATTGCGGCAGCGGGCGATGGCACAGCGCGGTGCGGGCTATCGATCAAGGGGCTGACCTGCGGGAGCCCGGCAGTCTGCGCCGGAAGCCCGGTGTTCGGCTGCTCGATCTGGTCGCTCACCGCACGGAACAGGGGCCGCTGCACGGCCGGAATGGCCGGGGGAGTTGCGGGCGCAACCGATGGTGGAAGCTCCGGATTACCGAGCGTTACGAGGGTCGGCGCCAGCGGGGCGGTCAAGCTTGTGGCGGCAACTGGCAGCGTCACAGCAAGCGCGACAGGACGCGCCAATGGAAGCGTCAAAGGAAGCGCCAAAGGAAGCGCCAGAGGAAGCGGAAGTGGCTTTGACTGAACCGGGGCCTGAGCCTGAGCCTGAGCCTGAGCCTGAGCCTGAGCCATTGCCACTGGCTGTGGCAGCAGTTCAGTCTGCAGCAGGGCCTTTACCTGCGACTGCGGTAGGGCCTGTGCCCGCGACGGCGGCAGGTCCTGCGCCCGCGACTGCGGCAGGTTTTGAGGCGGGGCCTGTGGAGGCGTTTGCAGTGGCGAAAGCGGCAGGGTCAGCAGGGCCAGGGTGATGGCGGCATTCTGGATATCGCCGGTTGCTGCCGGTTCCGGCAAATCCTTGCCGGTTTCCGGCAAGCTGCCGTCGGCCGGCTCTGCCGAGACTGGCATTGTCAGCAGTTCGGGCAAGTCCGCCACAGCAGCCGCGGCAGTGGCCCCCGCCCGGGCGAGAACGGCACCAAACTGGCCATTTTCCGTTGCCAAAGCCCCATTCTGCAGCACCGTTTCCAGTGGCACGGGATCGGTCGATACGGTGGGTAGGGCCAGACTTGGCAACATTTACAGGAGTCCTTCGGAAGTTCAGTGGTTTACTGTTCAAGAGCCGTGCCAATTGCCTTGCGCGAAGTGAGCGCAGTGGCCTTCCCGCGCTGCGCGAGGGCGCGTTCTTCAGCGGTGACCCGCTCGGCCACGGCGGCGCGGCTGCGTTCAGCGCGGGCGAGTTCCTGCTGGCGCTGATCGGCCAGACGTCGCGCGGCAATGGCATCGCTGGCGGTGGCTGTGCCGATTGCCGCGATCCCATCGATAAAACCGCTCAGCCGCTTCAGTTCGGCGCCGCTGTGGCAATCGTTTCGGGCGCGATAGTCTGCGGCAATCCGGGCGGTGCGTTCGGCCAGGGCGTTCAATTGCGACAGATGGCCTTCGGCTTCGGCAGTGGCGCGCACGGCATCCTGCTTGGCCAGGGCGCGGACCCGCTCAAGCCGGGTCAGCCGCTTAAGCCGGGCCGCTTCAGGCCGCATCGCGCAGCAGCTCGGCCAGCGCGCTGATGCTTGCCTCCAGCGAAACCGTGCTGCGCGCTGGCTGCGTCAGGAAGGCAACCAGTTGCTCGTGCATCGCAATCCCGCGATCCAGCTGCGGGTCGGCGCCGGGGCGATAGGCGCCCATCAGCACCAGATCGCGGTTGGCTTCATAAGTGGCGACCAAGGCCCGAAACGCCCGGGCCAAGGCCAGATGATCGGCCTGGGCGATATCCGCCATGACGCGGCTGAGCGAGGCGGCAATGTCGATTGCGGGATACTGCCCGCGCTGCGCCAGGTCGCGGTTCAGCACGATATGGCCATCCAGGATTGCGCGGGCCGTATCGACCACGGGGTCATCCTGCGAATCGCCATCGGCCAGCACGGTGTAGATTCCGGTGATCGATCCGCCCGAAGCGGCGGAATTTCCGGCACGCTCAACCAGCTTGGTGACCGTGGCCAGGGCAGAGGGCGGGTAGCCCCGCGCCGCGCCGGGCTCGCCCAGCAACAGCGCGATCTCGCGCCCGGCGTGGGCCACGCGGGTCAGGCTGTCCATGATCAGCAGCACCTGCCGCCCCTGTGCGCGGAAATGTTCGGCCAGGCTGGTGGCCAGCATCGCCCCGCGCAGGCGCAGGTTGGGGGCATGATCGGCCGGGACAGCAACCACTGCGGTGTGCGCGCGCTTGGCCCCCTGCATATGGCGTTCGACAAAGTCGGAGACTTCGCGGGCGCGCTCTCCGATCAGGCCGACGATGACAATTTCAGCCTCTGCTCCGGTTGCAATCATGTCGAGCAGGACGGATTTTCCCACCCCTGATCCGGCCATGATCCCGATCCGCTGGCCAATGCCGAAGGTGGTCAGGGCATTGAGCGCACGCACCCCGGTATCGAATGGCAGCCGCACCGGGCTGCGATCAAGCGCGCCGGCCCGTTTGCCACCGGCCGGCCAAAGCGCGCGGGCATGAAGCTGCGGGCCGCCATCAATCGGCGCGCCGGAGCCATCAACGGCGCGGCCAAGGTAAGCCGATCCCACCGGCAGCATGCCCGGCTGGCCGCGCGTTCGCACCCGGGCACCCGGGCGCAGCATAACCGTGTCACCCAGCAGCATCAGCAGCGAGCGGCCATTGCGGAAGCCGATCACTTCGGCGGTCAGCGGAACACGGCCGTGCCCCACTTCGCACAACGCGCCAACCGGGGCATTGAGCCCGCTAACTTCCAGCAGGCCGCCGTCACAGGCCGCCACCAGCCCATAGCGGACCGGCGCCAGATCGATCCTTGCTTCATTCAGATCGTCCAGCAGGGACTGGCAAGGGTTCAGCATTGGCCCAGCGCTTCGGCAATCGCGCGGCGCCATTGCGCCGGTCCGTCCTCAACGCCGCCAGCCTGGCCATCAAGGCGCAGATTGCCAGGTTCCAGGCCTGGATCGGCTTCGGTGGCAAGGCCGGCGGGCAAGCGCTTGGCAACACGTTTCAAGTCATCAGGGTGCAGGCGCAGCACGGCATCATCATCGGCCCGGGCGAGCATGGCTGCGGCGCGGGCCGCGCGTTCCGCCAGCAGCGCCGGGTCGATGGCCAGCGGGGCCAGCGCGGCGTTGCACAGCGCGGCCACGGTTTCTACCAGCCGCTGGCGGAGGGCTTCTTGCTGATCGGCATCGAGCCGGGCGAGCGCCAGTTCGATGCTTAGCCGGGCTTCTTCTTCTGCGGTGCGTTGCGCGGCGGCTTCGGCTTGGGCCTCAGCCAGGCCCGCAGCATGGCCTTCAGCCCAGGCTTCAGTCACTGGATCGGGCGCCTGATCGCGCGGAAACGGTGGTGCCAGGCTGAAGCGGGGATCGCCGAAAAAGCCCGCGCCGCCACCCAACACGGCCAGCGGCAAGCTAGACATATTCGTCTTCCCCGCCGCCCGAGCCGAACTCGATCACGCCTTCCGTCGCCAGCCGCCGCGCGACTGTGACCACGGCGCGCTGCGCCTCCTGAACCTCAGCCAGCTTAAGCCGACCGCGCGCGGCGATCTCGTCCCGCACGCCATCGGCGGCGCGGCTCGACATGGCGCGGAAGAAGACTTCGCGCTGGTCTTCCTCAATGCCTTTCAGGGCATCGATCAGCAGGCCGCTTTCAACATCGCGCAGCAAGGCACCCATTGCCTGCGGATCGAGCACAAACAGGTGTTCGAACTTGAACATTTCGTTCTCGATGTTTCGGGCCAGCGCTTTGTCGATCTTGCCCAGCTCTGGCATGATCCGCTTTTCGGCGGTCTTGCCGGCGTTGTTGATGATGTCGGCCGCTTCGCGCACGCCGCCCATGGTGAACGCCGTGGCCCCATGGCTGGCGGTGATGCGTTGCTGCAGCAGGTCGTCGAGCATGGACACGGCCTCGGGCGAGACCGGTCCCATTGTCGCGATCCGGTGCAAGACCTGCGGTTGGACTGCCGGTGGCAGGGTGCGCAGTAAATCGGCGGCAATTTCGGGCTCCAGCTGCAGCAGCAGGACCGCAATCGCCTGGGGATGTTCATGTTCGACCAGCGGGATCAACGCCTCGGCATTGAGCCAGCGGATCAGCTCAATCGCGGGGCCAGCAGCCTGCGCTTCGGGCATGATCCGCTCCATCAGGTTCTGCGTCTTGATCGGGCCAACCGCTTCGTTGAACAGACTGCGGACCTGACCAGGCCGATCCCCTGCGCCGATGCCGGGCCGATCAGCATGGGTAACAAAGCCGGCGATTGAATCCCGGATCAGTCCGGGCTCGATCTCACCCAGGGCGCACATCTTTTCGCCCAGCGTTTGCAGTTCCTGTGGATCGAGCCGGGCCAGGATTGCCGCGGCCTTGTCCTCATCCAGCAGCATGACCATCACGGCCGCGCGGTCGGCATCGTTTAGCGGGGCGGCAGTCATGACTGGGCCTCAACCGGCTTAAGCATCCGCCGGAGCGCGACGATGGCTTCCTCGGGCTTTTCGTCGACCAGCCGCTGTGCCAGCTCAACCTGCTTGCCGAGCAGCGCCTGATCATCGCCGGCGTGGTCAGCGCTGGCCGATCCCGGTGCGGACGGGGCCAGCGCCAGCTGTCCGTCGGAAGCTCCGTCGGTGCTGCCATTGCCGGGTTCGGCCGGTTCGCGTTTGAACTGCCGCAGCAGCGGGCGCACGACCAGCAGGAGCACCAGCAGCACCGCCAGCAGGCCGACCAGACTGCGCAGCGCCAGCGGGAACCACGGCGCTTCGTAGAAGGCTGGCACGATCTCGGTGACCGGTTCGAAGGGCCGGGCCAGAACCGCAACCTGGTCACCGCGCTGCGGATTGGCGCCAACGGCGGCGCTGACCAGCGCCTTGATCGCATCGATATCGGTTGGCCGGCCCTGTTTCTTCATCGCGGTCTGGCTAATCGCAACGGCGACCGAAAGCCGCTTGACCTTGCCCGGCGTGGCATTGCTGACGGCAACTTCACGGCCGAGTTCATAGGTACGGGTCGCGCTCGTTTCGCTGGTTGGCGAGGATCCCGCTCCCGGATTTGGCGCGGTCGCCTGCGGCGCACCGGGCTGGAGCGTGGTGGCCGGCGGCGGAGTGTTGGCCAGGACGCCGGGTACACCGCCCACCGCCGTGGTTCCACCCTGCGACTGGGCCTGGCTTTCAGAACGCACGACGCCCTGCTTTTCATAGCTCTCGCGGGCCGAAGTCAGCTCGTCCATGTCGAGCTCGATCTGGATCTCGGTGGAAAACTGGCCCGGACCAAGGATCGGCGTAAGCAATTGGTCAAGCTGCCCGCGCAGTTTGGTTTCCAGCCGGGTCTGCAATTCGATCCGGTCATTGTCCTTGCCGGTTTCGGGATCGGACAGCAGCCGCCCCGTCTGATCGGCCACCCGGACAGCGTCGGGGCTCATGCCCGGGGCCGAGGCGGCCACCAGGTTGACGATGGCGGCGACCTGGCTGGCACCAAGCTGACGGCCCCGGGCCATCCGGACCATGACCGAGGCACTGGGCGGCGCATCATCGCGCACGAAGACTGATTTGTTGCCTTCCGCCAAGTGGACGCGGACGCTTTCGACCCCGTCGATCTCTTTGATCGTCAGCATCAGCTCATGCTCGCGCGCGGTCCGCAGGCGTTCGCCTTCAAGCGTTCGGCTGGCGCCCATTGGCAAGGTATCGAGCGAGGCCTGAGCATCGGGCACGGCCAGGGCACCATCGGCGGCAACGACCATCCGGGCCCGATAGAGCTGGTCTTCGGCCACGGTCAGCGCGCCGGTGGCATTGTCGATCGCATAGTCGATCCCCGCCCCTTCGAGGGCGGTGACCACGCCGGCGCGTTCGGCATCGCCCAGCTGGGCATAGAGCTGGCGCTGCGGCGGGGTGGCCATCAGCGCCCAGGCCAAAGCAGCGGCTCCCAAAGCTCCGGCGCCGAAGAACCACGGCAGGGCGCGGCGCACGGCCGGCTGTTCGGTCAGGCCGCGCAACCGGTCGAGCGAAGCGGGCAGGGCGGATGGGGCGGCGGGGACCAGGTCAGCCATCTATCAGACCCCCATCCGCATGATATCTTGGTAAGCCGATAGCAGCCGGTTGCGCACTTGCAGGGTCGCCTCAAAGGCGATCCCGGCTTCCTGACGGGCCAGCATGACCTTGGCGATGTCGGTGACTTCGCCCTTTTCGTAACCTTCGGTCAGGCTTGAGGACGTTTTCTGAACGTCACTGACCTGCTGGAGCGCGCCTTGCAGCGCTGCGCCGAAGCCGCCTGCCGGAGCCGACGGGCCTTCGGGCGCGGCGGTCGCTGGCGGCTGCAACTGTTGCAACAGTTGCGAACGGTCGACGATCTGCTGGCGCAGTGCCAGGATCTGCTGGACGCTGCCGGCATTGCCGATGCCACCGACCCCGTTCATCGCCAGCCTCCGGCCACGGCCATCCCGGCATCACGGAATGCGGCCAGACGATAACGCAGGGTCCGTTCCGAAATGCCCAGTTCGCGGGCTGCGGCAATCCGGTTGCCACCCACCGCGCTGAGCACGTCCATGATCGCTTCAGCCTCGGACTGCTGGACCACCGCGGACAGGCGGCGGGGCTGTTCCTGGACCTGCACCGGGGCAGAGGCCAGCCGGGCGGGTTGATCGAACAGGATCTGCGCCGGCCCTATTTCCGCTGCGCCATCGGCCAGCAGCAGAGCGCGCCGGATAACATTTTCCAATTCGCGCACGTTGCCGGGCCAGGCGTGGAGCTTCAGCTTGGCCAGCGCAGCTTCGCTCAGCCAGGGCAAGGCCCGGCCGGGTGGGCTGTGGCGCAGCACCATGGCGAAGGCCAATGGCGCGATATCCTCCGCCCGGTCCCGCAAAGGACGCAGGGACAGCGGGAAAACGTTGAGGCGGTAGAACAGGTCTTCGCGGAATCGGCCGCCCGCCACTTCGCTCGGCAAGTCGCGGTTGGCTGCAGCGATAATCCGGACATCGACCTTGATTGGCCCGGTCGCGCCGATGGGGACGACTTCGCCCTCTTGCAGCGCGCGCAGCAGTTTGGCCTGCAGCGCCAGGGGCATCTCGGCAATCTCGTCCAGCAGCAGGGTCCCGCCATCAGCGGCACGGAAGAAGCCTTCGTTCGCTTGGGTTGCCCCGGTGAAGGCGCCCTTTTGATGCCCGAACAGCAGGGCTTCCAGCATGGCCTCTGGCATGGCGGCGCAATTGACCGCGATGAACGGGGCGGCGCGGCGCGGGCTGTGATCATGAATGAAGCGGCTCAGCACTTCCTTGCCGGTTCCAGTCGGCCCGGCGATCAGGACCGGGATTTCGCTGGCAGCCAGGCGTGCAGCCAGGGCCAGGATCGAGAGGCTTTCCGGATCAGCGGCAATCGGCGTGCCCGGCGTAGTCAGCGCCGCAAAGGCTGCCGCCAGGGTCGTTTCGCCTGATGGATCGCGATAGGTCAGGTGGAACCGGCCGCGCCCGTCAAGCCGGCGCAGCTGCGGCTGGGCCGCGCGTTCCAGCGTCAGGGCCGGAGCCGGGCCGACCGGCGGCGAGTCTTGCGCAGTGCGCAGAATCCGGATGCCGTCCTGATTGCTGGCACCCAGCAGCGCGTCGAGCCGCTGGGCCAGCGCGACATGCTGCCGCTGGACTGATTCACTTATGGCCAAAGCCGTCATTGCGGTAACCCCCGAGTTAACCGTTTCCTTCAGGCAGCAAGATGCGCGCCCGGGGGGAAAGGGTGCGCAAACAACCGGATAGGGGGGGATACCTAGTTCGGCCAATCTTTGCCGGACCAGCTTAAATTCTGCCGCCCGTGGTCGCTCTAGGGGGTGGCAGCCGCGCCGGATGGTCCGCTTGCGGTATGCGTAACAATTACGGGAGTTCTTCTCATGGCCGTTATCAACACCAACATCAGCGCCATCAAGGCTGCAAACGCTTCGAACACTGCCAACAAGATGCTCGGCACCGCGATGGAGCGCCTCTCCACCGGTAAGCGCATCGCCAGCGCCAAGGACGATGCCGCCGGCCTCGCCATTGCCACCTCGATGACCTCGCAGGTCCGCGGCATGAACCAGGCAATCCGCAACTCGAACGACGGCATCAGCCTGGCGCAGACGGCAGAAGGTTCGCTGAACGAAGTGACCAACATGCTGCAGCGCGTTCGCGAACTGGCGGTTCAGTCTGCTTCGGGCACCTATCAGGACTCAACCGACCGCGCTTACATGCAGACGGAAGTTGATGAACTGACCTCGCAGATTGATCAGGTCATCACCAACTCGACCTTCAATGGCGTTAAGCTGTTCGATGGTTCGACCACGGCGGTGACGATCCAGACTGGCGCCAATTCAGCCGATTCGGTTGATCTGGTGATGGCTGACCTGACCTCGCTGGCTGCCAGCGGCGGTGCGGCTGGGTCCTATGACGTTTCGACCTCGACCGCGGCCAACGGCCTGCTTGATCCGACAACCGGCATCGATGTCGAAATCAATGCGATCTCCTCGGCCCGCGCTTCGCTGGGTGCCGGTCAGAACCGCCTTGAAACAGTGGTCAACAACCTGACCAGCAATGTCGCCAACCTTTCCGATGCGCGTTCGCGGATCGAAGATACCGACTATTCGGCAGAAACCACTGCCATGTCCAAGGCGCAGATCCTGTCGCAGGCTTCAACCGCGATGATCGCCCAGGCCAACCAGAGCCAGCAGAACGTGCTTTCGCTGCTGCGTTAAGCCGATCGACGATAAGAGGAAGGGGCCGTGCCATTGGTGCGGCCCCTTTCGCTTGCCCCGCGCAATAGTGGCGGTTAATGCCCCTCGCATTATGCTCAGCACCCTCACTCCCCAGCCCGCCGATGCGCTGCTCGCGCTGATCAAGCTTTATGCCGCCGATCCGCGCGCGGACAAGATCGACCTTGGCGTCGGCGTCTATCGCACCGATACCGGCGCGACCCCGGTCTTCGCCGCGATCAAGGCGGCCGAGCAGAAGCTGGTCGATGAGCAGAATTCCAAGAGCTACCTAGGGCCAGAGGGCGACATGGGCTTTGTCCACGCGCTGATGCCCTATGTATTTGGTGCCGCCAATCCGACGATGGATGGCCGGATCGAAGGCATGCAGACTCCCGGCGGCACCGGCGGGGTGCGACTGGCGGCGGCACTGGCCAAGCGGGCGGGTGCGCCGAAAATCTGGATGGGCACACCCAGCTGGCCCAACCATGCCCAGATTTTTGCCGATCTCGGGCTGGAATTGAAGACCTTCAGCCATTCGGCCAAGGATGGCACGATTGATATGGACGGCCTGCGCGGCGCGATTGCCGCCGCCGATGCGGGCGATGCGATCCTGCTCCACGGCTGCTGCCACAACCCCAGCGGCATCGATTATAGCGATGCCCAGTGGGACGAGATTGCCGCGCTGGTCGCTGCGGCCAAGCTGCTGCCGGTACTCGATCTGGCCTATCAGGGTCTGGGTCAGGGCATGGAAGCAGATGCCTATGGCCTGCGCCGCGTGCTGGCCGCTGTGCCCGAAGCGCTGATCGCCTATTCGTGTGACAAGAACTT
>CAZNFV010000076.1:0-10318 GCA_964572445.1 uncultured Novosphingobium sp. | reverse complement strand
GCACCCACAGGCGGAAATCGGTCGCCACCTGATCGTTGCGGCTGCGCGCGGTGTGGAGCCGCCCGGCCACCGGACCAATCAGTTCGGCCAACCGGCTTTCGGTGGTCATGTGAATGTCTTCAAGGTCCCAGTTCTCAGGGACGCCGCTGGCTTCATATTCAGCCGCAACCTGATCCAGCCCGGCCGATATGGTCGCCGCATCGCTGGTGCTGACAATGCCTTGCGCGCCCAGCATCGCCACATGGGCCTTGCTTGCGGCGATGTCCTGGCGCCACAGCGCCTTGTCGAAGGGTATCGACGCGTTTATCTCGCGCATGATCGCCGAGGGTCCCTCGGCAAACCGTCCGCCCCACATTGCATTGGAGCTGCTCTTGTTATCGTCCCGCTCGCTCAAGATCGCCATCCTTGGCTGTGCCCTGCTGGTTGGGGGGTGCGATAGGGAAAGCAAGGCTCCGGCGCAACCTGCCGCGTCTCCGGCAGGCGAAGAGCTGTCTGGCACGATCGATCGCAGCAACAAGGGCAGCGAACTGCCTGACTTCACCTTGCGCGATGCCAGCGGCAAGACCGCCGAGCTGGCCAGTTTCAAAGGCAAACCCGTGCTGATCAACCTGTGGGCCACCTGGTGCGCGCCTTGCGTGGCCGAATTGCCCACACTGAACCAGCTGGCCAAAGACCGCGCTGGCAGCCTGAAAGTGCTGACCGTGTCGCAAGATATGCCGCCAGCCGACAAGGTCGCCGGGTTCCTGAAGGCGCGCGGCGCGGACCAGCTGGAACCCTGGCTCGACGCCGATGGTGAATTGACCGTGCAGTACAAGGTCACGATCCTGCCAACGACGATCTATTACAACGCCGAAGGCCGCGAAGTCTGGCGCTATGTCGGCGGCCACGATTGGAGCAGCGCCGAAACCAAAAAGATGCTGGACGAAAAGTAACTTCCGCAAGGCTGATTGCTCTGGCGGCGGGACTGCGCGCTAACGGCTAAGCCCGCCGCTCTGGTGGTGCGGCTTCGCCGGCGTGGTGCGATAGCCGCTGGCCGAAGCGCGCTCCACGCACCGGTCGGAAGAGTCTTCGCCGGCATGGCACAGCGCGCCGATGATCCCGGCATCCTGTCCAAGCTGCGGCGCGCAGATGAAGTCGTCCCGCCTAATCTGCGCGCTGGCATAGGGTCCCAGGTGCTCAAGCATGGCCTGCTGGGTCGCGGCCACCACTCCTTCCGCCTGGGCAACGCCGCCGCCAAGCACGATGCGCTGTGGCGACAGCGTCAGCACCAGGTTCGCGCAGAGCTGGCCAAGATAACCCGCCACCAACAGATGCTGCCCGCTGCCCGACGCGAAGTGATTGAGCGACTGGCCGTAGCGGGCAATAATCGCCGGACCGGCAGCTAGCCCTTCGGCGCAGTTATCGTGAAATTGGCAGGCGGAGGGGGCCGCATCGTCGGCCCGGCGGGTCAACGCAATGTGCCCCATTTCAGGGTGAAGCAGCGCTGGCAGCGGCGCGCCACGGCAAATGATCGCGCCGCCGATGCCAGTGCCAACCGTCAGATAGACCCCCAGCTCCACGCCCTTGAGCGCACCCAGGCGGGCCTCACCCACGCCGGCCGCCGCGACATCGGTGATGATCTGCGGTTTAACACCGCACGCCGCTTCCAGCGCGCCGGCCAGGTCAAACCCGCTCCACCCCGGCTTGTTGGTCAGCAGCAGGTTTCCATAAGCGGGTGCGTTCGGATCGATCACAATCGGGCCAAACGCGCCGACACCCAGTGCCGCGATTGGCCCGTGCTGGGCCACCTGCTCGGCGAAAAAGGTTGCGATCTGCGGGATCAAGCCTGCAGGTTCAATCGTTGGCAGGCAGGCCCGGCCCAGAACTTTCCCGAGGCCGTTGCCGATGGCGACGACCGTCTTGGTGCCGCCCAACTCAACGCTGCCGACCGGCCGATTGCTATCCACGGACCGCCTCGCCTTCCTGTTCCTTGATGATGCGCTTGACCATCGGCAGGCCGATCAACAGCACGGCGACAGCGACCAGGTACAGCGCCGCCATCATCGCAAAGCCTGCGGCCAGCCCCGTGTGAACGGCAACAGCCGGCAGGGCCACGGTCGTGATCCCTGCGCCGATGAAGCCCAGCATGGTCAGCAGTCCCGCTGCCGTGGCGCGGGCTTCGGGCGGGACCACATCGTGCATCGCCGCGTAAATGCAGCCATCGTAGAGCCCTTTTCCAAAGCTGGTGGCGAACAGCAGCAGCCCGACCAGCGGGACACTCTTGACCAGCGGGAACGGCAGCAGAAACAGCGCGGCCAGTCCAAGGCCGAGCGCCAGCACAGCAAACCGCCCGGTCGCTGTCCGGGTGGCCAGCTTGTCGGCCATATAGCCGCCAACCAGCACCGAGATGAACCCGGCGGTCGTGATCATAACCGGCCCAACCAGCGCGCTATCTGCCAGGTTGAGCCCCAGCACATCATGGGCATAGGTGTTGCACCAGTTCAGCACCGCGGACGAAGCCGCCGTGGCGAGGAAGGCCACGCCGCAGAGCAGCAAGGCCGCCGGATTGCGCAGGATCAGGCCGACTGGCTCGGCCCGCTGCTCAACCGGCACGCGCCGTTCACCCGGTGCGTCATCGCGCAGGTACTTCAGCAGGATGGCGAAAGCCACAAAGCCAAAGGCCGCGAACAGCAGGAACGGCGCCGGCCAGCCATAGCTATCGGCCAGCTTGCCCGCGACCCAGCCGCCGATCCCGCCGCCAGCGAAGACCGCCGTCTGATGGATCGACAAGGCGCGGCTGCGCATCGTCGGCTTATGCCAGGCGCTGATCAGGGCGGTGGCCGTGGGGTAATAGGTGGATTCGCCCACCGCCACCAATGACCGCATCGCCAGCAACATGGCAAAGCCGGTGGCAAGCGGCATCATTCCGGTCGCGATGCTCCAGAACAGCAGGCCGATCACGATCATGTTGCGGCGGCGGACACTGTCACCAACCCGCCCGAACAGAAAGGCCGATACCGCGTAAATCCAGAAGAACGAGGCGTCGACGATCCCGAGCTGGACGTCAGTGATCCCGAATTCATCGCGCAGCAGCGGCTTGACCGAATTGAGGATCGAGCGATCGGCCGCGTTCAGGAACGAGACCATCCAGAGCAGTCCGATCAGGACCCAGGGATAGGATTCGGGCGCTGGCTTGGCTTGGGCATCGGTCATGTCAGGCATCCTCTCGGCACCAGGCCAGCCACATCGCCGCGGTCCAGGAAAAGTCAGGCCCACCTGATCCCTCGCCGGTTTCCGGGCTGAAGCTTTCGTAGAAGCCCGACAGCTCGATCAGCCGGGCGGAATCGGTGCGGATCCGGGCCGCCCATTTGTCGTGCCCCTGTTCGGCCAGACCCTGTGCGACCATATAGCTCACCACCAGCCAGACTGGTCCGCGCCAATAGCGGCGATGGTCATAAGCGCGGCTGCCGGCCTCAAGGCTGGGCAGCAGATACGTGGCGCTCTGGGTCTGCCGTTCGAGCGCGGCGAGCAATCGGCTGCGCTGGGTGTCGTTGCCCACGTCGGCATAGAACGCCAGGAAGCTGGCATTGGTCACCAGGCCAGAGCTGGCTCCGGTGGTTACATCGCGTGAGCAATAGGCGCCGGCCGCATCGTTCCACAGCCATTCCATGCCCTGTTCGGACAAGGCTATCCGTGCGGAGAGTTCCTCCACCGCCGCACTGTCCCCAAGCGCGGCGGCCATCACGGCAAGGTCACGATTGGCGCGCAGCAGTTCCATCGACATGCCAACATCGATCATGCGGAACGGACCGTGATCGGCGATCTGGCGGTGATCCCAGCCGCTGGCCCGCCCAAACTGCAGGATCGCAACATAGCGGTCATATTCGCTTTGTTGCGGGCGCATTGCCGCATCGACATGGCCGGTATCGCGGCGAGTATAGCTGCCCACGTTGGCCGTATCGACCCGGGCCAGGGCATCGTCCCACTCGCTCGAATTATCGCGACCTGTTTCCCAGTTGTGGGTCACCATGACCAGTCCGTTGGCCAAAGGATCGCGATAGGTATGGAACCAGCGGTGGCTGCGCAGGCAGGCCTGGTACAGCGCACGCATGCGCGGATGGGCCGGATCGCTGCCTTCTGCTTCCCACAGCTGGCGGACCACGCTGGCCAGCACCGGCGGCTGGGTAATGCCCGAGCTGGCCGGGATCTTGCCCGTGCCCCACACGCCGGGGCCGGGGAAATATCCGTCATCATCCTGATGGAACACGATGTGCGGGATCATCCCGTCATCCCACTGCGCGCTGACCAGCGTTTCGATTTCCAGCCAGGCGCGGTCCCGGTCAAATTCAGCAAAGCCCAGCGCGACAAAGGCCGAATCCCAGTTCCACTGGAACGGATAGAGCCCCTGGGTGGGCACGGTGTAGCCGCCGCGATCGTTGCGGCGCAGGATCGCACGCGCCTGTTCATCCAGTTGCTGGTTGCGGCTCATCACTCGGCTCCCACTGCGATCAGGCGGATATCGTTGACGTTGGTCCGGGTCGGGCCGGTCAGGATCAGGCCGCCGGTTTCGCTGAATAAGTCGTAGCTGCGGTTGACCTGCAGCGCGGCCTCGCACCGATCGGGGGTGGCGAAATGACCCGGGCCGAAATAGCCGCCGGCATTGTCTTCGCTGCCGTCGATCCCGTCGCTGTCCCCCGCCAGTGCCGCGATGGGCAGCCCCGGTGGCAACGCCGCCATCAGCGCCGCCAGATATTCAAGATTGGGGCCACCGCGCCCGTCAGCTGCCCGCACTTTGACCGTCAGTTCACCACCCGACAGCAACAGATGGCGGCCGCCGCACGCGGCATATTGCGCAGCGAGTGCCGCATGAGCCCGGCCAGTTTCTGCCGCATCACCAATCAATGCACCGCCTAGGTCGACGATATCCCAGCCGTCACCGCGCGCCTTGTCAGCGACGGCACGCAAGGCGTCGGCGTTCGTCGCCACGGTCCGGACCGGGTACGGCGCCATGCCCGGCTTGCGATTGGCGCGAATGGCCTCGGCCAACTCAGCGCTGATCGGCCAGCCAGTGGCTTCCAGCACGGCAATGGCCGCATCGGGCGTATGATCGCTGGCGATGCTGGGCCCAGAGGCGACCAGCGCCGGATCATCGCCCGCCACATCGGAAATAACATAAGTCAGCAGCTGCGCACCGCGCATCCCGGCCACAGCCGCCAAACCGCCGCCCTTGATCTGGGAGAGGTGCCGACGGACGAGGTTGATCTGTTCAATCGGCACGCCTGAGCGGACCAGGTGGCGGTTGATCGCCTGCTTTTCAGCAAATTCGATGCCGTCCGCTGGCGCACAGAGCAGGGCTGAGCCGCCGCCCGAGGCGAGGAAGATCACCCGGTCATCAGGCCCGGCTTCGGCCGCCAAGGCCAGCAGCTGGGCGCCGGCTGTCAGGCTTTGCGTATCAGGGGCCGGATGAGCCGCCTCGATCACGGTGATGTCCGGGATCGCTGCGGGCACTCCGTGGCCATAGCGGGTGACTACGGCACCAAGGACCGGGCCACACAAGTGCTGGCGCGTCACCGCGGCCATTTCCGCCGCAGCCTTGCCATAACCGAGCACAATCGTGCGCCCGGCCGGAGCCAGTGTTGCCCCGTCTGCGCGCAAAGCTGGCGGCAGGACGATCGCAGGACTGGCCGCAGCCACTCCGGCAAGGAAGTAACCGGTCAATTGTTGTTTGCGTTGGTTATTCACGATTGCCCCGACAAAACTGGATGCAACCGCGTCGCTTTCACCGGAAAGCGACGCGGAAGCTTCAGATGCGATGTGCAATCAGTAGTCGAAGGTCAGACGAGCCGTAACCCGGCGCGGCAGGATCGGACGGCCGTTGAAGTAAACGCCCGAACCACCGGCCTGGATCGCACCAAGGCGCGAATTGCCTTCGGAGATGCCCTGCGAGTTCAGCAGGTTCCAGACGCCAACGCTGAAGCGCAGACGGTTGTCTTCGCCCAGGCCGCTAAAGGTATAACCAGCTTCAGCGCGCCAGATGCCATAGGCATAAAGCGGAACGTTGTTGGTCGAATCAGCGAAGGTCTTGCTCTGGTAGTTCCAGAACACCGCCGCATCGAGGCCGCTGGAATTGAACTGCGCACCCAGGTTGACGAGCACCGGCGAGAGCCGCTCAGGCTTCTTGCCCAGCACGGCCAATGCCGGGTTGGCGTTGGCTGGGCTGTTGCCGACGAACTTTGCGTTCTGATACGTGAAGTTACCCGACAGGCTGAGGAAGTCAGTCGCCTTGTAGTTCAGGTCCATTTCAACGCCGTAGGCATCGGTTTCGGTCAGCAGCAGCTGCGGCGTAAGGCTGGCACCGACGAAGGATACCGACGTCCGCTTGCGCAGGCCGGTATAGAACAGCGCCGTATAGCCCTGCAGCGAACCGGTGTTGAATTTCACGCCCGCTTCGGCCTGGTAAACCGGCTCTGGCTCGAACACGACGATGTCACGGGCAGCCGAGTTAAGCTGGACGTTGGTGCCCTGTGCCTGCGGGAAGAAGTAGCCCGCCGATGCGTTGGCATAGAGGTTCACATCGTCGGTCAGCTTGTAGAGACCGCCCACCGAGAAGGCCCAGGCCGTGGTGGTGGCCTTGCCCGCGCGGAAGGTGCCGGTGCCAAAAGTCATCGTGTTGATCGGCGCACCAGCCACCGGGTTGGTGGCCAGGGTGCCAGCCCGGCTGCCGGTTACTTCGATCCGGTTTTCGATCGTGGCCTGCTCAACGCGGGCCCCGAAATCGAAGGTCCAGCGATCGGCTTCCATCTGGTCGGCAAGATAGATCGCCTTCTTGAACGAACTGCGCGTTTCCTGAGCATAGGCCGAAGGAGCCTGGATGACGCCATTCACCGTGTACTGCTGGCCACCGATGGTCAGGTTGACCAGCGTCGGGTTGCTGATGAACTGACCCAGGTACTGCATGGTGCGCTGATTGTTGTCAGCTTCGGCGCGGGAGAGGAAGCCGCCCAGCGTCACCGTGTGGTTGATGCTGCCGGTGGTGAAGGTGCGGATCAGGTTGGCTTCAAGCGTCCCGTCGCTCATCGGCCGCATGCGCTCGTTATAGGCATTGGCGTAGAGCAGGTAGTTGGCCGGCAGGACCGTTCCGGTTTCGACATCGGTGAACACGGCTTGCGACAGGGTTGCCGTGGGAGCAACGCGGGTCAGGAACTGGGCCTGGGTTTCAGGCGCAGCAGGGCCGATGCCGTTGTTGAAGAAGTTGGACGAGCTATCGAAGCGCGCCCACTTGGCCTTGGCGTTGAAGCGCCAGCCTTCACCGAACTTCTTGTCGAGCACGGCAGCGAAAGAGCCGCCCTTGGTCTGGAACTGGTCGCTGGAACGGAATTCGGTCGAACCTTCCGGGGTCGTTACGCGAATGCCATCCGTGGCGCTTGAATTGGTGGTGAAGACAGTTTTGCCATCGTTGCCGACCAGACGCTTGCGGGTAACCCCATCAAGCGGAACGGCGAGGTAGAAGTTCGCCCGGTCATCGATGTAATTGCCATAGATGGTGAACGAACCGCTGCCGTCCGCGAATTCTTGCTTCACGTTGCCGCGCACCGCGAAACCTTCGGTGGCAAAGCCGGTGTCGATCGGGCCTTCATCATACCGATAGAAGCCGGACACGGCGACGAAAGTGTTTTCAGCCAGCGGTCCCTGATAAGCGAAATCGCCGCGGTAGCGATTGCTTTCAGCCACTTCGAGCTGGAAGGTGCCGTGCGGATCGGCCGTGCCGGTCTTGCTGATGTAGTTGATGATCCCGGCGGTCGAGCTGACGCCGAACAGGTTCGAAACGCCGCCCTTCACGAATTCCAGGCGCTCGATCCCCAGATCGTTGCGCGCGAAGAAGTCAAACGCGGATGAATTGAGGCCGAAGGCGCTGAGGACGGTGATGCCGTCATAGTTGATCGGCGTGAATTCGAACTGCGAACCACCGGGCAGACCGCGCACGCGGAAGTTGGTGGCAACTTCACCGCCGCCGCCTTCAGCCTTCAGGCCGGGGAGCTGCTGCAGCATGTCGGCCTGGCTGCCCGAACCGGCAAAGAGGCGCAGATCCTTTTCGCTGACGATCGCGATCGACAGCGGGGTGTTCTGGGCGCTGCGGCTGGCGCTGGTACCAGTGACAACGATTTCTTCGCCGTCAGCCTCAGCGGTCTTGTCGCTCGGGGCGGGAGCAGTTTGCGCCAGTGCCGCAGCCGGAGCCAACGCCAGCAGCGAAACGCTTGCCAACGCAGCCTTAAGAACGATTTTCATTGTGATTCTCCTCTCCCCGATGGCGTTGAGTACTGCCATTTCTAAGAGGGGCTTACGGCCAACCGGTGCGCATTACAACCCATGAAGCGTATTAACATGAGTGGTAATCGGGTTGCAGCGCCTTTGGCAAACTGCAAGAAAGCCGTTAGACTGCGGAAAAAGGTAGAATTGGCTTGTTTCAACCGTCAGACAGCGAATCCAGAATCCTCGGTTTTGTCCTCCGGGCCCCCGGCACCACCCAACCGGAAGTCGTTAAGGCGACCGGACTCTCGCAACAGACTGTTTCACGGCTGGTCAGCGACCTCGTGGCACGCGGGGCGCTCAGGCCCGGCCAAAGGCAGAGCAGCGGGCGCCGCGGGCAACCGCGGGTGGAGATCGAGATCCATCCCGAGCACGCCTATTCGCTGGGCGTTGCGCTGATGACCGATGCCATGTCGGTGCTGCTGATGGACTTCGCCGGTAACGTCGTCTCCTACGATTGCCTCGATATGCCCGACATGAGCCGCAAGGCCGTGTTTGCCCGGCTGAACGAAGTGACCGAGCGCTTGCTGGCCGATCACCCGATGGCAATTGGCCGGCTGTCTGGCGTTGGGGTAGGAATCTCTGGTTACTGCCTGGATGGCAAGTCGCGCTATAATCCGCCGCAAGCCCTGGATGACTGGGCGATGGTCCAGATCGATACCTTGTTCAGCGAGGCGCTGGGCCTGCCCGCCTGGGTTGAGAACGATGGCAATGCCGCCGCCACCGGAGAGAGCTTTCTGGGCGCCGGCCGGCTCTATTCCAATTTCGTCTACATGTTCATCGCTGCCGGCATCGGCGGCGGGGTCATAATCGATCACAAGTTGCTGCGCGGTGTCCACGGCAACGGCGGGGAAATTGGCCTGATCTTGCCGCGCAACACCTTTGAGCCGCCGACGCTGGAAACGCTGTTCGATTCAATTTCGAAGCAGGGCGTCGACCTGCAAAGCATCTCCGACATGCTGGCCCGCTTCGACCTGAACTGGCCAGGGGTGGACGATTGGATCGAGCGGTCACGCGGACCCTTGTCGCTGATCGCCTCGTCGATTGCCGCGATCCTCGATACCGAGGCGATTGTGCTGGGTGGCCGTTTGCCAGCCGACCTGGCCGAGCGGATCATTCCGGTGATCGAACTGTTCGATGACGCCCGCCGGCAGGAGCCCCGGCCACTGCCGAAGATCGTCTGTTCGCAAACCAGCGTGGATGCCTGCGCGATCGGTTCCGCGATGCTGCCGCTGGAAAAGCAGTTCTTCTCTTCGATGCTCTGAAGCGCGCGTTGCTCTACGCCGCATCAAGATTGGTTGGATCGATCCCGGCCAGCATCATCCCTTGGCCACGCGATAGATGCCGGTCGACCAAGGGTTTGTCGGTCGGATCGCGCAGCTGCACCAACAGGGTGGTCCGCGCGGTGTCCGATACGTTCGGACCGGACCCATGGATCAACAGATAGCTGAAGAACAGCACGTCACCGGCCTGCGCGGGCAAGGCCAGTCCGTCCTCAATCGGATAGCCTTCAACGTGCCGGTCCTCGCCCACTGGGGTTAGCGGGCCAAGGCGGTGCGATCCCGGCACCACGCGCAGGCAGCCCCGCTCAATCGGTGCATCATCAAGGTGGAAGATGGCCGCAACCGGACTATCCTGTTCATGCGGGAAATAGGGATAGTCCTGATGCATCGGAAAGGCCGATCCCTGCTCGGGTGGCTTCACGAACATCTTGCAGTGATGCAATTGCACGTTCGGCCCGATCAGTGACCGGGCAACGTCCGTAAACCGCTGGTCAATCAGCAAACGCGTGAACGCGGCTGAGTGGAACTGGACGTTATGGCAATGGGTGATCCGGGTGGCGTCTGCTTTCACGCTGGCCCAGGTGGCATCGGGGTGCCCCAGTCGATCCGCCAGATCATGCGCTTCCTGGCGAAGCGCGGCTGCCTCTGCGGGGGAAATCAGCCCCCGGATCAGGATATAGCCATTCTCGGCATAGAATTGCAGCTGGTCCTTGGTCAGATCCACCGCCCTACTCCCTTGCAAGCTGATC
>CAZNFV010000075.1:0-10394 GCA_964572445.1 uncultured Novosphingobium sp. | reverse complement strand
TGGAATTCGGCGCAACATCGGAAGACATCGCCTATACCTGCCACGCCCACCCGACCCACAGCGAAGCGGTGAAGGAAGCGGCGATGGCGGTAACCGGCAAGCCGATCCACATCTGACAGGGCCCTTCCCCCTTGCTGGGGGAAGGAAAGAGAGCAACCATGGCCCGCCGCACTCCCATGCAAAACTATGCCCGCTGGCACATCTGGCTGGGCTGGCTGGTGGCCGTGCCACTGCTGTTCTGGACCGTCTCGGGCCTGGTCATGGTCGCCCGGCCAATCGACGAAGTGCGCGGCCATACCCTGCATATCGAACGACCGACGATGCCAGTGCGTGTGCAGCTGGGCAGCAATCCCCGCGATACCCTGATCCGCGAAGGCAGGCTGATCGACCAGCGCGGACGCTCGGTGCTGATCGCCACTTTTATGGACGGCACAGTCCACCGTATCGCGATTGCTGAGCAGGGACAGCCGATCCTGCCCGCGGTCGACCAAGCGGAAGCCCGCGCCGCCGTGCGCTATGCCGTCAAGGGTGGCGACCAGGTAGCGGCGTTGCAGCTGCTCAGCGCCGACCAGTCACCGATCGACTTCCGCAAGCAAATCGCCGCCTGGCAAGTGACACTGGCAGATGGCACCCATGTCTATGTTGGCCGCGAGACTGGTGAGATCGAAGCGATCCGCACCCGCTGGTGGCGGTTCTATGACTTTATGTGGGGTCTCCACATCATGGACCTTGAAACCCGCGAGGACACCCATCATCCGCTGCTGATCGGCTTTGCCGCGCTGGCGCTGGCTTCCTGCCTGCTCGGCACGGTCCTGCTATTCCGCCGCCGCCGCGCGATCAAGCGCCCGGTGGCCAAATAACGCCCCCCGGGCTATCCCTTTCATTCTGACAAATCAGGAGCATCTCCCCATGTCCAATGCCCATACCGTCAAGCTGTCCAGCGATGAGATCGAAATGCTGGTCGATGCGCTGGAAGTTGACCTGGAAGGCTATGTTGAAGCCGCCAAGGAAGCCCGCGCCAACAACAAGCGTGATGATGTGAACACCTTCACCGAAGCCGCCACGCGCATTCAAACGCTGATGACCAAGTTGCAGGACCTGGTCGAAGACTGATCCGGCGATGGCCGGCGCCGTCATCCCTACTCTGCCGCCGCTGTTCGACCTGATCGGCACGGCGGTTTTTGCGCTGACCGGCGCACTGCTGGCGGCCCGGCTGCGGCAGACCTTCGTGACGATGGGCTTCTTTGCTCTGATCACCGGGGTCGGCGGCGGTTCGGTGCGTGACCTGCTGATCGGGGCGCCAGTGTTCTGGGTGCGCGATCCCTGGGTGGCCCCGGTTTGCCTGGGGGTGGCGCTGCTGGCCTGGTTTACCCCGCGCAAGTGGTGGGAAGGCCAGTTGCTGGAATGGGCCGACGCGGCGGGGCTTGCCGCCTATGCCGTGCTGGGCACGGCCAAGGCGCTGGCTTATGGCCTGCCGCCGGTGCCGGCGCTGTTGATGGGTGTCATTACCGGCTGTGTCGGCGGGATCATCCGCGATGTGATCGCCGGGCGGCCCTCGATCATCATGCGGCCGGAGCTTTACGTTACCGCCGCTGCACTATCAGCCCTACTGTGCGTGCTGGGCCATCTGGCGGCGCTACCGCAGGAGGTTTCGCTCCCCATTGCGGCTCTGGCAGGCTTTGCCTTGCGTGGCTGGGCAATCCGCTCAGGCCTTGCCCTCCCCGCTTATGGCCGTGATCTGACTTAAGCCGGGGGCATTACCCGGCGCAGGAACTCGATCACCGCCTCGTTGAATTCATCGTTCTTGTCACCCGCCACCATGTGACCAGCGCCGCGAATATCGGCGATTTCAAGTTTGGGGATGCGGCGGCGCAGATCGGCCACGCCTTCGTCATCGACAATGTCGCTCTTCATGCCGCGCACCAGCAGGGTCGGCACGCGGTCGGTCCAGTCCGCCTCATCCAGCATGGTAAGAAATTGGTCTGGATCGCCGTGCGGTTCGGTCATCATCCGCAGGTCCCAGTGCCAGTAATAGCGCCCATCAGGATGAAGCCGCAGGTTCTTGTTGAGACCGGACAGGTCTTTGGGCCGGGGCCGATCGGGATAATAGGCCGAGATCGCATCCGCTGCTTCTTCCAGGCTGGCAAAGCCATCGGGATTGGCGGTCATGAATCCGCGGATCTTGGCGACGCCCTTAACCGACATCTTGGGGACAATATCGACCAGCACCAGTGCGGCGATATCCATCCCCTGGCAGGCCGCCGCCAGCGCGGTAAGCCCGCCCAGCGAAGCGCCGACCAGCGCCAGCGGCTGCGCGCCCAGCGCCGCCACTTGGGCCAGGTCTTCAGCCCGAGCCAGCACATTGTAATCGCCATCGGGCGACCAATCGCTGTCCCCATGGCCGCGCAGATCGTAATTGATCGCAAAGTAGCCAGCCTTGGCCAGCTGCTGCTCGGCCTTGTCCCATGAATGCCGCGTCTGTCCGCCGCCGTGGCCCAGCACGACCGTCGGTGCGCCCTTTGGCCCGGCGATGTCAGCGGCAAGGCTGAGCCCGTCACCGATCGGAATACGGATTGTTTCCCCTGTCATGCCACAGGGGATGCCCGTGGCGTGCAGAGGGGTCAATCGTCATTTTAACCGAGCGATTAATAATCGGGCTATTCGCGATGCTCCAAAGTTGCAGTGCCCCCAGACCGCCGCTAGGGTTGCTTCAAATCAGAAATCTGGGAGCTATCCGAATGAAGTCCTCAACCCTCGCGCTCGCTGCTGTCCTTGCCGCCCTGCCGATTGCAGCACAGGCCCAGCAAGCCGCGCCGCAGACCTGGATTTACGCCGGTCGGGTGATTGCCGTCCCCGGCCAGACGCCGCGCGGGGCGACGACGATCGTGGTTGCCGATGGCAAGATTGTCTCATTGCAGGATGGCTTCGTTCCGGCTCCCCAGGGCGCCAAGGCGATCGACCTTAAGGACAAGACCGTGCTGCCCGGCCTGATCGACAGCCATACCCACCTGTCCAGCGACCGCGCCGGAAATGAAGGCATCGTTGCCTTTGTGACCGAAGGTGCGCCGATGCACGCGCTGGAAACCTATTGGAATGGCATGAAGACCCTGCGCGCGGGCTTTACCACCGTGCGCAATCTGGGTGATGAAGGCGGCAAGACCCTTGCCCTGAAGGAAGCGATCAAACGCGGCTGGGTTCAGGGCCCACGGATCATCGACGCCGGCGATTCGATCTCGACCACCGGCGGGCACATGGATGGCCGCGTTGGCATGGCCGATGAATTGCACGGCTTGGTCGGCACTGAAAACCTGTGTGACGGTGCCGATGATTGCCGCCGCGCCGTCCGCCGTCAGATCGGTCGCGGGGCCGACGTGATCAAGTTCGCTTCCACCGGCGGCGTCAATTCGGGCACTGGCCTGGCGACCCGGATGGTCGAAGACGAAGCCAAGGCGCTGGTCGAAACCGCCCATGCCTATGGCCGCAAGGTTGCCGTCCACGCCCACGGGCTTGACGGGATCAAGCTGGCGGTCCGCGCTGGTGCGGATTCGATCGAGCACGGCACGACCATCGATGAAGAAACCGCCAAGATGATGGCCAAGGCTGGCACCTATTACGTACCCACGCTGAGCACGGTGAACGGCTACCTTGAGCGGCTTGCCGCTAATCCGAACGCCTATCCCCCGGCAATCAAGGCTCAGATCGACTGGCGCATTGGGATCACCGGCAATTCGCTGAAGATCGCCTATCCGCTGGGCGTGAAGATCGCCTACGGCACCGATGCCGGCGTATCCAAGCACGGCCGCAACGCCGATGAATTCGAGCTGCTGGTCAAGTTCGGCATGCCCCCGGTCGAAGCGATCAAGGCTGCCACGGTCAATGCTGCTGCGCTGCTGGGTGTCGACAAGGAAACCGGCACGCTGGAAGCTGGCAAGGCAGCCGATATCATCGCGGTCAGCGGCGATCCTTTGACTGATGTGAAGGTGCTGAAGGCGATGAAGTTCGTGATGGCACGCGGCGAAGTGATCGTCGCGCCCTGAGCGCGGCGATCAGCTTCCGGTCAGGAACGCCACCAGCGCCTTGACCTTTTTCTGGCGCCATTGGGGCAGCGGGGCGACTAGCCAATAGGCGCGGCGGCAGGGCTCAGGTTCGCTCAGCACGACGCCGCGCCCGGCCCCCGCCCAGGTCTGCGCCAGCTGCGCCGGCACCCGCGCCTTGCCCATGCCCGCTGCTGCAGCGGCCAGGGCTTGTCCGGCGTCTCCTGCCTGCAAAGTGGGTGGACCGGCACCTTCGCCTGCGGGTTGCGGATCGCCCGGCCAGGCAATCCAGTCGCCTGCTCCGGCGATCACGCGTTCAGCCGCACCAAGCGCTTCACCCTCCAGTTCACCAGGCCCTTCGGCCCAGCGCACCGCAAGGTCGAGGTTAGCCTCGGTAAAATCGGCGGTCTCATCATTGATCAGGCTGTAGCGGACTTCGGGGTTGGCCTTGCGGAACTCCGCCAAGCGAGGCGCTAGCCAGGCGGCGAAGAAGTCGCGCGGGGCAGAAATGGTGTAAACGTGGCTCGACTGGCCAGCTTGCATCGCGCGCACCGCGTCTTCGAAGTGGAGAAATCCCGTCCGCAGCGATTCGAGCCCGGCGGTGGCTTCGTCCGTCAGCTCCAGCCCTTTCGGCGTGCGCCGAAACAGCACCACACCCAGCAAGTCTTCCAGAGCGCGGATTTGCTGGCCAACTGCTGCCGGCGTCACCGCCAGCTCGTCTGCCGCGCGCGTGAATGACAGGTGCCGGGCGGCGGCATCGAACACGCGCAAGGCGTTAAGGGGCAAGTGCGTGCGCTTCATTGCGCTCGCGCTTTAGCCTGCCGTGGCAGGCGCCGCTAGCGGGAAGAACGGGATCGCCGCTTCGAGCAGTGAACCGTCTTCGCAGCGGAAGGTATAGAACCCTTCCATCGAGCCGTGCGGCGTGGTCAGCGGGCAACCTGAAACATAATCGTGGCTGGCCCCGGGCTGCAGCACCGGCACTTCACCAACAACGCCTTCGCCTTCAACAAAGTTGACCATCCCGCGCCCGTCGGTGATTTGCCAATGGCGGGTCAGCAGCTGGATCGCCTGATCGGCGTGGTTCTCGATCCGGATATGATAGACCCAGAACCACTTGCCCGCTTCCACCTCCGATTGCTCGGGCAGGAAGTTGACCGTGACCCGGACGGTGATCCCGTCAGTCGTGGCGGCGTGCTGAAACAGCTCTTTCATGGGCTGCAACTTAGTGGCTGGGCGCGCGCGCGGCAATGGGCAGCGCGGCCAATCTTGCGGCTTTACGGATCGATCGTGCAACAATCATGACTGCGCCAGCAGCACCACGCCTGCCAGCATCAGCGCACAGCCCGCCAGCCGAACTTTCCCGACCGGTTCGCGCAGCAGGACCATGCCCAGCAATGCCACCAGCATCATCGACATTTCGCGCATTGGCGCCACCACGCTAAGCGGCGCCCCGCGCTGCATCGCCCACAGCACCAGAATATAGCCAAACGGCGCCAGCAGGGCGACGGTCCAGGCGCTGACCCAGTGGCTGCGCATCACCTCCGCCGCTCCCCGGCGATTCCGCCAAACCTGCGGGGCGAGCAATGCGGTGCGGACCAGATTTGCCCCCCAATCCAGCACGACGGGCGAAAGCAGCAGCAGTTTTACGGCCGAGCCATCGACCAGCGTATAGGTCGCAATCACCCCGCCCGTCAGCAGGCCCCAGCGCAGTCCGGCCATGGCCCCGGGGCGGGAGAAGGTGCTGAAGCGGCCATCGGTGGCGATTAGCAGGATGCCGCCGACTACGCCGAGCAGGCCCAGCAATCGGAGCGGCCCCGGCACCTCACCCAGCAGCAGGAAAGCCCCTGTCGAGGACAGCAGTGGCCCCGTCCCCCGCGCAATCGGGTAAACGACCGAGAGATCAGCCTTGCGGTAGCCGGTCTGGAGCGCGTGGCTATACGCCAGGTGCAGGCAGCCACTGGCAAAAATCGCCGCCAGCATCGGCCAGGCCCAGACGAAACTGGCTTGCGCCATGATCCATAGCGCCCAGGGCGCAAAGGCGATCGAAGACAGCAGCGTTGTCCAGAACAGGAAGACCCCGCCAGCATGGGCCGAACGCTTGGCCGCCAGATTCCACGTTGCATGACAAGCCGCCGCCAGCAGGACCAGCAGCAGGGATGAACTGGTCAAGCCGCAGCTCGCATTACAATTGCACCGTCATGCTGAATTTGTTTCAGCATCCATCAGGCCGCCAGCGCCGGAATGCTGGGATGGGCCTGAAGCATCGGCCCAAACCGCAGGATAGACCCTGAAACAAGTTCAGGGTGACGAAGGGCAGGTTGGCAGGCGCGCGCCTGATTCACCTAAAGCCCGGCGGCCTTGAGCGCCTGATCCAGATCCTCGATCAGATCCTGCGGATCTTCCAGGCCCACGTTGATCCGCAGCATCCCCTCGGTCACGCCCATTTCAGCACGGGCTTCGGCGCTGACTGAATAGTGGGTGGTCGAGGCCGGGTGCGTCATCAGCGAACGCGAATCCCCGATGTTGTTGGAGATGTCGATCAGCTGCAACGCATCAAGCAGGGCGTGGGCCTGCGCGCGGTCTGCCACTTCGAACGCGAAGATCGAACCGCAGGCGTCCATCTGCTGCATGGCCAGATCGTGCTGCGGGTGGCTCGGCAGGCCCGGATGGAGCATGCGCGGCACCCGCCCTTCCAGGAACTGCCCGACCTGCAGCGCGTTGGCGCTCTGCTGCTTGACCCGCAGGTCCAGCGTTTCAAGGCCCTTCAGCACGACCCAGGCGTTGAACGGCGAAATGTTCGGTCCGGTGTTGCGCTGGAACGGCATCAGCACATCGTTGATAAACTGCGCCGAGCCACAGACTGCACCGGCCAGCACGCGGCCCTGCCCATCCATCAGCTTGGTCGCGGAATAGGCCACCACATCGGCGCCGAATTCCATCGGCCGCTGCAAGGCGGCGGTGCAGAAGGCGTTATCGACCACGCTGGTGATCCCGCGGCTGCGCGCCAGATCGCAAACGAACTTCAGATCGACAATATCCATCGTCGGGTTTGCCGGCGTTTCAAAGAAGAACACCTTGGTGTTCGGCCGGATCGCGGCTTCCCACTGGGCATTGTCACGCGCGTCGATCGTGGTCGTTTCGATCCCGAAGCGGGGCAGCAGGCTATCGACCAGCCAGCGGCACGAACCGAAGGCGGCGCGCGCGGCAACCACGTGATCGCCGGCCGAAAGCTGACACAGCAGCGCCGTGGTCATCGCCGCCATCCCGGTTGCCTGGGCCCGGCAGGCCTCGGCCCCTTCCATCAGCGCGATGCGTTCTTCCAGCATGGCGACGGTGGGGTTCTGGAGGCGCGAATAGGTCATCCCCTCTGCCTCACCGGCGAAGCGCGCGGCCACTTCGGCAGCGGAATCGTAGGTATAGCCAGAGGTCAGGAACAGCGCTTCGCTGGTCTCGCCATGCTCGCTGCGCCAGGTGCCGCCGCGCACTGCACGGGTGGCGGGCCGCCATTGGGCGGTGATCGAGCGGTCAGTTCCGGTGGTGCGCTTCATGATGATCCGGCTCTAGGAGCCGGGCGCAAGCGCTGCAAGAGCATTGCCACTTCCCGAACGGGCCGGTAATTCCCCCGCCATGATCGCCGCGCCCCGCTTCACCAAGGAACAGGACCCGGCCGACTGGTCCGCAGTTATCGCGATCCTGTTCCTGGCACTGTTGTGGTGGCGGCTGGGCATTCCATCGCAGATCTACTTCGACGAGATCCACTACGTCACCGCCGCGCGCCACCAGAACGAGGGGGTGCGGTTCAATCCCGAACACCCGATACTCGGCAAGACGATCATCGCCGCCGCGATTCGCTGGCTGGGGGATTCGCCGCTCAACTGGCGCATACCTTCGGCCGTTGCGGGGACAATCGGGCTTTACGCCATCGGCCGGCTGGTCTGGTTCGTGACCGGGCGGCGGCTGGTTCCGCTGCTGGCGATGTTCCTGGTCGCAACCGACTTCGCCTGGTTCGTGATGAGCCGGATCGCCATGCTTGATATGTTCATGGCGATGTTCGGCATGGTCGGCCTGTGGCTGGCCGCCAGCGCCGTGCGGCTGCCGCAGCAGGCGCGCTGGCGGCTGGGCTTGGCGGGTGTCGCCATGGGGCTGTCACTAGGCGCCAAGTGGTCGGTTGCGCCGCTGCTGGCCGTGCCGGGGCTGATCTTCCTGATCTGGAAGCTGCGCGATGGCGGCTGGCGCGGGCTTTACCAGCGTGAGGGCGGCCCCTTCTCAGGCATGTCCCTGATCGAGGCGGCGCTGTGGCTCGGCCTGCTGCCGCTGCTGGTCTATTGGCTTACTTTCTGGCCAGCTTTCCACTGGGCCAAGGATCCGATCAATCCATGGGATCCGATTGGCTGGCACAGCTGCATGCTGCAATTGCAGGATAGCGTGACCAAGCCCCACCCCTATCGTTCTTACTGGTATCAGTGGGTCGGCAACTGGCGCGCGATCTGGTTTCTGTACCAGCCGGTGGACGGGGCGCAGCGCGGCATCCTGCTGATCGGCAACCCCTTCACCATGCTGGCCGGGCTGGCGGCGCTGGGCTGGTGCATCCGGTCCGCCCTGCGCGGACGGATCGACGCGGCGGTGTTTGCCGGGATATACACGCTGCAAATCCTGTTCTGGGCGCTCTCATCCAAGCCGGTGCAGTTCTATTACCACTACCTGCTGCCGGGGACCTTCCTGATGGCCTGCCTGGCCCTGGCACTGGAGGACCTGTGGAACCGGACGGACCGCTGGCGCTGGCTTGCTGCGGGCGCCTTGGCGATCAGCCTTGGGATGTTCATCCACTTCTACCCGATCCTGTCCGCTGGGAAATTGTGCTGCGGGCGGCCGAGCTTCGAATACTGGATGTGGCTGCGAAGCTGGCGCTAAGCCGCAGAACCGGTCAAATGCGAATCGAACAGGGAGATTCGCAAGATGACTGACGCCGCTTCACCGCTGTCCTTTCCTCGTGGCCCTGCCATGCCGAACCGGATGATGCTGGCCCCGCTGACCAATTCGCAAAGCCATGTCGACGGCACGCTCTCGGATGACGAGATCAAGTGGCTGACCATGCGCGCGCAGGGCGGGATGGGCCTGGTGATGACGGCAGCGGCGCATGTCCAGCGGCAAGGCCAGGGCTTTCCGGGCCAGCTTGGCATCTGGTCGGACGATCACCTGCCCCGCCTGACCGAGCTGGCCAGCGCCATTCGGGCGCAGGGCAGCCGCTCATCAGTCCAATTGCATCATGCCGGTATCCGCTCCCCCCGCGAGGTGATCGGTGAAGATCCGCAAGGACCGTTCGCCGATGCTGAAACCGGTTCGCGCGCGCTGTCGACGGCCGAAGTTGCGCAGCTGCGTGATGATTTCATCGCCGCCGCCGTCCGCGCCGACAAGGCCGGGTTCGACGGGGTCGAGATTCACGGTGCCCATGGCTACATCCTTGCGCAGTTCCTCGATGCCGAGAATAACCAGCGCACCGATGGCTATGGCGGCAGCTTCGAACACCGCAAGCGGATCATCTTTGAAGTGATCGACGGCATCCGCGCGGCCACCCGGCCCGATTTCCAGCTGGGCCTGCGGATTTCGCCCGAGCGCTTCGGCATCAGAACAGCCGAGGCACTACAGCTGGCCGAAGAAGTCATGACCGGCGGCCAGCTCGACTATCTCGATATGTCGCTGTGGGATTGCTTCAAGGAACCGCAGGATCCGGACTTTGCCGGCCAGCCGCTGATCAACCTGTTCACCGCTTTGCCACGCGGGACCACCCGGTTGGGCGTCGCCGGCAAGATCATGGATGCTGCCAAGGTCCAGGCCTGCCTCGACGCCGGGGCAGACTTTGTGCTGATCGGCCGCGGCGCAATCCTGCACCATGACTTTGCCGCGCGCGTGCTGGCCGATCCGGACTTTGCCTGCACGCCCACCCCCGTCACCCGCGATCATCTCCGGGCCGAGGGCCTGGGCGAGGCATTCGTCGGTTACATGGCGTCGTGGAAGGGCTTCGTCGAAGGCTAAGCCTTCAATACTTGCCCCAGACGAACTTGTTGGACAGCGCGAAGTTCCAGACCGAGCCAAGCACAATCCCAGCAACCACGGCGATTACGTCGTGGAAGCCGATCGACTTGAGCACGGCGGCAGAGCCGATGTTGGTCAACAGGCCCAGCGAGCAAGTCAGCGCGAACTGCGCCCAGCCGCGCAGCAGCGGGCCGAACCCGCGCAGCCGCTTGTCGGCATAGGTCAGCTCGTTGTTGAGCACGAAGTTGAAGGTCATCGCGACCACGGCCGCAACCGTGTTGGCAACGTTGAAGGTCGTGCTTTCGTCCCAGTTGCCGTAAACAAAGC
>CAZNFV010000074.1:0-10587 GCA_964572445.1 uncultured Novosphingobium sp. | reverse complement strand
AACATGCGCGGCTATGCCAAGTACCTGAACCTGTCGGTCCAGTGCGTGTTCGGCGGCATCCCCGTCGGCAAGCAGGCCCGCGCGCTCGTTCCGGGCTGTGACATTCTGGTCGCCACGCCTGGCCGCCTGCTCGACCTGATCGACCAGCGCGCCCTGACGCTGCGCAATGTTGAAATCTTCGTGCTCGATGAAGCCGACCAAATGATGGACCTGGGCTTTATCGTGCCGTTGAAGCGCGTTTCGAACATGCTGCCCAAGGAGCGGCAGAGCCTGTTCTTCAGCGCGACCATGCCCAAGGCGATTGCCGAACTGGGCAAGCAGTTCATCCAGAACCCGGTTCGGGTTGAAGTGACGCCGCAGGCCACCACGGCCGAACGCGTCGATCAGTTCATCACTTTCGTCAACCAGAGCGAAAAGCAGGCGCTGCTTTCGCTGCGGCTGCGCGATGGCCTGGCCGATGGCAAAATCGAACGGGCGCTGGTCTTCACCCGCACCAAACACGGCGCTGACCGCGTGGTCCGCCACCTGACCACCGCCGGCGTCAATGCCGCGGCGATCCATGGTAACAAGAGCCAGGCCCAGCGCACCGCTGCGCTGCTGGCTTTTCGCAAGGGCTCAACCCCCGTGCTGGTTGCAACTGACATCGCTGCCCGCGGGATCGACGTGACCGGCGTGAGCCACGTGTTCAACTTTGAACTGCCCAACGTGCCCGAACAGTACGTGCACCGGATCGGCCGCACCGCGCGGGCCGGTGCCGATGGCGTAGCCCAGAGCTTCTGCGCGCCGGATGAAAAGGCCTACCTCAAGGACATCGAACGTCTGACCGACGTGAAGCTGATGCCGCTGCCGCTGCCGGACGACTTCCAGAAGGAAGCCGCGCGCTTGCCGCTGCCTAGCCGCAAGCCGGCAGAAGCCGAGCAGGATGCCCGGCGCGACGAACGCGATGCCCGCGGCCGTGGCGGTACGCCGCGCGGCGGCCAGGGTCGCGGTGGCCAGCGCAGTGGTGGCCGCAACAACAACCGCAGCCCCGGTGGCCAGAGCTTCGATGGACAGAGCCGTGATCAGCATCACCGCAATGAACATGTCCGCAAGGAATGGGCGCCGCGCGAACAGCGTGGCCCGGTTTTCAATCCACTAGCCGCTGAAGAGCGCGAAGCCCGCCAGTTTGGCGTAATGCCTACCACCCGTCCCGAAGGTGAACGCCGTCCTGCCCCGCAGGGTGAGCGTCGTCCCGCACCGCATGGTGATCGCCGCCCGGCACCGAATGGCGATCGTCGTCCGGTCCGCCAGGGCGAACGCCGCGATGGGCCGCAGGGTGAACGGCGCGGTCCGCCGCAGGGCGACCGTCGCCCCGGTGGAGATCGCCGCGATGGTGGCCGCAGTGGTGGCGGCCAAGGCGCTTCGCGCGGTCCTGGTTCCTTCCGTGGCAAGACCGGCCCGAGCTAATACTGGCGCCGCGTTTCATAGCGCGGCATAAGGTCGGCGATGCAAAGTCTGGCTGGTTCGGGATGGCAAGCTGCTGCATGGTCGGCAGGGGCGATGACAATGATCGTCGCGCTGCGCTATCTCGTCACCAGCGGGGCCTTCGCCTGGGCCACCCGGATTGTGCGGCCCGGCCTCTATCAGGGGCTGGTGCCGCAGATCCGCCGGGAAATCGGCTGGTCCCTCGCCTCGGCGGCCATCTACGGCATTCCAGCCGGCGTGGTCGCCTGGGGCTGGCAGCAGCTGGGCTGGACCCGCATCTACACCGACTTTGGTGACTACCCACTATGGTATGCGCCGCTGTCCGTGCTGCTCTACCTCTTCGCGCACGACACCTGGTTTTATTGGACCCATCGCTGGATGCACCGGCCCTGGTTGTTCCGCCGGGCCCATGCCGTCCACCATGCCAGCCGCGCGCCGACCGCCTGGACTGCGATGAGCTTTCATCCGTGGGAGGCCTTGTCCGGAACCATTGTGATCCCCGCGCTGGTCTTTTTCGTGCCCATCCACGTCGGCCTGCTGGGCCTGGTCCTGGGCATCATGACCCTGATGGGGATCACCAACCATATGGGATGGGAGCTTTTTCCTGTCCGGCTCGTTCATTCGCGCTTAGGGGGGTGGCTGATAACAGCCAGTCATCACCAGCGGCATCACGAGAACTATCAATGCAATTACGGCCTCTATTTTCGCATTTGGGACCGGCTCTGCGGCACGGACCGCGGTCTTTCCTCGCTCTGACCCTGGCGCTGCCGCTGATCGGCGCTGGAGCTCCGGTGCTGACCGACGTGAGCGTGGTGGTTACCGGACTGCGTAATGCCAAAGGCCAGGTCCTGGCTTGCCTGACCGCCCAGCCCAAGGGCTTTCCCGATTGCCGCAAGGATCCGGCGGCTAAGCAGGCGATCGTTCCGGCGGAAACTACGGTGCGGATCAATTTCGGCGCTGTACCGGCGGGCCGCTATGCAATCTCGTTGATCCACGACGAGAACGCCAACCGCAAGCTGGATCTGGCGGTGATGGTACCCAAGGAAGGCTACGGCTTTTCCCAGGATGCGCCCGTCATGATGGGCCCGCCCAAGTTCGACAAAGCCGCCTTCGCGGTGGCCGGAACCGCGATCGAGCAAAAGGCCCGGATGCGCTACATTTTCTGAGCTTGTCACAGGGCTTAGTGACGCACGGCGGCATCCAGATGCCGGCGCCAATGATCTTGGCGCAACTTAACGTTAAATTTACCATGTTGCGCGAGAAACCCCCATATCGGCACACAGTGGGGTAGCCACATGGATACGTATCGGGGCAATTTTTCGGAGCATGCCGAAACCGGCAGTGACTGGTCCGAACTCGAATTGAATGAAGAGGAGGTGGTAAGCGAACCACCGCCGAGCCCTGTCGGACAGGATGAACGGCGCATGCAGGTGCGCGCCTATAATCACTGGGCAAGCCTGCTAGGCGATCGCGCCTTTCCCTCGATCGAAGATCTGGAGCCCGAACAGCTTCCTGATTTCGGGCCCTACAGCGTCCTGCTGGATTTCACCGGGGGGATCGACAATCCGTCGATCCGCCATCTGGGTGAAGCCTTGGCCGGGGAGTGCGGTGCCAATGCCCAGATCGAGACTCTGAGCGATGTGCCCAGCCGCTCGCTGCTGTCGCGTATCACTGATCACTATATGCAGATCCTCGCGAACCAGGCGCCGATCGGGTTCGAGGCCGAATTCGTCAATCAGCGCGAAGCGACGATCCTCTATCGCGGCATCCTGCTCCCGTTTTCCAGCGACGATGACAACATCGATTTCATCTATGGCGTAATCAACTGGAAAGAGCTGGCCGACCAGCGGGCAAGCGATGCGCTGTTGCGCGAAATTGACCAGGCGCTTGCGGCACCCGCACCCGATGTCCGCCATGATGAGCTGACCGACTGGGCAGATGGTCCGACCGACAGCACCGGCGGCCAGCAGCCCGATATTGGGGACGAAGATGATGGCATCCTCGACCTCGGTGCCTTTCAGACCGAGGATGAAGACCTTCTCGCCTTTCCGGAACCGTATTTCGGTGAGCTCGACGCACAGGCCGAGCAGCAGCCGCTGGTCTTCGTCCCAGAACCCGATCCGGCGGAAATGGGCCTTGCTGACTGGCTCGCCTCGGCCCGCCAACTGGCCGAAGCGGCCCGTGGCAGTGAAGACCGCACCCGTCAGGCGCTCTATGCCGCAATCGGCCGGGCCTATGATTTCTCGCTGGCCGCCACCGAGGCGCCGGCTGAATTCACCGAATTGGTCGCCGACTATGGCCTGACCGTCCAGGACCGCGCGCCCATGACCCCGGTGGTCAAGCTGGTGTTCGGTGCAGATTACGACAAAACCCGCCTGACCGAATATGCCACCGCGCTCAGCCATGCCCATCGAATCGGGATCGGCCGTGGGCAGTTGGGCGAATACCTGGCCCACGCGCCAGGTGGTCTCAAGGGCGTGGTGGGAGAGGAACGGCGCGCCAAACGCTGCGAAGCGGGACTTGAACAGGCCGTCCGGGATACGCCGCGCGAGGTTCTGGCCCGCAAGCTACGCAAGCTTGCCCCTCAGCCGCTCGACAGCTTGCCGCCAGAGGGCAGCGAGTTCACGCTGCTTGTGGCGCGGCGCCTGCCCGATGGCCAGATGGTCCTGCTGGGCGAAGTGGGCGACGATGTTGCCCTGCTTGAGCGTGCTGCACGCAAGCTGCTCGACTAAACCAGCTTATCTGCTGACAGCGAGGGGGCGCCGTGCCGGAAGGCATGGCGCCCTTGGCGTTTGCCCGCTAGACCGCGCGGGATGACAACGCACCGGAGAACTTCGCGCATGGGCTGGCTCGGCTGGACCGCAACGGCCTTGCTTATCGTGGCCACAGCCCTGTTTGGTGGCTGGCGCTATGCCCGTGCCACCGGCGCAGTCGGTTTGCTCGACCTTGCCGACCGCACGCTGAGCGGGACGGACGGCACAGTGATTGTAGCAACGGGGACCCGCTATGGTCCGGTGCCAGCCCAGCGGCTTGACGTCATCGCGCCAACCACGGCCGGGCCGCACCCGGTGCTGGTCTTCGTCCATGGCGGCAGCTGGAATTCGGGCCGCCCGGAAGATTACCACTTCATCGGCCGGGTCTTTGCCCGCGCGGGCTATGTCGTGGTCTTGCCCGGCTATCGCCTCGGGCACGAGGGCATCTATCCGCGCATGCTGGAAGACGGCGCCATGGCGGTGGACTGGACCGCCAAGAACATCGCCCGCTTTGGTGGCGATCCCGATCAGGTCGTGCTGATGGGCCATTCGGCTGGCGCGCATACCGTGGTCATGCTCGCGCTGGAGCGGCAATGGCTTGGTCGCCACGGCCTGCCCGATGGCTTCGTCAAAGGCGTGGTTGGCCTGTCCGGCCCCTATGACTTCTACCCCTTCACGTCGGATTCGGCGCGTGCAGCCTTCGGCCATGTCGCAGATCCAAAGCTGACCCAGCCGATCACCTTCGCGCGCGGCGATGCGCCGCCGATGCTGCTGCTGACCGGGGATGCCGATACCACCGTCAAGCCGCGCAACAGCAAGGCATTGGCCAAGGCCTTGTCCGACCAAGGCGGCCGGGTCGATCTGGTGATCCTGCCGGGGGTCGATCACGCCGGGCCGGTGCTCAAGCTGGCCCAGCCCTTTTCCCGCGATGCCAGCGTCACTTCGCCCGTGCTGAGCTTCCTGGCCAGCTTGCGCTCGCCTTCAGCACCGGTTCAGGCGGCGGCGGAGTAAAGACGGGTCATGCGCACCCTTTCCCGCCTGCTTGCCCTGATCGCCGCGCTGGCCTTCACGATCCAGCCGGCAGCGGCGCAATCAATCCTGCGGGATGCTGAGACCGAAGCCCTGCTGCATGACATGTCTGCGCCGCTGATCACAGCGGCGGGGCTTAACCCCAACAATGTCGATGTCGTGGTGATCAACGATTCCTCGCTGAACGCCTTCGTCGCTGGCGGGCAGGTGGTCTACCTTCATTCCGGGCTGCTGAACGCTGCCAGCTCCGCCAACGAAGTTCAGGGCGTGATCGCGCACGAACTGGGGCATATCACCGGCGGCCACGTGATCAGCGACGGCGGCGGTAAGGCGGCCGGCAACATCAGCATTCTATCGCTGCTGCTCGGCGTCGCCGCAGCGGCCGCTGGCGCAGGTGACGCCGCCATGGGCGTGATCATGGCTGGCCAGCAGGCCGCGCTGGGCAAGTACCTGTCATTCAGCCGCAGCCAGGAATCGACCGCCGATGCCGCCGGCGCCCAGTTCCTGTCGAAGGCCGGGATCACCGGTCGCGGTTCGGTCGAATTCTTCAAGAAGCTCCAGAACCTTGAGTTCCGTTATGGCTATACCCGCACGCCAGACAACGAGTTCTACCGCACTCACCCGATGACCGGGGATCGCATAGCCACGCTGCAGGACACCTACGAGCGCGATCCGGCCTATAATGCGCCGCTCGACCCCAAGCTTGAGGCCCGCTTCCAGCGCGCGCGGGCCAAGCTGTTCGGCTATCTGGGTGAGCCGCAGCAGGTGCTGCGGACCTATCCCGAAACGATGACCGACGTGCCGGCGCGCTATGCCCGCGCCTATGCCTATCATCGCGAGGCCTTCCCTGAAAAAGCGCTGGTGGAGGCTGACGCCCTGCTCGCGAAGGCGCCCAACGACCCCTATTTTCTTGAGCTTAAGGGCCAGATTCTGCTCGAAACCGGCAAGCCGGCCGAGGCGCTTGATGCGCTGCGTCGCGCCACCGAGCTATCGGGCAACCAGCCATTGATCGCGACGATCTTTGGCCATGCCCTGATCGCAACCGAAAACCCCAAGAACTTCCCCGAAGCGCAGCAGGTGCTGAAGAACGCCGTGGCGCGGGATCGCGAAAATCCGTTCGCCTGGTACCAGCTGGGCGTGGTCTATGCCGCCAACGGTGATCTGGCCCGCGCGCATCTGGCCAGCGCGGAACAGCAGGTGATGAACTGGCAAATGCCACAGGCACTGCGCAGCGCCCAGGCTGCCGAGGCCGCCCTGCCCAAGGATTCGCCTGACTGGCTCCGCGCCCAGGATATTGCGATGCAGGCGCGCGCGGCGATTGAACAGGCCAGCAAACGCCGGTAGGCCCGGCGCCATGGCCGCAAACGTTCCTAACGCTCGCTCTCCTTGGGTTATTTTTGCCCTGATCATCGTTGCCCTGATCGGCGGGCTTGGTGGCTGGCTGCTTGGCTCGCGCCAGCAAGGCCAGCCCGACAAGGCTGTGATCGAAGAAATGGTGCGCAATTACATCCTCGAACACCCGGAGATCCTGCCCCAGGCCATGGAACGGCTGCAAGCGCGTGAGAATGGCAAGCAGCTGGCCAGTGCTGGCAATGCCTTGACCACGCCCTTCCCAGGCGCCGTGCTGGGCAATCCCAACGGCGCGGTCACCCTGGTTGAATTCACCGACTATGCCTGTGGCTATTGCCGCGCCTCGGTGCCCGAGGTTGAGGCGCTAATCGCCGCCAATCCAGAGCTTAAGGTGGTGATCCGCGAGCTGCCGATCTTGTCCCCGGCCAGCGCCGATGCCGCCCGCTGGTCGCTTGCCGCGGCCGAACAGGGCAAGTTCGCCGCCTTCCACCAGGCCATGTTCGCGGCCGGCCGGCCAGCCAAAGATACGATCGAAGGGGCCGCAACCCGTGCCGGACTTGATCTGGACCGGGCCCGCAAAGTGCTGGCCGAACCTCGCATCGAGGCCGAGCTTAAGCAAAACCTCGATTTCGCTCGCCAGCTGCGGATCGATGGCACCCCCAGCTGGGTGATCGGCGAACAGCTGATGGCCGGCGCGGTTGGCCAGAAGGTGCTGCAGGAGGCAATCGACGCGGCCAAGGCCGGGCCGAAGGGCTAAGCCCTATTCGGCCAGCTTGGCGTACATCGAGTTGATCGGGCGGGCCATGACCCGGCGCAGCATCGGCTCGAAGAATTCGAGCGGCTCGCTGGCATAGTCCGGATCGAAAGCGGCCTGGTCATATTTCTCGCAGAACTCTGCGCAGGCATCGAAATGGGGATTGTCGCGGAAGCGTTCGCGAATGTCGCGATCCATGCCGACATAATGGAAGTAGTACCGACCCTGGAAGGCGCCGTGATTCTGGCAAATCCAGTGCAGCTCGTCCGAAACGAACGGCTTGATGATCGAGGCGGCGACTTCCGGGTGGTTGTAGGTCCCCAGGGTATCGCCGATGTCATGCAACAGCGCCATCACCACATAGGCTTCATCGCGGCCATCGCGGTGGGCGCGGGTCGCGGTCTGAAGCGAGTGTTGCATCCGGTCGATCGGGAAGCCGCCGAAATCACCATCGAGCAGGCGGAGGTGAGCCAGCACGCGGTCCGGCAGGTCCTTGGCGAAGGCCATGTACTCGCCTGAGATCAGCGACCAGTCTTCCTGGGTGCCTTCGGTCATGGCGCGGAACTTCGCGCGTTCGTGACTGCCATGCTGGATGGGGCTATCGATATCGGCCATTCTTGCTCTCCCGTTATGCGGGCAAGGCTAATCCAAACTGCTCCGGCGCGCAAAACATTCGCAGCATCGGACAGTTTTCTGCTAGGCTGCCTCGCATGGCCGTGCTGCCCTTCCGTCCGACCCCGTTTTTCGCCAACAAGAACCGGGCCTTCTGGCGCCTGCAGGCTGGCGGCTGGGGTGGTGCCATGCTGCTGCGCGCCATGTCGGGCATCGCCAATGGTCTGGAGCTTAGCTTCCTGATCCTGGTGCTGATCTCCACCGTCACCGGCTTTTCGATCACGCTGATTCTCTCGGTCATCTACCGCCAGCTGATCAATCGGCGGCCGCTGGTAACCTGGGGGGTGACTGCGCTGGTCCTGCCAATCGCGGTAGGGCTCTATGTGTTCGTCGATGCCTGGGTAACCGCGCTCTATTATGCAGATGCTGGTGCGGGGGTGGCGCAACGCTTCATTGGGCTGTTTTATATCGGCCTGACTCTGCTGGGGGCCTGGTCTGCGCTCTATTACGCGATCAACTTCTTCCTGCAGATCGAGGAACAGAACGACCAGCTGATCCAGCTGGAGAATCAGGCCACCCAGGCCCAGCTGGCCATGCTGCGCTATCAGCTGAACCCGCATTTCCTGTTCAATACGCTCAACTCGATCTCCACGCTGGTGCTGCTCAAGCAGACTGAGCCGGCCAATGCCATGCTCAGCCGGCTATCCTCGTTCCTGCGCTATACCCTGGTCAACGAGCCGACCGGGCGGGTAACCGTGGCCCAGGAAATCGAGACGCTGAAGCTTTACCTTGAGATCGAACTGATGCGGTTTGAGGAACGGCTGCGCACCAGCTTCCGGATTGATCCGGCCGCCGAAGCCGCGCTGCTCCCTTCCCTGCTGCTCCAGCCGTTGGTTGAAAATGCGATCAAGTATGCCGTCAGCCCGCAGGAAGCCGGCGCTGAAATTATCATTACTGCGCAACTCGTCGGACCGAACCTTCGCATCATCGTCTCGGACACCGGGCCGGGATTGCAAAATGCCGGTCAAGACAACAGGTTTGCGGGCGTGACGTTCGACGGCGGGGAACAAGTATCGACCGGAGTGGGCTTAGCCAATATCCGCGACCGGTTGGCTCAGGCCTACGGTGAAATGCATCGCTTCGAAACCATGGAGCCCCCCGAAGGTGGCTTTGCCGTATTAATCGAACTTCCCTTTGAGCGGCGTGAGCCCGCCGCTGTTCCTGCCGCCCCGCGCGCTCCCGCGCTGGCTGGATGACCCCATTCAAGGACCGCCCCCATGACCATCCGCACGATCCTGGTCGATGATGAGAAACTGGCCATCCAGGGGCTGATGCTCCGCCTCCAGGCTTTCCCTGATGTCGAGATCATCGATACCTGCTCCAACGGCCGCGAGGCGATCCGCAAGATCAAAACTGAAAAGCCTGACCTCGTCTTCCTCGATATCCAGATGCCCGGCTTTGACGGGTTCAGCGTGGTCAAGGGCGTGATGGAGATCGAGCCGCCGCTGATCGTTTTCGTCACCGCCTATCAGGAACACGCGGTCCGCGCGTTTGAGGCCAATGCAGTCAATTACCTGATGAAGCCGGTTGATCAGGATAAGCTGGCGGACACGCTGGAGCGTGTCCGCGTCCGCCTGGCCGAAAAGCGTTCCGCCGAAGAGGCGGAAAAGCTCAAGACAGTGCTGGCCGAAGTAGCACCCGATGCGATGGAAGCGATGCCTGACGAAGGCGAACCGGCTGCCGCGCGGTATGAACGGCTAATCAACATCAAGGACAAGGGTCAGATCTTCCGGGTCGATGTCGATTCGATCGAACGGATCGAGGCGGCGGGCGATTACATGGTGATCTACACCGCCGACAACAGCCTGATCCTGCGCGAGACAATGAAGGACCTGGAGCGCCGGCTTGATCCGCGCGTTTTCCAGCGCGTCCACCGCTCGTGGATCGTCAACCTCAACCAGGTCCGCCAGGTCAAACCACACACCAACGGCGAATGCTTCCTTGTGCTGGAAAGCGGCGCCGACGTGAAGGTCAGCCGCTCTTACCGCGATGTCGTCGCGCGGTTCGTACACTAAGCAGATTGCCTGCCCCCATTCCCGTCTGTCCTGAGCTTGTCGAAGGACTGCTTTTTGCTTAGCGGTATGGCGCTTGCCCCAAGTCTAAGGACGGTCCTTCGACAGGCTCAGGACGGACGGTTTTTAGTGGAACCTGGCTTTAAGATCGCCGGCTTTGATCTTGCCTACTTCATCCGCGCAACCCTGGACGAAGATCTCGGCCTCGGATTGCCCGGAGGCGGGCACGATGTCACCAGCGAGAGCGTGATCCCGGCAGACGCGCGCTTTTCAGGCGTGATGGATAGCCGTGATGCGATCACCGTAGCAGGGCTGCCGATCGCGGCGGCCTTCTTCCGCGCGCTCGATCCGGCGATGGAAATCGCGCTGCTGGTGGACGAAGGCGCGCAAGTTCCGGCTGGCACCGACCTGATGCGCCTCACCGGCAATGCCCGCGCCCTGCTGACGGCAGAGCGATCCGCGCTCAATACGGTTCAGCACCTCTCGGGCATCGCCACGCTGACGCGAACCTATGTCGACGCGATGCTGGGCCATGCGACGCTGCTCGATACCC
>CAZNFV010000073.1:0-10660 GCA_964572445.1 uncultured Novosphingobium sp. | reverse complement strand
GCATAGGCAGCATCCACATCCGGAACGCTGAAATGGATCTGGCGATAGCCTTGCGTCATGACATCGGCTGGCGGAACAGCGCTGGCGACATTTGGCCGGGTCGACCCGTCAACCTGAGCCAGACCGAGCCTGAACCCCGGAATGTCGATCCAGACGATCTTTACGCCCGGCGCAGTTGCGCGCTTCGTGATCCGAAAGCCAAGCGTCTGCACATACCATGCGGCCAGGCGATCAGCATCGGCGACCGATATCTGGACATGATGGATTGCCAGTTCACGCAGCGCTGGCGGGATTGTGGATGACGTTTTGGCGGAAGCGGGTGTTAGATATTGGGGCAGGGCGAGCAAGGCGACGATCATCGCAAAAGCCCGACACCATGCTGTTTTTCCAGACATCTTATGCGGCTCCCACTGTTCGCCGCTATTGCGGCGCCTTTGCCGGTTTGGGCTTTTGCGTGGCGAAGAAGTTTTTCCAGGTTGAATATCGCGGTCCCCACTCGGTCGGAGCGACGAGATATTCCGGCGCGCGGGTTTTCAGTGCGGCCAAAAATGCGGGAGGCAATTCCTCGGCACTGGACAGCCGCTGGGTCGTGCAACGGTAGAATAGCTTGCCGGGACGCTGGCCCATCAGCATCCACGGATGCCACGATGCAATCCGCGCCCACGAACCCGTATAGGGAACCTGATTAAGCCGATCATCGAATAGTTCTTCAGTGCGGGCAACCAGTTGGAAAAACTCACCGATGCTGATCCGCTTCCCACTGGATTCCCGGACCCAGATTTTCGGATCGAGCGTGTGGTTCATGGCCAGCACCGTGTCATTCCAGACCGACGTGTGCGCCCCGATGGTCTGCCAGGGCAGGATGAAATCGTTGGAACCGTTTGGATTGCGCGGTGGCTTATCAATCTGTCCGGTTACCCACGAGGCATCCGGCCCCTCATCCCGGGCGCGCAGGGTGCCGTTGGCAGCGGGGTTCATGATGTGCCGGACATCAACCACCTCGTCGATCAGGGGGTTGTGCCAGCGATCCAGTATTTCACCTGACACCGGGTCCTTGATGAAAGCAATTTCCTTCCACGCCAACCGGTAGCTGCCATCCGGTTGCGGGTCGGTCCAGCCTTGCCCGTAGCCATCAATGGCAAACAGCAGGCGCGGCGGCAGGTCTCCTTCCAGCGCATAGACCAGCCCGCCGAAATAGCCATGCACCTGCTCCTTGATGAGGCTGTACTGCAACTTCACCCAGGTACGCAGATTATCGGCCGGGCTGGCCGGATCGAAGTTCGCCCGGCGCGGCGTTGGTGCTGCCAGTGCCGGAGCAGCAACTGCTGCGGCTGCCACCAAGGGAACCCCGGCGAGAGCAGCGCGCCGCGACAAGGCATTCTGGAGGAATGATGTGGGCATCACGGTGATCCTTGTTCTGGCCGCGTCGGCGGCTCAACTTTCCAGCAGGTCGGGGTGGTGAGAGCGGACGAGTCCCAGTAACGGTTCGGGGATGGCGGAAACCTTGGCGACCTTGGTCCCGTGCATCCGCCAGGACATGACGCCCGGCGTGTCATCGGCATCAAACCAAGGGCGCCAGCTGGCGAGTGTCTGATAGGCGCAGGTCGCCGGCACCCACCGCTGGCGGTAAGCGGCCAGATCAACCTGGCGGGCATTGTATGTGGCTAGCGAGGTTTGGACATTCCAGGCCGCGGCCGGATTGGCGTTCAGCACTTCGGCCGAAACCTTGCGAGGAGAGCGAAGGAACAGATCATCGGTGATCCAGACGTGTTCGCCGTCGGCCTGTAATGGCCCGCGAACGGCCTGAAATTCGACCGCAGCAGGAATCGGCTTTGTCATTACTTGCCGGCCATCCCGCAGATAGGTGTCGTTGGGTGAGCGGTAATGCTGGATCTTGATCGTGCGTCCATTGATCGGGCTGACCATGGTTTCCAGCGGTAGAAGGGTACCGGGGGCACAATACCAGCCGCATTCGTCGAACATCAGGTGGAACGAGCCGTCAGGTATCGACTGATAGGTGTCACGGCCCAAGCCAATTACATCGAACAGCGGGATCGACCGTTTGCCAAGCACCATGGCGAATACGGTGGCGCGATTAATCCACCATCCGGCTCGGCCGGGTCCGGCAAACCGCAATGCAAGATAAGCGTTTATGTCTGAGATCTCTGGTGGCGCAACGCCTGCCAGCGCGCGATCACCACCGGCCAGGAATGCAGCCAGCGACAGGCTACCCATCCCGCGCAGGGCGTCACGTCGCGTGGCAGGAATGAAAGCGACCATTGCAGTTGTCCTTAGAATGGCTGTTCCAGATGGAATGTCCTGCCCGCGGCGTCGAACTCGGCCTCGGTTACAGTCCCGTCATGGTTGGAATCGACACGGGCAAACTCGGTATCGCCCTGCAGGCGGAACGCTGCCCGCGAGCAGGCCGGCACATCGCGCCCGCAATTGACCCGCATCGCCCGGGAAAGCGCCTCTGGCGAAGAACGGCCAACGGCCTGGATCATCCGAAATTCCAGCTCTGCCAGCTCAATCACCTGATTATGATTGCGATCGGCCATCACAAATTCGCGATCGCGAAAGGCCTGGTGCTGGGCTAAACTGAGCGGGAGGTAGGACGGCTTCGTTGGTTCTGTCACGGCGGAGTTCGGCTTGCTTACGGCGTGAGCCACGAATTGCGCCAGTTCGCTGTTAAAGCGCGCCGCATCGTTGAAGAACGTAAGGTGGCCTCCTGAAAAGCGCGACACGGCCAATTGCGGAGCGGTCTTCTTCAAATCTGCGATGCCGGCTTCGGGCATACCCAATTCACTTTCCCCCCGGACCAGCAGCAAGGGAAGGCCGCTCAGTCGCGGGGCGATGTCGCTGTTGTCAGTCGGCCGCAGCAGCATGGCGCGGCGCGCATAGGCGGGCAGCATCAGTTCCGTGGCGAGCAGCATCTGGCGATCGTCCGGCGTGGATTTGGGGGTCGCATAGGCGTTACTGATCGTGCGGGCGGCCGTGATGTTTGCAGCAAGGTCGGTTGATCGTGATTGCTCAGACGCCGCGCGCATCTGCTGGGCGACTTTCGCCAGTTTGTCGGGCAGCTGATCGACCGCCTTGGTAAACCCGCCCAGCGTCCCCACCAGAACCAGGCCGCCCACATTCGCGGTGCCATATTTGCGGATATAGTCACCCGCGACAACGCCGCCATAGGACCAGGCAACGATAACGGGTCGCACCATTCCAGTTGCCCGGATAACGGCAGCCACGTCATCGGCTGATCGCGCGATATCGCTGTAGGCCGCCGGGTCGGTCGGTTTGCTTGATGCGCCGTGACCCCGCAGATCGAAGGCGACAAGGTGGAATTGGTCGGTCAGTCCGGAATTGAACTGCCGCCGGAACGAGAGGTGGCTCTGTCCGAAGCCGTGGATGAACAGGATGCCAGGCTTTGCCCGATCTCCCGCTTCAACTGCGGCCAGCTCTACTCCGTCTTCTGACTGTACGCGGGTTGCTGAAGGTTCGGCAAACGCCGCTTGCGACCAGCACAGGGAGGCGAGGATCGCAAACGGCGCAGCCAGGGCCCACCAGGGGCGACGGGACGGGAAGCACAGCGGCATCGGGTTCATCCGATCAGATCTTGAAACTAGAACTTCAACGATGCCCGCACGCCAAAGCGCCGCTTGTCAGGCAATTGCGAGATGATCGCGAAGGTGCCCGGCGCCAATTGATCGCCCACGCCCGCAGCACCTTGAATGGCGGTACTGTTGAAGACGTTATCAACATAGCCAATCAGGCTGAGGCCTCCGGATTCCAGACCCAGTCGGACATTGGCTGTTGTGAAGGGCGGGATGAAGCGAACGTTGTATTCATCCAGAGCGCGGCGGCCGGTGTAACGGACATCACCTTCGATGAATATCTTGCGGTCTGAGCCAAGATCGATCGAGTACCGCCCAGAGCCGGTGAAGGAGTGCCGCGGGGTCCGTTCCAGTCGGTTGCCGCGCAAGTTCGCCTGGCAGAATACGCCGATGCCAATCACCACATTCTGCGTGCAGCTGGAAACGAATGAGCCGATCAGCGCATTGTTCACGTTGACTTCGTAGTTGGTATATTTGGCGTCGAGGTAAGTGTAGCCGGCGTTCAGTGTCAGCGCATCAATGGGGGTGACCGTCAGGTTGGCTTCCAGCCCATAGACCCTGGCCCCACCCGCATTGCGGACGAAATTGGAGAAGCCGGATGGCGTCAACGGATTGGGCTGGATAACGCTGATCTGCTTGCCGACATATTTCATGTAGAATGCGGCGGCGTTGAAAGTGATCTTGCGATCCAGCAGACTGCCCTTCATTCCGGCTTCGTAGTTGTAGAGCTTTTCAGCCTCGTACCGCGCCAGCGCGGAATCCGTTACTGCAACAGTCGAATACCCGGCCGGCTTAACCCCCTTCGCCGCCGAGATATAGAACATCAGATCGCTGCTGGGCGTGTACCGGATCAGCGCCTTGGGGGCGAAGTAGTTGCTGCTGGACGTGCGCGGAACCGGCTGGACCAGAACGACGATGGGATAGCCACCATTGCTGAGCGGGACCGGCGAAGTGCTCAGGAACGGGTTGAACACATAGTCGTAGCTCTCATGCGCATAGCGTGCTTCGGCGCTGATCGTCAGCTGCGGTGTAAGGTCGAACTCGGCCAGGCCATAGCCTGAGATATGCTGGGTGGTGCGCCGGCCATAAGTGGGCGGCAGGGCGTCCTGAACCAGTGTCACGTCCTTTTGCGCGCTGAACGGGGCCGGGACGACATAGGCAGCAGAAGCGTTACTCTGCTGGTACTTCTCATACCAATAGAGCCCGCCCAAGGCCCAGCGGAACGGGCCGCCCTGAAGGCTGCCAATCCGCAGTTCCTGGTTCAACTGCTTGACGTCACCATCGAAGATGTTGAGCTCAAAGAACCGTTGGAACGGCTCGCCTTGGCCGGCGCCGCCGGGACCAGCCACGGCTGCCTGCGGAAAGCCGAAGAAATCGAGGTCTTCGCGCTCGTCGAACCGCGAATGGGTATAGGAAGTGATCGAGGTCAGCTTCACCGCGTCGGACAGGTCAAGGTTGGTGGTCAACGCCGTGCGCAGCGTCTTGATGTGGGCGCCCGGATAGTCAGCGCCGGTTCGTGGATCGAGGCTGAGCCGAACGCCCGCATTTGACCGCTGAATTGTCCCGAAGGGCACGGCTTGCACGCTGGCCGGTAGCAAGGTCGTAGCCCCGACAATCCCGACCGGTGCGCCGGCTACTCCCGGAGCGAGCGGGATCGTCACGTTGGCTACCACACGCGAGCCGCCATATTCCTGCGCTGCGGGTTCAATCGTATCTTCGCTGTAGTTCACACTCAGCAGCGCGCTGCCCGGCCCGCGTTCAAACAGCAGCGAGGCACCGCCGCCATAGCTTTCGAAGCCGCCAATGCGCTGGCCGGAAAGCTGGTTGCGGTAATAGCCATCCGAGGTGCTGTAATATCCATGGACCCGGGCCGAAAGGCCGTCGCCAAGCGGGCCAGTTAATGCCGCGCGGCCCTCATAGGTCCCATAGCTGCCGACTTCACCACCGACTTCGCCGCCGAATTCCTGCGATGGCTTCTTGGTGACGTAGTTGATCGCCCCGCCAAAGGCCACGCGCCCATAAAGTGCGGACTGCGGTCCTTTGACTACTTCGATCCGCTCGATTTCAAGGGCGCGGGCATTAAGCAGTGTTGATCCCCCGGACGAAGCGCCGAATGACTCGGTTGAGGCATCAACGCCATCGATCAGAATGCCGACAGGCGGCCGTCCGCGTGATGATGGCAGGCCGCGGATCACCGGCCGGGTGTCCTGAAGGCCAGAGCCTTTATCAAAGACCAGGCTTGAATCGAGACGCGCGATATCGGCAAAAGTCTGCAGCTTTTGCTGTTCAATCTGCACGCTGCTGACTGCGAGCACCGAAAGCGGTGTGTCCTGCAGGCGCTCGGCCCGATTGCGCGCGGTCACGACGATTTCATTGGCGATGCCATCATCGGAATCTTCTGCCGCAACATCTGAAGCCGCTGCACCAGTTTGTGCCCAGGAAGGGCTACTGGCAAAAACAGCGATCGAAGCGCCAAGCAGCAAGGATAGTCGCGAACGATACATAGACGTCTGAGCCATCAAACTTCCCCCATTTCGCCGGTCCGGAGCAGAGCCCGGCCGACCAGGCTGAAAACTGAAATTCAACATCCTGATGAAAGCGCGCTGCCAATTGCGCTAGCAGCTCTTCGCCATAAATGGCCGGCGCTACGCAAACGCGTGTTCGCGCTGGCGCCTGCTTCGCGAAAAGCTGTTCACGATGCGGATTTTTCAGGGTAAGTTTCCGCGCCTGCGCCCATCCACATGTAGGCAGGCAATCATGAAGGGCTTTGCGACTCCACGTTTGGTTCGAGAGCAGGCGCTGGTCGCATTCCTGTTCTACTTCGTCTGTCCGATCATGATCGGCTTTCCGATGGGCTGGTATCAGGCCGGGCTCGGACGTTTCCTCACGGTGGCGGCTTCCTGTGGGCTGTGGATCAGCCAGTGGCTGATCTCATGGTGGCTGTCTGAGGCAATCCTGCGGGGCAGCAAGGCTGTTTTCAGGCCTTGGAATCCTTCGTTCGGCACCGTGCTGGTGTTCGCCGCAATAAGTAATGTCGTCCTGTCGCGCTTTTGGGGGCCTGCCCTCAACTCGTTATTCCTGTCGACTGCGGGCATCGTTGACCTGCCGCTCAACCAACCGATCCGTGATCTGATGGACCTGAGCTATGTCTCCCAATTGTTCAGGGCGAGCGCCTATGGCGCGATCTACTGGTGCATCCTTCGCCTGGTCTATCAGCGCTATCTCGATCGTCGCAAAGGCGAATGGGCTCAGCATCCTTCGCAAGTCTCGGCACCGCTGAATGTCGAGGAAGAAGGCAAAGTCCACTGGCCTGAGCGGCTGGGTAGCGATTTCCTGAAAGTCGGCATCGCTGATCCAAACCAGGTTATCGCGTTGCAGGCTGAAGACCATTACGTCCGCGTACATCTGAGCGATGGCACCAGTCGTTTGATCTATAGCCGCTTTGCCGATGCGCTGGACCAGTTGAAGAATTTCGATGGAATGCAGGTCCATCGCTCGTTCTGGGTGAAGCGGTCAGCCATTGAACGAACCGAAACCGAACGTGGCTCCATGCGGCTGTCGCTCAACAGCGGCTTGCTGGTCCCGGTTAGCCACAAGCATCGGGCGTTGCTGGAATTCGTCCTCAACCGTTAGGATTGCAGTTCCGGGCCAAGGTCCCGCGCTCTGGTGGCCGCGCCGGTCTAAGCTTCAAGCGGCTCGGTCGCCAGGCTAAGGTCCGGGATCGAGACGGAGCGGCGGCCACTGAAATCGGTGCGGACGACGATCAGGCCGGTCTTCTCATAATGCTCCAGCAGACGCCGGATCCGGCCCGGTGAGCTGGTGCCATAGATCACCGCCAGTGCATCGTCATCAGGGCAGGGGCGACCATCCTGTGCCGCGCGGGCGATGGCGAGGAAGGGGGGCAGCAAATTCTCGGGCAGCACCTGACTGACCGCCAGGATTGCCTGCACAGTGGGACTATCGGGATCGTCAAACCCGGCCACAGCAACAGCAAAGCGGCGCTGGAACGCAGTCATGTCCACCTGCCCAGCTGTGAGTCGCTGCATGCGGCAGCGAACGGTGAAGTCTTGATAGAGTTTCGCGATGGGTTGATAGGTGCAGCCCTCTTCCGAGGCCATATCCCACAGGATTGCGTTGATCGCAGCGTCGACTTCGGCGGTGGACTTGCCCGGCGCCTGAACCTGTGCGGGCGCCGCTGCTTCTGGCGCGATCTGTTCGATCAGGTCCTCGATTGCAGGACTGGCCGGAACTGGCTCTGGCGGGCGCACCGCCACCTCATCAAGATGCAGACCGGTGTGGAGCAAGGCGTGCAGGTGATCGGGCGAGGCCGACGGGGGCGGCGCCAGTTTCTGGACCAGCGACTTCGGTCCGGTCCGCACAGAACCGATCTGCACCGATAGCGGACGGCGGCTGATCGCGGGACCCAGCCCCAGGAACTGCCCGCGTCCCAGATCGCGAATCTGCTCGGCCTGCCGTCGCTCCATCCCGAGCAAGTCGGCAGCGCGGACCATATCGATATCGAGGAAGGTCCTTCCCATCAGGAAGTTTGATGCTTCGGCAGCGACATTCTTGGCCAGCTTGGCCAACCGCTGGGTTGCGACCACGCCGGCCAGGCCGCGCTTGCGCCCACGGCACATCAGGTTGGTCATCGCCGCGAGGCTCAGGCGCCGTGCTTCATCGCTGACTTCACCGGCAATGGCGGGAGCAAAGACCTGGGCCTCGTCCACCACGACCAGTGCCGGATACCATTGCTCACGCGGGGCATCGAACAGGGCGGACAGGAACAGCGCGGCACAACGCATCTGGGCCTCCACCTCAAGCCCGTCGAGCGCCAGGACGACCGAAGCCCGGTGTTCACGAATACGGGCGGCGAGCCGGGTCAGCTCCTGGGTCGAATAGGCCGCACCATCAACCACGATGTGCGGGAAAAGCTCGGCCAGCGAAACAAAATCGCCTTCCGGATCGATCACGATCTGCTGAACGATCCCGGCGCTCTCTTCCAGAATTCGGCGCAACAGGTGGGACTTGCCCGAACCACTATTCCCCTGAACCAGCAGGCGCGTCGCCAGCAGTTCCTCGATATCGAGGCTGATGGCCTGACCGTGCTGGTCGGTCCCGATCTGAATGGGTGCGCTCACTCCGGGGGCCTAGAGGCCGGACCGGATTCGGGCCAAATCATTGGCCGCTGTTTTCCAGAGTTTTACGCAGGTGCAGCGCCGCCGCTCAGCGTGCTGACCAACTGCTGGATAACGTTACTTTCCAGCAAGCGGCTTTCACTGGCCGGATCGCAGGTCAGCATCACTGTGCGTTCCAGCTCAAGCCCGGCGAGGGGACGGGCCACCATGCCCGTGCGGCAGAGGCTGCGCGGCATCACGGTCAGCCCCAGACCAAGCCGGACATAGCTGGCGATGCGTTCTTCATTGGTACTGCGCGCCGCCATGAACGGACGGATACCGCGGGCGGTAAAGAACCGGCTCACCATGGGGAGCGCCTCACATTCCCGGCGGACCAGCATCGGTTCACCGACCAGTTGCTCGCAAGTCAGCGAGGGTGTCCCGGCCAACGTGTGCGATTCCGCCAGGACGAGCTCATAGGGTTCGGTGAACAGCGGGAATTGCCGGTGATCGTGACCGCTCTCGGCCGGACCTAGCGCAAGGTCGATCAGGCCGCGGTCGATCAATGCGGCAAGCTCTCCCGGACGCCGTTCTATCACTTCCAGTCGTAAGGCGCTGCTCAGGGCGAATGGGCGCAGCGCGGTTTCAACCATGGTGGGCGCAATAGTGCTGGCGATCCCGATGCGGATCAGCCTGAGTGATGGCACGTCAGCCAGCGAACGCTGCGCTTCAAGGAACTCTGCCTCAATCCGGCGGGCGTGGGGCACCAGCCGGGCGCCAGCCGCTGTAAGTTCGACCCGCCGGTTGCTGCGTTTGAACAACAGCTGGCCGGTGGTTTCCTCAAGCCGGGCAATGCCCGAAGATACGGTTGGTTGCGAAACCCGGCAAATGGTCGCCGCGCGCGAGAAGGTGCCGGTATCGACGACCGCCAGGAAATAGCGCAGCAGATGACGTTCCAGCATAGGTCCGTTCTATGCTTGAACCAGGCTAAAGCCAAGTTATGCTTATACGATCGTGCCGGTCAGCCGTCGCTGGCCTCGATCCGGGCGAGCAAGGCTTCGACCTGAACCTGCGCGCCCGCCACGGCGGATAGTTCCGCAACAATGCCATCGAACGGCGCGGTCAGGGTGTGCTCCATCTTCATCGCTTCGAGCGTCAGCAGCCGTTGGCCTTTGGTCACCGTCTGGCCCTGAACCACCTCAACCGCGATAACCTTGCCCGGCATGGGGGAGAGGATTTCGCCGTCATGGGCCGCATGGTGCCCACCGCCATCGCTGCGTTCGAGCGTGTATCGACGCGCAAACCCGGCGTTGAAAGTCAGCACTTCGCGGGCCGGTTCATCGGCCTCAATCTCGTCCAGCAGAACGACATGGACTGCGCCGCTGTCATCCACCAACCGTGCCTCAGCCCGCGGGGCGGCATTGGCGCGAAAGCCCAGCGCACCGGACCACGGGCCCAGCCCGGGACTGCCCGCCAGCAAGGCGGCGGCTTCCGCCAGTTCATCCGCATCCGGCTCTGGTGCGTGGACCAGTTGATCGAGATCGCGCCCGATCAAGCCGGTATCGACCTGGCCAGACTGGAAGGCGGGGTGTTCGAGCAACACACCGAGGAACCCGGCATTGGTGCGCACCGGCCAGACTTCGGTCTGGTCCACGCCCGCAAGCAGAGCTGCGATAGCCTCATCGCGCGATGCCCCGTGGGCGATCAGCTTGGCGATCATCGGATCATAGAATGGCGATACGGCGCCGCCCTCTTCAACCCCCGTATCGACCCGCAGCTCGTCACCAAAGCGCAGGTGTTCCAGCGGGCCGATCGCCGGCAGGAAGCCCTTGGCCGGATCTTCGGCATAGAGCCGCGCTTCCATCGCCCAGCCGTTGATCGACAGGTCTTCCTGACGCAGCGGTAATGGTTCCCCGCTGGCAACCCGCAGCTGCC
>CAZNFV010000072.1:0-10666 GCA_964572445.1 uncultured Novosphingobium sp. | reverse complement strand
GTACCGTGGTCGGCATCTACCGCGCGCTGATCAACATCGGCATCGCCGGTTCGGCATCGATCGACAAGGTCGCTGGTCCGGTTGGTGAAGCACTGATCATGACCGCACTTGGTCTGCTCGTCGCCGTTCCAGCCGTGCTGGCCTACAACTACCTGCAGGCCCGCAACAAGCGCCTGGCCGAGCTGCTTTCGGGCTTCTCGACCGACGTGCTGGCCTACATCAACTCGAAGGGTGCGGTTAAGCCCGCCGTGGCTCCGGCCGCTGCTGCTGCCAAGCCGGCTGCCGCTCCGGCCGCCAAGGCCTAAGCGTCTACGAGCCGCCGCGGCAAGGTGTCGCGGCGGCTCGCTGCCAACCTAAGAACAGGATGTAACCCATGGCGATTTCAACGGGCGGCGGCGGCGATGATGCGCCAATGTCGGAAATCAACACCACGCCGCTGGTCGACGTGATGCTGGTGCTTCTGATCATCTTCCTGATCGCGGTTCCAGTCGCAATCCAGACGATCCAGAAGCTCAAGCTCCCCATCATGGTTTCGAGCGAGTCCAAGGACAAGGTCGAAAACCTGCTGCTGACTGTCAGCACCACGGATACAGGCGGCCGTAGCGCCGGTGAACCTGGCTTCGAGGGCGCCAGCCTCGGCGGCGAATGCCGGATCTACTTCAACAACACCACGCCGGTCGACTCAGTCGAACTGCGTGACCAGGCGTTCAAGCGGCTCGATGCCATCGTGAAGCGCGCTGGCGGTCCGGAGGCCCTTCAGGCCAATCCGGAACTCGTACCGCAGGTGCACATCCGCGGTGACGTGAGCGCCCCGTGGCGCTGCATCGCCGGTGCGATCTACAACGTGCAGATCTCGGGCTACCCGACGGTCGGCTTCATTTCGACCCCGGTCGATCCCAACGGCTAAGGGTGCGGGGCAGTTTCGGCTGCCCCCACCCAACTCGCAATTCAGGAGTAACCACCATGGCAATGTCAGGCGGCAAGGATGATGGCTCGCCGATGATGGAAATGAACACGACGCCGTTGATCGACGTCATGCTCGTGCTCCTCATCATGTTCATCATCACGATCCCCGTGGCCACCCACGCCGTGAACATCGACCTGCCCAACCCGTCGGCCCCGCCGCCGGACGTTGTCGTCAAGCGCGACAAAAACAAGGTCGTGATCATGCCCAACAGCGCGATCCTCTGGAACGGTACGCCGGTCGAATCTGGCCAGCTGCTCTCGCTCCTGCAGGCCACTCTGGCGATCAAGCCGGAGCCGGAACTGCAGTATCAGCCGGATCCGCAAGCGCCGTATGACACTTCGGTGCAGGTGTTGAACATCATCAAGGGTTCTGGCGTGACGGCCTTCGGGTTCGTCGGTAACGAACAGTACTCGGAATTCAGCAAGCAGCCCGGCAAGTAAGCCGAACCCGCTTGAAGCGATCCCAAAGGGGGCGGAGCGATCCGCCCCCTTTTTGTTTGCGTGCCAGCGGCCGTTGGCCCGCTAATCGCGGCTAGGCCGCATCGCCAGGCTCGCCAGACTTTCAGCCTCAAACAGCAATTCATCGTCCGCTTGACCTTGCGGGGTGCTTTCACGGCCCACCATCACCAGCACTGGCACGGCCAGCGGGCTGACCCGGTCAAGGTGGACATGATGCAGTTCGTGCTGTGCACGCTCCAACACATTGGCCAACCGGCCTACATCCGTCATCCGTGATCTGGCGTCAGCCCAGGCCGCCTCGATCAGCACGTGATCGGGTTCGTGCTTGCGCAGGACGTCATAGATCAGGTCGGTCGAAAATGTGACCTGCCGACCGGTCTTGCGCTTGCCGGGGTGCTGACGCTCAACCAGCCCGGAGATCACGGCAACCTCCCGGAAAGCACGGCGAAGCAGATAACTGTTCTGCACCCAGTCGACGAACTCATCGGCAAGGATATCGGGCGAGAGCAACGCTGCGGGATCATTTATCGGCCGCAAGCCCCAAACCGCGAGCGCATAGTCATTGGCGACAAAGCCAAGCGGCGCGAGACCACGCTCCTCCATCCGCCGGGTCACCAGCATGCCAAGCGACTGGTGCGCTGGCCAACCTTCAAACGTATAGAAGACGGTGTAATGTCGCCCCTGGTGCGGAAAGCTCTCCACCAAGAGACGACCCGGTGCGGGCAGTTCAGACCGCCAATCCTGCATCTCCAGCCATTCGCGGACATCATCGGGAAAGCGCACCCAGCCCGCCCGATCGGCCAGCAGTGCCTGAACGCGATTGGACAAGTGTGTGGTCAGCGGCATCCGCGCTCCCATATAGCTTGGGATCTGACCGGTCCGTTTGGCCGCCCTCACCCACAGCTCGGTCTCGCGCATCGCCTCAACCTCAAGGTCGAGCCCCGCGAAGCGGAAGGTCGAACCCGGCTTGAGACTAGCGGCGAAGCTTTCTTCGACCCGCCCCAGCGCCTTGCCATTGCGGAACCGGACCCCGATCATCTCGCTGTCCATGATGATCCCGGCATTCAGCCGGTGGCGCGCGGCGTGCTGCGGATGCGTCAGCCGCCACAGCCCGTCGCGGTCCTTGGTGATCCGCTGGAAGCGATCGTAGGCCCGCAGCGCATAGCCGCCGTTGGCAACAAAACTCAGCACCCGCTGCCAGGTTGCACTGTCGACCCAGGCGAAGGCATCGGCGCTTCGCACTTCGGCCAACAGCGCATCACCGTCAAATGGGCCGGCACAGGCGCAGGCCATCACATGCTGGGCCAGCACATCGAGACCACCGGGCCGAAACGCCTCACCATCGCGTTGCCCGGCCGCCACAGCTTCAAGCGCGGCCACGGCCTCTAGGAACTCAAACCGGTTGCCCGGGGCGAGCAAGGCCCGGCTTGGCTGGTCAAGCCGATGATTGGCCCGGCCGATGCGCTGCAACAGCCGCGACGAACCTTTCGGTGCGCCCATCTGGACGACGAGATCCACATCACCCCAGTCAACCCCAAGGTCGAGGCTGGCGGTGCAGACCAGCGCCCGCAGCTTGCCCTCCGCCATTGCGCTTTCCACCTTGCGCCGGGCCTCGACCGAGAGCGAACCGTGGTGGATACCGATCGGCAGCTTGTCCTCGTTCGCATCCCACAATTGCTGGAAGATAAATTCGGCGAGGAACCGTGTGTTGCAGAAGACCAGTGTCGTCTGGTTCGCTTTGATCGCCTCGTAAAGCTGTGGCACCGCCCAGGCCGCCGCATGCCCGCCCCACGGCACCCGCGCCTCGTGCGGCAAGACAATCTCCAGTTCAGGCGGGGCGCCCTGCTCCCCCTCGACCAGCGCGACAGTCCCGGCTTCGCCGCCCGGCGCCAGCCAGCGCCGATATTCCTCGGGATCTGCCAGCGTGGCGGACAGCGCAACCCGTTGCAGACCCGGCGCCAGCCCCTGCAAGCGCGTCAGCGCCAGGGCGAGCAGATCGCCGCGCTTGCCGTTGGCAAAGGCATGGACCTCATCAATGACGATCCGCTTGAGCCCGCTGAACAGCGTCGCGCTTTCCGGATAGGACAGCAGCAATGAGAGCGATTCGGGCGTGGTCAGCAACACGTGCGGCGGATTGGCGCGCTGGCGGGCCTTGCGATCGGAAGGCGTATCGCCGCTGCGGGTCTCGATCCGGATCGGCAGCCCCAGCTCCTCGGCTGGCAGCAGCAGGTTGCGGCGAACATCGTGAGCCAGCGCCTTCAGCGGCGAGACGTAGAGCGTGTGCAGGCCCTCGGGCGGAGCCGTCTCTCCGAGGCGCGAAGGGCAGAAGTCCGCCAGCGTTGGTAGGAAACCCGCGAGCGTTTTGCCCGCCCCGGTATCGGCCACCAACAGCGCATGACGCCCGGTTTCGGCAACGGCCAGCATGTCGCGCTGGTGACGCCGCAGCGACCAGCGGCGGCCAGCGAACCATCCGGCAAGTTCAGGGGGAAGATCGGGTGAAGGGCTGTGCATCTGGGGTTTGGTTGATGAAAGACCGGCTCAAGAGGGGTGCATAGGCGCCGCTGACGGACGCTGAGAACATTGTAGCGGGGATCAAGACGGCAGCATAACAGGGTTCAGGTAGGGAAGAAAATCGCCCTTCCCCTGCAGCGTCCAGCCTGCCAAGTTCAAACCATGCTGTCCGGCTTTAATCAGGATGCGCTCATCTCCGTTGGCCTGGCGCTGGCCTTGGGCCTGCTGGTGGGAATCGAGCGAGGCTGGACCCAGCGTGATCAGGCCGCTGGCACGCGCTTTGCCGGAATTCGCACTTATGGCCTGCTGGGCCTGGCCGGCGGGCTTGGTGGGGCGCTGCAAGTTGCTTTCCCGGTTCTGTCAGGCGTGCTGCTTGTCGCAACCGCAGTGCTGGTGGTGATGGGCTATTGGCGCACCACGCGCGCCGAGCCATCCCAGCAGCCTTCGATCAGCGGCACCGCCAGTCTGGTCGGCTTGCTGACCCTGGCCTGCGGCTTTGTTGCCGGGGCGGGCGGCCATGCGCTGGCCAGTGCGGCGACTGGCGTAATGGTGCTCGTGCTCGCGATGCGTCACCAGCTCCACCACTGGATCCGCCACCTGGAACAGCGTGAGGTGCTGGCGATTGCCCACTTCGCGCTGATCTCGCTGGTGGTCCTGCCGCTGCTGCCCGATACACCAATGGGCCCGCTGGATGCCTGGCGGCCGCGGCAAATCTGGCTGGTGGTCGTGCTGGTCTGCGGCTTTTCGTTTCTCGGCTACATCGCCGCGCGACGGCTCGGCCCGGCGAAGGGCACAATGGCCACCGCGGCAGCCGGATCGATGGTGTCTTCTACGGCAGTTACAGCCGCCCTTGCCAGCCAGTTGCGCGGCGGTTCGGGTGACGCGGCCACGCTGAACTCTGCCATCGCGCTCGCTTCAGCCGTGATGTTCCTGCGGGTCATGGTGCTGGTTGGCGCGCTCGCGCCGTTTGCCCTGACCACGCTGGTGATCTGGGCGATCCCCGCCATGGCGGTAAGTCTGACCGGCGCCTGGCTGCTGGGGCGGCGGCGGAGCAAGCCGGCAGATGGCGGCGGCGAACCGGCCCTGCCGCTGCGTAATCCCTTCGCCCTGGGCCCGGCGCTGATCCTGGCCGCCCTGGTAATGGTGCTGAGCGTGGCTGCCCGCTGGGTACTGGCCCGCTATGGCGATGCGGGACTGGCGACCGTGCTGGCGCTGTCCGGCATGCTCGATGTTGATTCGGCGATTATCACCATGGGCAATCTGCCCGGCGGCACGGTGAGCCCGCACCTGGCCGCGCTGGTCCTGATGCCGCCGGTCTTGCTGAACACGCTGTTCAAGGCGGGAACGGCCATAACGCTGGCCGGATGGCAGCATGCCTGGCGTGGCGCCGCAGTCTTAGCAGTTAGCGCCCTGGCCGCCCTCTGCGCCTTGCCCGTGCTGCTGCCCAACCTTTAGGGATGCGGCTTCAGTGACCGGCTTGGGCTCCGCGCTGCAACCCTGACGCTGCCAGCTGGGCGTCGATCGCTGCCAGCAGCCGTTGGCAGCCTTCCTCGCTATTGCTTTCGGCCCGGGCAACCAGCACGTCCTGGGTGTTCGAGGCGCGCAGCAGCCACCAGCCGTCAGCGGTTGAGACCCGCACGCCATCGATCGCTTCGACATTGGCGCCGGTTGCGGCCAGCCGGTCCCGTACTTCATCAACCACCGCGAACTTGCGGCTCTCATCAACCTGGAAGCGCAGCTCTGGCGTATTGACCAGCGCAGGCATTGCCCCGCGCAGTTCGGTGACGGACTTGCCGAGGCGCGCGCTCGCGGCGATCAGGCGGACAGCGGCATAAAGCGCGTCGTCAAACCCATAGTATTCGTGCGCGAAGAACACGTGGCCGCTCATTTCCCCAGCCAGCGGCGCGCCTGTTTCCTTCATTTTGGATTTGATCAGGCTGTGCCCGGTCTTCCACATGATCGGTTGCCCGCCCAGCCGCTCAACCTGGTCAAAGAGCGCCCGCGAAGCTTTGACGTCCGCGATAATTGCCGACCCCGGCACCATCCGCAGCAGGTCTTCGGCGTAGATCATCAGCAGCTGATCGCCCCAGATGATCCGGCCCTGCCCGTCGATCGCTCCAATCCGGTCGCCATCGCCATCGAAAGCCACACCGAAATCGAGGCTCTTCTCCGCGACGAGTTTCCGGAGATCGGCCAGATTCTTCTCTTCAGTAGGATCGGGATGATGGTTCGGAAAGTTGCCATCGACTTCAGTGAAGAGCAGGTGGTGTTCGCCAGGAAGCTGTTCGACCAGCAGTTCGAGCGCGGGCCCGGCGGCCCCGTTACCCGCGTCCCAGCCGATGCGGAGATCCGACAGCTGGCCTCGGTCGATACCGCCCAGCCCTTCGACCAGCCGGGCGACATAGGCGGCAAGGACTTCGCGGCGCTCATGACCGCCATTGCCTTCGAGCCAGGCCCCGGCGGCGGCCATCCGGCCCAGTTCCTGGATGTCCGCCCCGAAGAACGGCCGACCCTGGAATACCATCTTGAAGCCATTATAATTGGCGGGGTTATGGCTGCCGGTTATCTGAATGCCGCCATGCACATCTTCGGCTGATGCTTCGGCGTAATAGAGCATCGGGGTGGCACCCATGCCGATCCGCACAGCATCAACCCCACTGGCGTTCAATCCGGCAACCAGCGCCTCTTCCAGTTCGGGGGAACTGAGCCGGCCATCATAGCCCACTGCTACCTTGCTGCCGCCGGCCTGGCGCAGCAACGTCGCGAAGCTGCGTCCGATCGCATAGGCATCGGCCGTGCCAAGTGTTTCGCCGATCACGCCGCGGATATCGTATTCACGCAGGACGGTGGAGTGGAACTGATGGCTCATGCTTATTCAGCTTCCTTTCGTTCGAGCCGCGCCAACAACAGGTCCCGCGCGGCATTCGCCGCATGGACCTGTTCGTTGCTGCCCCCGCGATCGGGGTGGACCTGCGCGATCATGCGTCGATGGGCCTCGACGATCGTGGTCCGCGTAGCCGAGCGGTCCACGCCTAGCAAGGTTCTGGCACGTAATTCCGCGTGGGAACGTTCAGATCCGCTCCAAAGTTCCCAAGGCCATTGCCGCGTTAAAAGGCGGCAAACGACGCAGGCGATCAAGCCAAGGACAATAAGCTTGGACAAGTAGCGCCTATTCCGGCCGGGCCAGCGCGGGTTCTGGTGCGGGCCGGGCTGGCATCGGCAGGTTCAGGTTGGCCAGCAAGGCGCGCAGTTCCTGCCGGGCGACGAGGTGGCTCGTCCCCAGTTCACCCAGGTGCCCCTTATCGAGCAGCGTCAGGCCGGATGGGAAAAGTTCGCGATAGATCACGCGTTCAGACAGACCATTGGCAATGCGGAAACCAACCCGCTTGGACAGTTCGGTCAGCGCCCCATCGAGCCGGCGCATATTGCGCGCCTCAACATGCTGGGTGCGGTTGCGCACCACTACCCAGTCCATTTCGCGGCGCTGATGCTGGATCGTGGCCATGGCGCGTTTCTTGCGCGCTTCCCAGATTAGCTCCGCATAGAACGACAGCTTGCGAACCTTGAAAGTTTCGGCATCGACCTGGCCGATAAGGTCAAAATCCACGAAGCTGTCATTCAGGGGAGTGACCAGCGTATCCGCCGCCGTGGCGACATGGCGGGCCAAAAGATCATCGCGGCCGGGGGTATCAAAGATCAGGAAGTCGTGATCATCCGACAGGGCATTGCTGACGCGATCCAGCTCGGCAGGGTCGGTCCCTTCAAAGACGCTGAAACTGGCCGTTGGCAGATCGACGCCCCGGCGTTTGGCAGTTTCAGCGCGATTTTCCAGATAACGATGGAAGGTCCGCTGGCGCGGATCGAGATCGACCGCTGCGACCCGCGCCCCCTGATAGGCCAGCGCGATCGCCACGTGGACGGCAGTCGTCGACTTGCCAGTGCCGCCCTTTTCATTGGCGAAGACGATCCGGTGGGGGCTCTTGCTGGCAGTCACGATGGGTTCGGGCTCGCTTGTAAGGTTGCCCCCCGGCGCATCACGGCGCTAGGGCGGCGTCGGTGCCTTCTACCCAAGGGGATTCGTCCGTGCAAACCGTCACCCGGCTTGATCCACTGCGCAGCGCGATCGCGGCACTGCGCCCCGATGGTCCACTGGCGCTGGTGCCCACTATGGGCGCCCTGCACGAAGGGCACCTGACCTTGGTGCGGGCGGCGAAGGCCCGGGCCGCCCACGTGATCGTCTCAATCTTCGTCAATCCGCGCCAGTTCGGACCGAACGAGGATCTCGACGCCTATCCGCGCCAGCTTGCGCGTGACCAGGCGCTGCTTGAAGCCGAAGGGGTGAGCCTGGTCTGGGCGCCTGAGGCTGCCGCAATGTATCCTGATGGCTATGCTACCAATATTTCAGTCACAGGTGTGTCAAACGGACTGTGCGGCGCAGCGCGGCCAGGACACTTCGATGGCGTGGCCACGGTGGTCTGCAAGCTGTTTAACCAGGTGCAGCCCGATCTGGCGCTGTTTGGGGAGAAGGACTGGCAGCAGCTCGCCGTGATCCGCCGGATGGCTCGCGATCTTGACCTGACCCTGCCCCATGCGGATTCGATCCTGGGCGTAGCGACGGTGCGTGAGGCTGACGGGCTGGCGATGAGTTCGCGCAACGCCTACCTTTCGGCCGAGCAGCGCGCTGAAGCCACCGCCCTGCCGCGGGCCATGCAGGCGGCGATTGCAGCGATGGTGGGTGGTACGCCGCCCGCCGATGCGATGGCCGATCTAGCCAGCACGCTGACGTCCGGCGGCTTTTCCGCGGTCGACTATGCCGAAGTGCGTGACCCTGCCTCGCTTGAGCCGGTGAGCGAGCCGGCTGGGCACCCGGCGCGGCTGTTCGTCGCGGCCCGGATCGGCGGGACACGGCTGATTGACAACATGCCGGTGCGCAAAGACTGACAGTCAGGCGAGTTTCGGAACAAGCAAGCCGCTGGCCGGTTAGCGGATGGCCTTTCCTGATCCGGGAGAAAGCCTGTGTTCGGTCTATTCAGACGCTGGTTCAGCACCCGCCGGGGGACCGCAGGCGGCACCAGAGGCCTCGACGCCCGCGCCGCGAACCCCAGCCGCAACAGCACTTTGCATGGCGCAACCGAGGCGCAATCAGCTGTCCAACCAGAGGACTATCCTGCCGAAAAGCGAGCAGCTCAGGTTCAGGCGGCAATAGGCCGCCCGGGCCAGGTGATGCCACCGCCCGATTGATCCACTGCTGCAGGAAAAGTTGGAGCGGGTAAGGGGAATCGAACCCCTCTAGCCAGCTTGGAAGGCTGGTGCATTACCACTATGCTATACCCGCATGGACCCAAGGGCCGCTGGTGGGCTGCCTATGCGCCAGCTTGGGCCATTTCGTCAATTCCTTCGGCAGCAGATCAGCACCGCAGCAACGAAAAACGCCCCCGGCCGGATCGGCAGGGGGCGTAATTCTATACCACAAGGGAGAGCGGGCTTAGTGGCCCTTCTTCTCAGCCCAGATATTGCGATAGGCCATGTAGCCCAGCACCGTGGCGAAGATCAGGAAGCCAACCCACCAGAAACCGGTCTGATGGCGCTGCTCCAGCTTGGGCTCAGCCGTCCAGACCAGGAACGCGGAAACGTCCTTGGACATCTGCTCGACGGTTGCCTTGGTGCCGTCGCTATAGGTCACCTGGCCTTCGCTGGTGATCGGCGCTGGCATCGCCAGATTCAGGTTGGCGAAGTAGGGGTTGTAGTGCAGCCCCTCACCCGTCTTGGCTTCCGGGAACTGCTTGAGCAGCTCGGCCGGCTGGGCCTGGTAGCCGGTCAGCAGCGAGTAGACATAGGCCGGGCCTTCGTGGCGAGCCTTGGTGATCAGCGAAAGATCCGGCGGATGACCCAGACCGGCATAGACCACCGGCGGGAAGTAATCGCTGGCCAGGCCCGGACGATCCTTGACCTCACCGGTCAGGGGATCCTTGCCGGCCACGGTCGCCTTGCCGGCGATCGCCTTGATTTCGGCTTCGTTGTAGCCCAGCGCAGCCAGATCGCGGAAGGCGACATGCTTGATGCTGTGGCAGGCCGCGCAGACTTCTTCATAGACCTTGAAGCCGCGCTGCAGCTGCTGGCGGTCGAACTTGCCGAACGCGCCGTTGCTGGCGAGGTGCAGTTCCTTGGGCTTGAGGTGATAGACCTTTTCAGCCGTCAGGGCATGTGGCTCAGTTGCCGCGGTATAGGCACCGCGGGTGAACGAATAGCCGAGCACAATCGTGAAGAAGGCGCCGACGAGCAGGGAGAGGATGCGGATCATTGGTCTGTCTCTTTCCGTCTCGCTTAGGCTTTGGCGGCCTGGGGACCCAATACCGATTCGGTAATCGAATAGGGCAGTGGATCGGGCCGCTCGATCGACGAAACGATCGGCACGATGATCAGGAAGTGGGCGAAGTAGTACAGCGACGCCAGCTGGCTGAGCATCACATAGGGCTCTGCAGCCGGAGCACCGCCGCAGTAGAACAGCACCGCCATCACCACGACCAGCGCATAGAAGAACTTGCGGTAGATCGGACGATAGTTGGCCGAGCGGACCGGCGAACGGTCAAGCCAGGGCAGGAAGAACCAGATCAGGATCGCCGAGAACATCGCCAGCACGCCCATCAGCTTAGCCGGGAAGAACAGGAAGTCCTGCGTGAAGGCGCGCAGGATCGCGTAGAACGGCCAGAAATACCATTCAGGAACGATG
>CAZNFV010000071.1:0-11058 GCA_964572445.1 uncultured Novosphingobium sp. | reverse complement strand
CCGAGTGCGCCGGTCTTGCCCTGCAGCTTGGGCCGCAGCAGGCTGGCGATCTCGTCCGCCCGCGCCACCGAGCAGAAGCCATCGACCATCGCCGGCAAGCGCGAGGCGAAGAAGATTCCGCCGCCGCTGTTCGCGAGGGCATCGTAGTTTATCTTCAGCCAGTCCCAGCCCAGGTCGCGGGTGCCGCCGGTGTCAGCCACGGCGCGGATCAGGTTCTGGCGCTCACTGGTGCGCAGGCGGCTGTCCTTTAGCTCGTCCAAAATCCACCGCCCGATCGCGGGCTGGCCCGAGGCCCCAACCGCGTTCAGCGCGGCGGGACGGAACACCGGGTCAGTCGAAGCGAGCGCGCGCTCGATCAAATCCTTGGCCGTTTCAAGCCCGCCCTCCTGCAGCAGCGCGGCAAGGCCGGAACCATACCAGGCCCCGTCAAGCGCCTGCTTGTCGCCGCCCAGATAGGCCCGTGTAGCGGCCAGCAGCTGCGTGCGCAGTGCGGCATCTCCGCCCTTGCGGAGCAGATAGGTGACCGCTTGCTGGCGCCGCTGGGTTTCTTCGGGATCGTGCCCGGCATAGGCCCCGGCGCGCGGATCGAACCCAAGCTGCTTGATACGCGGGCCATAGACGCCATTGACCAGCCGCTGGAATCCAGCCTTGCCGGCCTCATCCACCAAGCCGGCCTCGGCATAACCGGCCAGCGTGCCCATTCCGGTGCCGTTGGCATAGCTATCCTGCTGCGCCGCCAGCTTGCGCGCGGCGGTAATCAGCTGGGCTGGCGTGGCCCGCCCGGCCTGGAAGCTTGCGTTAAGCGAATCTGCCAGCGCCTGGGCTTCGGAGCCCGGCAGCCGGTCTGCCCCGGCAATCAGCCGGTCCCACTCCGCGGCGGGCAGTTCAAAGCGGTAATAGCCGGTCCCGCCAGCATTGGGCATCAGCGCACCCTTGCCGCGATAGGTGATCGCGGCGCTGGCCTCGGTCAGCAGCTGGCACTGGCGTTCGCCGCCCGTGGTGCGCAGGCACAGCGGAATCCCCCACCGGGTTTCGGGTGCCGTGGCCCCAAGCCGGGCATAGCGGCTCTGGCTGACTTGCCATCCACCCGCTTTACCAGATCCGGCCGGAGTGAAGGTGAGCAGCGGAACGCCCTGTTGATCGGTGAAGCTCTGCATCGCCGGGACGATCCGGGCATCGCCCGAAGCCTCCGCCATGGCCTTGAAGAAGTCGATGCTGGTGGCATTGCCATAGCGGTGCGCAGCCATGTAGCGGCGCACCCCGGTGCGGAACTTGTCATCGCCCATATAGCCGGCGATCATCGCCACCACATGGCCGCCCTTGCCATAAGTGATCGAATCAAACGCTTCATCGATGGTGCTGTTGGTTTCAATCGGCTGGCGGATCGGGCGCCCGGCGACCAGCGCATCGGTGCGCATGGCATCAAACCCTTCCTGCACCGCCCCCGCACGAATGTTCAGCGCGGGCCGCCATTCGTTGCCGATACGGAAGCCCATCCAGTTAGCGAAGCTTTCGTTCAGCCAGATGTCGTCCCACCAGGCCGGGGTGACGAGATCGCCAAACCACCGCTTCTGGTTGGTGGTGGCTTTCTCATCCAGCACCAGCAGGGCATCGTTATAGAGATCGGCCCCGGCATTCTCCATCGCCCCCGGCATTATTGGCGAGGTGATCTGATCCAGCTTGGGATAGGGGAACGACTGATCGAAATAGGCTTCAAGCAGGCGGACCACTTCCTTCGAACCTTCCAGCGCGAAGGCCAGCTTATCCGCATTCGGCTTGGGCGAAATGATCCGCAGCGGCAGCGGCTTTGCGCGTTGCGGGCTGGGTGGGACCATGCCTTCGACCACCGCGAACGGCCCGACCATCGCCGCGACCAGATAGGTCGGCAGCGGCAGGGTCGGGGCAAAGGTGTGGACGTCCATGCCGCCTTCGTGCGTCACTCCGGTCTGCGGCGCATTGCTGACTGCGGTCTGCCCCGGCGGGGTGCGCAGGGTGACCGTGAATGGCGTCTTGAAGCCGGGTTCGTCAAAGCTTGGGAATACGCCGCGCCCGTCAATCGATTCCAGCTGCGTCCAGGCATACCAGGCGTCGGCAACCTTGACCCGGAACAGGCCCGCCGGAGCTGTCTGGAACGGCGCATCATAAGCAAAGCGGAAGGTCACAGGGCCAGCGGGAACCGGCTCGGCAAAAGTCAGCCGGCCGACGCCGGTTTCATCAAGCTGCTGCCAGCTGGGCTTAAGCACCTTGCCGCCCGCGACAACCTCGACCGAGTGCAGGTTCAGGTCGCGCCAGTGCAGATCGATCGTGCGGCTGGCCGCCTTGATCGTGGCGTCAATCTCGGTCTTGCCGGAGAACCGCTCTTGCGCCGGGTCGATCGACAGGTCGAGACGATAGGCCTGCGGCTGGACCTGGCCAGTCAGCTTACCAGCGGGAACTGGCGGGGCATCGGCCAAAGCGGTGGGCGCAGCAACCTGCCCCCAGGCCGGCGCGTTGATCGACAGGGCCAGTGCGGCAGCGGCAGTAAGCTTCCAGGTCATCAGGATCCCCATCCAGGTGAATAATCAACCCCTCGCCTGCGCGACCTGCGCAGGCGAGGGGTGCGATCTTCGACCGGTGGCGCACTTTTATCGACCGGCGCCTAACGCAACAGCCCGCCCAGCAACCCGCGCGCGAACCGCCCCAGCATAGCGCCACCCAGCGCGGTGCCGATTGCACCGGCCGCAGCCGATGCCGCCGAGGCCATCGGCGAACCGCCGGCTTTGCGCCCGGTCATCTGCCGCGCCACCATCGTCCCGGCCGAAGCAGCAGCGGCGCCGAATGCGGCCTTGCCGGCCTTTTCCCACATCGAGGTGGTCTTGCGCGGCTGGGCGCGCTGGGCGTCTGCGCCCTGCTCTTCCACCACTTGCGCCGCCTGCGCGGCATCGGCCGATTTCTGGAGCAGGACTTCCTCGGCGCTCTCCCGGTCGACCAGCGTTTCATACTTGCCGTCATAGGGGCTGATCGACTGGATGATCGCGCGCTCCTTCGGCGTGACCGGCCCCAGCCGCGAACGGGGCGGGGCGATCAACGTGCGCTGCACAATCGTGGGCGCGCCATCATCGTCCAGCGTCGAAACCAGCGCCTCGCCCACCTTCAGCTCCGTGATCGCGGTTTCAACGTCCAGATCGGGGTTGATGCGGAAGGTCTCTGCCGCAGCCCGGATCGCCTTCTGATCACGCGGGGTGAAGGCCCGCAGCGCGTGCTGGACGCGGTTGCCCAGCTGGCCGGCGATCTTTTCGGGGATGTCGATCGGGTTCTGAGTGATGAAATAGACGCCCACGCCCTTGGACCGGATCAGGCGCACCACCTGTTCGATCTTGTCGAACAGCGCTTGCGGCGCATCCTCGAACAGCAGGTGGGCCTCGTCAAAGAAGAACACCAGGCTGGGCTTTTCCGGATCGCCCACTTCGGGCAGCGCTTCAAACAGTTCAGACAGCAGGTAGAGCAGGAAAGTGGCGTAAAGCTTGGGGTTCTGCATCAGCTTGTCCGCGCTGAGCACGTTGATCACGCCCTTGCCGGCCTCATCCAGGCGGATGAAATCGTTAATCTCGAACGCCGGCTCACCAAAGAACTTGTCTGCGCCCTGGCTTTCAAACGACAGCAACTGCCGCTGGATCGTGCCGACCGAGGCCTTGGAGATATTGCCATAGGTGGTCGCCAGTTCACTGGCATGCTCGGCACAGGCGATCAGCGTTTGCTGCAAGTCATCCATGTCGAGCAGCAATAGGCCGTTGTCATCGGCCCACTTGAAGGCAATCGTCAGCACGCCTTCCTGCGTCTCGTTCAACCCCAGCAGCCGGCTGAGCAGCAGCGGCCCCATTTCCGAAATGGTCGTGCGGATCGGGTGGCCCTGTTCACCATAGAGATCCCAGAATACGGATGGATTATCCTGATATGCATAGTCGGTGATGCCCAGTTCGGCGGCGCGGCTTTCCAGCTTGTCGGCGTGCTTGAATTCGTGGCTGCCAGCCATCGCAACACCCGCAAGGTCACCCTTCACATCGGCCATGAACACCGGCACCCCGGCGGCGGAGAACTGTTCGGCCATGGTCTGGAGCGTAACGGTCTTGCCGGTCCCGGTCGCCCCGGCGATCAGGCCGTGGCGGTTGGCGCGGCCCAGCCGCAGCACCTGGCGCTCACCATTGGTGCCGAGGCCGAGAAAGATCTCGTTCATGTAATGCTCCTGAAATTGCGACTCGAAACCAGATAGAACTACCTATCGCGATGGGCGAGTAGGTTTTTGCATGCCAAGCCGGACCCGGTTAGAAGCGGCCCCGCATGAACGGCCCATTTATCCTGCTTGATGATGCCCGCACCCAGGGTGCCAGCCCGGCGCGGCTTTATCGCGATCCGGTCGAACTGGTCATCGCCCGCCGCGCGGACGATGTTTCAGCGGCGCTGGAGCGGATCGAAGTACTGCGCGCTGCCGGGTATCACCTGGCCGGCTACATCGCTTATGAGGCCGGGCTGGCGCTGGAAGAGCGGCTGGCCGGACTGGCCGCGGCGCGTACCGGTGCCAATGGGCCGTTGATCTGGTTCGGCGCCTTCGCAACTTATACCGAGATCGCAGCGGCGGATGTACCCGGCTGGCTAGCCGAACATGGCGGTTCGGGGCCAGCGCGGATCGGTCCGCTTGATCCGGCGCTATCGGCTGGAGCCTATGGCGAAGTCTTCGCAGCGGTGCAGGAGGCGATCGCGGCGGGAGATATCTATCAGGCCAATCTGACCTTCCCGCTGGCCGGATCGTGGCGCGGTGACCCACTGGCGATCTATGCCGCCCTGCGACCGGCGGCCAAGGCAGGCTATGGCGGGGTGGTGTTCGATGGATCACACTGGTTGCTCAGCTTTTCGCCCGAGCTGTTCTTTGCCGAGCAAGACGGCGCGGCCACGGTCAAGCCGATGAAGGGCACCCGGCCCCGCGGCCGGGATGCGGCGGAAGACGATGCCCTGGCCGCCGAACTGTCCAGCTCGGTCAAGGACCGGGCCGAGAACCTGATGATCGTCGACCTGCTGCGCAATGACCTGAGCCGGGTGGCCGAGGCCGGATCGGTCCGGGTCGACAATCCCTTCGCGATCGAGAGCTACCCCACGGTGCATCAGATGGTCACCACAGTCCGCGCGCGGCTCCAGCCCGGCAAGGGCACGGCTGACATGATCCGGGCGCTGTTCCCCTGCGGCTCCATTACTGGCGCACCAAAGATCCGGGCGATGGAGCTGATCAACATGGCCGAACGCGATCCACGCGGCCCCTATTGCGGGGCAATCGGCCGGATTGATGCGCCGAAAGCCGATGGGACTTCCGATGCGGCCTTCAATGTGGCAATCCGCACCGTGCGGCTGACCCCGGTGGAGCATAACTCCGGGATCGCCGTGCTGGGGGTGGGATCGGCCATTGTCGCTGATTCCGAGGCTCTGCCCGAATGGCGTGAGAGCTTGGTCAAGGGAGGTTTCGTGCGCAGTTCTGCTTCCGGGTCTTCGGCCGCCGGGTTCGACTTGATCGAGACGATGGCCTTTACGCCCGATGGCGGTCTGCCACTGCTTGAGCTTCACCTGGAACGGATCAAGGCCAGCGCCGCAGAACTGGGCTTTGCCTTTGACCGGCACGCCGTGCGCAATGCCATTCAGGCGCTGTGCTTTGAGGCTGACGCCCCGTGCCGGGTCCGGCTGATGGCGGCGAGGAGCGGTGCCTATGCGCTCGAAATCGGTGCGCTGCCTGAACCCTTCGCCGCGCCGGCGCAGGTTGCGGTTATGCATTTGCCGGTTGATGCCGGGGACTGGCGCTTGCGCCACAAGACCAGTGACCGCGACTTCTATGACGCAGGCCTGCGCGCCGCCCGCGCGGCCGGGGCCGATGAAGCCCTGTTCCTGCGCGATGACGGGCTGGTGACTGAGGGCTGCATTACCAACCTGTTCATTGAACGGGATGGGCGTTTGCTCACCCCGCCAGCGCGGCTTGGCCTGCTACCCGGAGTGCTGCGCCGTTCCCTGCTCGAATCCGGCCGCGCGGTTGAGGCCGAGCTGCGGCTTGATGACCTGATGCAAGGTTTCCTGATCGGCAATGCCCTGCGTGGTCTGGTGCCGGCGCGACTGCTGCCGTGATCTCCGCCGCACTTGCCCGGATTGCTGCATCGCAGACCACGGCGATGACTGACCGCGCCGCAGCGCTGCGCGCTGAAGGCCGCGACATTATCTCGCTTTCCGTCGGCGAACCCGATTTCGCCATGCCGGCCCATGTGGCCGAGGCGGTGCGCGCCGCGCTTGACGCCGGCGATACCAAATACACGCCCGTCGCCGGAACGGCTCGCCTGCGCGCCGCTGCTGCGCTGCATTTCCAGCGCGACCTGGGGCTGGAGACCACGCCGGACCGCATCGTGATCAGCGCCGGGGGCAAGCAGGCGATCTTCCATGCGCTGCTCGCCACGCTGAACCCCGGCGATGAGGTGCTGATCCCGGCACCGTGGTGGGTCAGCTATCCCGAAATCGCCCGCTTTGCCGGGGCCGAAGTTGTCGCGCTCAAGACTACGGCCACGGACGGCTTCCGCATCACGGCCGAACAACTGGAAGCCGCGATTACGCCGCGCAGCCGCTGGCTGCTGCTCAACAGCCCCGGCAACCCGACCGGCGCGGTCTATTCTTCGGCGGAGCTAGCAGCATTGGGCGCGGTACTGGCCCGGCATCCCCAGCTGCTGGTGATGAGCGACGATATCTATGCCCCTCTGCGCTATACCCCCGGAACCCATGCGACGCTGGCGGCAGTCTGCCCGCAGCTGGCCGAGCGGGTACTGACCGTCTCTGGCGTATCCAAAAGCCATGCCATGACCGGCCTCAGGATCGGTGTAGCCACGGGCCCGGCCTGGCTGATCGAAGCCATGACCCGGCTCCAGTCCCACTCATCGGGCAACCCTGCCTCGCTCAGTCAGGCAGCAGCAGTCGCCGCGCTGGAAGGGCCGCAGGATTTCCTGGCCGACTGGCGTGAGCGGTTCCGCACCCGGCGTGACCTTTGCGTTTCGGCGATCAATGCCGTACCGGGCCTTTCGACCCCGGTACCCGAGGGGGCGTTCTATTGCATGGTTGCGGCATCGCTGCTGCAGGAACGCTTCGCTGATGACCAGTCACTTTGCCTGCACCTGCTTGAGCATGGGGTGGCCGTGGTGGCCGCATCGGCATTCGGCGGGGACTATGGCTTCCGGATCAGCTTCGCGACTGACGAGGACCGATTGACGGAAGCGCTGCGGCGCATTGCAAAGGCGCTGACATGAATCCAATTCCGGTCCTGTTCGAGGACGGCGAAGCCCTGGTGATCGACAAGCCCGCCGGCCTGCCGATTGAGCGCCCCCGCGCTGGCGGCGCCTGCCTGGAAGACCGCGCGGCTGAATTCCGGCTGGGCTTCGCCCGTTCGCCGGTGCCGGTCCACCGGCTCGATACCGATACGTCCGGCTGCCTGCTGATGGCCCGCAACCCCAAAGCGCTGAAGCGCTTCAACGCGGCCTTTGAGGCGCGCGAGGTGGCAAAGGTTTACCTGGGCGTGGTCGCCGGGCCGGTCGAAGGCGATGAAGGCACGATCGAACTGTCGCTCACCAAGATCAGCAGCGCCGAAAAGGGCTGGCGGATGATCCCGGCGAAAAAAGGCAAGCCATCGATCACGCACTGGCGCAAGCTGGCGGAACGGGATGGGCTGACCTTGGTCGAGTTCCGGCCCGAGACAGGCCGTACCCACCAGATCCGCGTCCACGCGCTCGCTGGTCTGGGCTCACCGTTGCTGGGCGATCCGGTTTATGGGGCGGGGCCAGTTGCCAAGGCGCGCCGCACAATGCTCCACGCCGCAGAAATTACCATCCAGCGCGAAGGAAAGCCGCCGGTCCACGCGGCCGCACCGCTGCCGGCTGATTTCGCGGCACTCGGGTTTGACCATGGCTGACCTGATCGACCGGGCCATGGCGCTGGTGAGCGAAAGCTTCATCGCCGCCACCGGCCCGGGCGGGCAGAACGTCAACAAGGTCGCCACGGCAGTCCAGCTGCGACTCGATATCTACGCGCTACGGCTGGCGCCGGAAGTGTTCCACCGCTTCAAGGAACTGGCCGGATCGCGGATGACCGCGAAGGGCGAACTGGTGCTCACCGCGCGGCGGTTCCGCACCCAGGAAGCCAACCGTGCCGATGCGCGTGATCGCCTGGCTGAACTGCTGGCCGAGGCGCACAAGCTTCCCGAAAAGCGGGCCAAGAGCCGGCTCAACCGGGTCGGCAAGACTGAACGGCTGGCCGGCAAGAAACGGCGCGGCGCGGTCAAGGCCGGACGCGGACGGGTATCGTTCGACTGATTATTGCTGTGCGGCGGTAGCTGGCTGACCCGCCTTGGCGGTGGCCGGCGCAGTGGCAGTTGCGGGCAGGCGCTGCGCGTCCAGCATCTCCGCCGCTTCGTCCAATGCCTTGGCTTCACCAACACTGACCCCGCCAGGGCCGGAATCGTTATCCGCCTTGCCGCAACTGGCAAGGGCCAGCGCGGCAAGCAGGGTCAGCAGAGCGTCTTTGCGCAAGGTTTACTTCTTGGCAGGAGGCGGCGGGCCATCGCCTGCCGGAACGCTGGTAGCCGCGGCTGCGGGGGTTGCGCCAGTGCTGGCGCCAGTGCTGGCCGCATCACTCGCCGCATCGGTGGCGGTGCCTGTTTCGGTGGCGGCGGCATCGGCTGCCGGAGTGGCTGCGGCATCAACGCCGCCAACCGCTTCTTCCGCCGGCATTTCGACATTGTCGGGCGAGGCGGCCTCGTTGGCGCTGTCACTGCTGCCGCAAGCGGCGAGCGCGAAGCTGGCGGAAACGAGGGTGGCGAAAGCGATCTTCTTCATGGACAATCTCTCTGCAACTGCTGGGGCAAAGCATTGCGAACCCTCGGGCCTTTTACGCTGTCCGCACGCCGGTGCCAACTGCGACATGCCATCGTTCCACCGCTGCGATTGCGCAGTTGATAACATATAAAGATTTCTTTATATGATGTGGCAGAATGAAGATTGACCCCACCTTGCGCGCTCTGGCGGACCCGACGCGGCTGCGGATTATGCGGCTGCTTGCCCACATGGAACTGGCCGTGGGCGAATTGGCACAGGTTCTGGGTCAAAGCCAGCCGCGCGTTTCGCGCCACGTGCGAATTCTTTGCGACGCCGGCCTGGCCGAACGGCGCAAGGAAGGCGCGTGGGTGTTCCTGCGCAGCGCGATTGCTGAGGATCGCGCACCGCCGCTGGGGGCCGCCGCAGCCCGCCTGCTGGCCGTGGCCGAAGAAGGCGACGCCGCATTTGCAGCACGCTGTCAGGAAGACCGCCGCCATCTGGCCGCGATCCGCGCCGCGCGCGAAAGCAGCGCCGCAAGCTACTTCGCGCGCCATGCTGACAATTGGGATACGCTGCGCAGCCTGCACAGCCCGGACGGCCCGGTCGAGGCCGCGCTGGGAACCGCGCTCGGCTCTGGCTCGCTCGGTCGTTTGCTGGATATTGGCACCGGCACCGGCCGGATGGCCGAACTGTTCGCACCGCGCGCCGTTCATGTCACCGGGCTGGACAACAGTCCGGAAATGCTCCGCATCGCCCGCGCCCGGCTGCAGCACCTGCCGGCTGACGCCTTCAATCTGGCGCAAGGCGATTTTGCCCGACTACCCTTTGCTGACCACAGCTTTGACACCGTGCTGTTCCACCAGGTGCTGCACTATGCCCAGGCACCAGAAGTCGTGCTGGCCGAGGCGGCCCGCGTGGCCCGGCCCGGCGGCATCATCGCCATCGTCGATTTCGCGGCGCATGACCGGGAAGAGTTGCGCAGTGCCCATGCCCACGCGCGGCTTGGCTTTACCGACGAACAGATGCTGGGCCTGCTCAGCGACGCCGGGTTTGCACCCGCCCCGCCAGTGGCCCTGCCCGGCCAGCCGCTTACCGTAAAGATCTGGACCGCCCGGCGCCTTCCCGCGCCGCAAGCGGCCAAGCCCAAGGCCCTTGCCCGATGAATCAGATTACCGCCCTGCAGGCCAGTGAAGCCCGCCGCGCCCAAGCCTCGCCCCTGTTCGCCGGCCTGCCCGGCGATATCGGCGTCTCGTTCGAATTCTTCCCGCCCAAGACCGAGAAGATGGAGGAGACGCTGTGGGATTCGGTGCTGACCCTGGCGCCGCTCGCACCCCGGTTCGTTTCGGTGACCTATGGCGCCGGCGGCACCACCCGTGAACGTACCCACAATACCGTTGCCCGGATCGCGCGTGAGACTGCGATCCCCGCCGCCGCGCACCTGACCTGCGTTGAGGCCACTAAGGATGAAATCGCCGAAGTGGCCGATGCCTATTGGCAGGCCGGGGTGCGCCACATCGTGGCCCTGCGCGGTGATCCGCCGGGCGGTGCAGCCAAGTTTGAACCCCACCCGCAAGGCTATGCCAATGCGGTTGAGCTGGTAGCGGGCTTGCGCGAGCTGCACCCATTCGAGCTGTCGGTCAGCGCCTATCCGGAAACGCATCCAGACGCCGCCAATCCAGCTGCCGATCTGGATAACCTGAAGCGCAAGCTCGATGCCGGGGCGAGCCGGGCGATCACCCAGTTCTTCTTTGAACCGGATACCTTCTTCCGTTTCCAGGATGCCTGCCTGGCTGCCGGGATTGATGCCGAGATCGTGCCGGGAATCATGCCGGTAACCAACTTCGCTGCGATCCAGCGGATGAGCGGGATGACTGGCACTGCCGTGCCCGACTGGCTGGGCCACCTGTTCGAAGGGCTGGATGAAAAGCCCGCCGCGCGCCAGTTGGTCGCCGCCACGGTCGCCGCTGAATTCTGCCGCCGGCTCTACGCGGGCGGCGTCCGCAACTTCCACTTCTACACCCTTAACCGGGCCGAGCTGTCCTATGCCATCTGCCACTTGCTCGGCCTGCGACCGGAATGAACTGCCAACCTCCCATACCCCAGAACCGTCACCCGGCACGACCGGGGCAGATCGCAAACTGGACCCTGAAACAAGTTCAGGGTGACGACAGAAGGATGTACGCTTGATGACCCCGCGCGA
>CAZNFV010000070.1:1917-11061 GCA_964572445.1 uncultured Novosphingobium sp. | reverse complement strand
CGTAGATGCCGGTCGGGTGGAACTGCACGAACTCCATGTCCTGCAGCGGCAGGCCAGCGCGCAGCACCATGCCGCCACCGTCGCCGGTGCAGGTATGGGCCGAAGTGGCGGTGTAATAGCTGCGGCCATAGCCGCCGGTCGCCAGGACCACGGCCTTGGAACGGAAGCGGTGGATCGAGCCATCGTCCATGCACAGCGCGATCACGCCGCGGCATTCACCGTTTTCCATGATCAGGTCGATCGCGAAGTATTCGATGAAGAAGTCTGCCGCGTACTTCAGGCTCTGCTGATAGAGCGCGTGGAGCATGGCGTGGCCGGTGCGGTCAGCCGCGGCGCAGGTGCGCTGGACCGGCGGGCCTTCGCCCATGTTCTGCATGTGCCCGCCGAACGGGCGCTGATAGATCGTACCATCGGCGTTGCGGCTGAATGGCACACCAGCGTGTTCCAGCTCGTAAACCGCCTGGGGCGCTTCGCGGACCATGTATTCAATCGCGTCCTGGTCACCCAGCCAGTCCGATCCCTTGACGGTATCGTACATGTGCCAGGTCCAGTGGTCCGGGGTGTTGTTGCACAGCGAAGCGGCGATCCCGCCCTGCGCCGCGACAGTGTGCGAACGGGTCGGGAAGACCTTGGTGATGCAGGCGGTGCGCAGGCCGGCTTCGGCGCTGCCCATCGTGGCGCGCAGGCCCGAACCGCCCGCGCCGACGACCACGGTGTCATAGGTGTGGTCGATAATCTTGTACGCGGCACTCATGCAGCAGCTCCCAGAGCAATACGGACGATCGCGAACAGGCCAAAGGCCGTGCCCGCAACAGCAGCAAGGTTAAGCAGGGTCAGGCAGGCGTACTTGTTGGCGTGTTCGTGGACATAGTCCTCGATCAGTTCCTGCAAGCCCATCTGCGAATGCCACATGCTGGCGATCAGCAGCAGCGCCAGCCCCGTTGCGCTGAGCGGCTGGGCGGCCCAGGTCTTGACCGTCTTGAACGCCAGGTCGGGCAGGCCGATCAGCGCAAACAGCAGCCAGAAGCCCAGCACCAGCAGGGCGACCGAGGTAAAGCGCATCGCCAGCCAGTGCTTCGTGCCCGAGTGGGCCGAGCCGAGCGCCCGAACGCGTCCGATATTGGTTCCGTTACCCATCTGACTGTTCCCTTCAGCGCAGCAGCACGTAGGCCCAGGTGGCGCCAGTCAGCGCCAGGGCGATCAGCGGGGTCAGGATCGACCAAACTGCGTTGTTCTTAAGCTCGTACCCCGCGCCGATATCCAGCACGAGGTGCCGGATGCCCGAAGCGGTGTGGTTCAGGAAGGCCCAGGTCAGGCCGATCAGCACGATCTGGCCGTACCAGGCACCCATGTGCCGGGTGAAGGTCAGGTACGTGGCGTCGCCCCCGGCGAGCGCGCCGAGCCACCACAGCAGCACGGCCATCCCGACAATGGACAGACCATCGCCTGACACCCGATGCAGGATCGAGACCAGCATGGCCGGCCCCCACTTCCAGATTTGCAGGTGCGGCGAAATCGGACGGTTGCTGGCTCCAGCCATGCGAGCGTTCCCCTATCTTCTCGTTCGGCGGCACGTGCCACCCTCGCGCCAACCCCTTAATCAAAACGCCGGGCCGTGCAAGCGGCGGCTTGGCGCACATGCCCCAAAGTCCTAGAGGGGCGCCATGACCCAGCAAAATTCCCCCCTGGTAGCCCTCGTCACCGGATCTTCGCGCGGCATCGGTGCTGCAATCAAGCACGCGCTGACGGCGCGCGGCGTCAAGGTTATCGGCCATGCCCGCTCTGCCCACGATGCCGATACCATCGGTGCAGACCTGGCCGACCCCACCGCAGCCTCGAAAATCTGGGAATCTGCCCTGGAACGCAGCGGCGGGCGGATCGATTTGCTAATCAACAACGCCGGGCTGTTTCAGGCCAACCCGATCGGCCTGTCTGACATCGAATGGCTGGATAACTGGGAAGACACGCTGCGGATCAACCTGACCGCCGCCGCCGAACTATCCCGCTTTGCCATCCGCCACTGGCTGGCGGGCAACCGGCCAGACGGGAAAACCGGGGGCCGGATCGTCCACATCGCCAGCCGCGCCGCCTATCGGGGTGATTCGCCCGATCACTGGCACTATGCCGCGGCCAAGGCCGGGATGATCGGCCTGCACAAGACCATCGCCCGGCATTACCCGGCGCAAGGCATCATGAGCTATGCCATCTGCCCGGGCTTTACCGACACCGCGATGGCCGACGATTACCTCGCCAGCCGCGGCGGACCCGGATTGCTGGCCGATATTCCGCTCGGCCGTGTCGCAAGCCCGGAAGAAATCGCCACCATGGCCACCTTCTGCGCGCTCGATGCGCCCGAAAGCATGACCGGGTCCGTGCTTGACGCGAATGGAGCAAGCTTTGTTCGCTGAACGGGCCGCTGGCCAATGACCAGCTGGAAACTCACCGCCCTTGCCCCACGCCCCATAATTGAGGGGGCACTACTGGCGCATGAGGATGCCTGGGACTGGGACCCGGAGATCGTGATCTCTGGCAGCGAAATTGCCGAGGACAAGCCGAACGACTGGCAGCTGGAAGCCTGGCTGCCGCGCAAACCCGGCAAAGCAGACAAGGCCGCAATTCTTGCGCTGTTTGCCGGAACGCCGCCACAGCTGGTGATCGAGCAATTACCCGAAGTTGATTGGCTGACCGTTAGCCAAACCGGGCTGGAGCCAATCCATGCCGGGGTGTTCCATGTCCACACACCGGAGCATCCACCGCTCAACGTGGCTGGCGTGCGCGATTTCTGCATTCCTGCCAGTCAGGCGTTTGGCACCGGCCAGCACGCCACCACAGCGGGCTGCCTGTCTATGCTGACCTACATGAAGCGGCAGGGCCTGGTCGTGCGCAACCTGGCCGATATCGGCACGGGCACCGGCCTGCTGGCCTTTGCCGCACTGCAGCTGTGGCCGCGCGCGCTGGCCACGGCGAGCGATATCGATGCAGTCTGCCTGGATGTTGTTGAAGACAATGCAGTCAGCAATGCTGTTCGCATGGGACCGGGCGCTGGAGCGCTGACCATGCTGGTGGCCGATGGCATGGACCATCCGCTGCTCGATGTGCGCGGACCCTATGACCTGATTATCGCCAATATCCTGGCCGGACCGCTAATCGGGCTGGCGCCGGACTTTGCCCGCCACCTGATCCCCGGCGGACACCTTGTGCTGGCAGGCTTGCTTGAAACGCAGGAAGCCGCTGTTCGCCGGGCCGCACGGCGGGCCGGGATGCGTCTGGCCGCGCGGCTGGTGCGCGGTGACTGGTCGATCCTGTGGCTGCGCAAACGGCTTAGCGCGTAGCCTGAACGACCTTGTTGGCAGTTGCATTGAATGAATTGGTGGTCTCGTTGCCAAGACCATTGATGGCGCCGAAAATCGCGATCACGATCAGCGCCAGGATCAGCCCCAGCTCCACCGCAGCGGCGCCGCGCCCGTCACGCAACAGCTTCTTGATTAGCGACATATCCGACCCCTCCTTCCAGCCGTAGCTGGCAAGTACCGAGGTGTGTTAGCCAAGCAGGATTAATAAATACTTAGGTATAATAAGGATTTCTACCCAGCCGTCCGAACGATCTCTGCCCAGGCGGCTTCATCAATCACCTCGATGCCAAGTTCCTGCGCTTTCTTCAGCTTCGATCCCGCACCCGGCCCAGCCACCAGCAGATCGGTCTTGGCCGAGACAGACCCCGCCGCCTTGGCACCCAGCCGCTCGGCCTGTGCCTTGGCCTCGTCGCGGCTCATGGTCTCAAGCGCGCCGGTGAAGACCACGGTCTTGCCGGCCACGGCGCTGTCCTTGGTCTCGACAATATAGGCCGGCGGGCTGACTTCAGTCAGCAAATCGTCCCACACTGTCACGTTGTGCGGCTCGTGGAAGAAGTCGCCCAGTGCTTCTGCTACCGCCGGGCCGATCCCATCGATCCCGGTCAATTCCGCATGGGCATCAAGATCGCCGCCGTGCGCCGCTTCGGCAATGGCGCGCAGGGCTGGCAGCGTGGTGAAGCGTTTGAGCAGGTCGCGTGCCGTAACCGTGCCGACATGGCGAATGCCCAGCCCGAACAACAGCCGTGCGGCATCGGGTGTCCGCTTGGCTTCGATCGCTGCCAACAGGTTGTCCACAGACTTGTCCTGCCAGCCTTCGCGCCCAACGATTTCACTGCGCCGCTGCTTCAGGCGGAAGATGTCAGCCGGGCTTTCCAGCCAGCCCAGCCCGAAGAATTCGATAATTGTCTTCTCACCCAGCCCCTCGATATCGAGTGCGCCCCGGCTGACGAAGTGCTTCAGCCGCTCGGTCCGCTGCGCCGGGCAGATCAGGCCGCCGGTGCAACGCACATCGACCTCGCCTTCCTCTGCCACGGCTTCGCTGCCGCATTCGGGGCAGTGATCGGGGAAGGTATAGGCATCGCGTGGTTCGTCGCGGGTCAGGTTTTCAACTACCTGCGGGATCACGTCCCCGGCGCGCTGCAGCACGATCCGGTCACCCAGCCGCAAGCCCAGCCTGGCGATCTCATCACGGTTGTGCAGCGTGACATTGGCAACCACGACCCCGCCAACGGTCACAGGCTTCAACCGCCCCACCGGGGTCAGCTTGCCGGTGCGCCCCACCTGGATATCGATCGCCTCCAGCGCCGTCTCGGCGCGCTCAGCCGGGAACTTGTGGGCAATCGCCCAGCGCGGTGCCTTAGCCACGAACCCAAGCCGCTCCTGCCAATCAAGCCGGTCTACCTTATAGACCACGCCATCAATATCGTATGGTAAATCAGCACGTTGATGTTCAATGCTGCGATAGTGGGCGAGCAGTTCGCCAAGGCTATCACACCGCACCAGCAGGGGTGAAACTGGCACACCCCAGTCGGCAATCGCAGCCATCACCTCGCGCTGGGTGGTGCCGGGAACTGCCGAAGCCGCCCCCCATCCGTGGGCCAGGAACCGCAACGGACGCGCCGCCGTGACTGATGGATCCTTCTGCCGCAGCGAACCGGCGGCGGCATTGCGCGGATTGGCAAAGATCTTGTCCCCGCGCGCTTCCTGCGCGGCGTTGAGCGCAACGAAATCTGCCTTGGCCATATAGACCTCACCGCGCACCTCGAACACGTCTGGCACCGTGCCATTCAGCACTTGCGGAATGTCCGTGATCGTCGCGACATTCGGCGTCACGTCTTCGCCCACCTGCCCGTCACCGCGCGTGGCGGCGCGCACCAGCCGCCCCTGCTCATAGCGCAGCGAGCATGACAGCCCGTCAATCTTGTCCTCGGCAGTCATCGCCACCGGAGCATCTTCGGGCAGCGCCAGGAACCGCCGCACCCGCCCGGCGAAGTCTGCCACGTCCTCGTCCGCAAAGGCGTTGTCGAGGCTCATCATCCGCACTTCGTGCGTCACCTTGGCCAGCGGCGATGCGGCCACCTCATGCCCGACTTGCCGCGAGGGCGAATCTGGCCGGATCAGGTGCGGAAATTCAGCCTCCAGTTCGGCATTCCGCCTCACCAGCGCATCATATTCCGCGTCGGAAATCTCCGGTGCGTCTTCGCCATGATAGCGCCGGTTATGGTGTGCGATCGCCTTCGCCAGCCGCATCAGTTCATTAGCGGCGTCCGCATCGGAAAGATCGAAAAACCCGCTCATCGCTCAAACCCGCTCCAGCAACCGATCGGCCTGGGCGCGGGCTTCGGCGGTGACTTCCGCGCCGGAGAGCATCCGCGCAATCTCTTCCTTGCGCCCGCCAGCATCAAGCAGGACCACTGAAGTGCGCGTGACCGTGCCTTCGCTCGACTTGGCGATCATGTAATGCTGGGTGCCGCGCGCGGCGACCTGTGGGCTGTGGGTGACGGCCAGCAATTGCCCGCCGCCGGCCAGCCGGGCCAGCCGTTCGCCGATTGCACTGGCGACCGCCCCGCCAACACCGCGGTCAATCTCGTCAAAGATCACCGTTGCCGCCCCGCCCTGCTCCGCCAGCGCCACCTTCAGCGCCAGGATGAAGCGCGATAGTTCGCCGCCCGACGCAATCTTGTTCAAGGGCGCAAAGTCTGCGCCTGGATTTGTGCTGATCAGGAATTCCACCGCATCGATGCCAGCCGCGCCCCAGCGGTCTTCCGGCAAGGCGGTGATGCTGGTGCGGAACCTGGCGGCATCGAGCTTGAGCGGGGCCAGTTCGGCGGCCACTGCGGCGTCCAACTTGCCAGCCGCAGCCTTGCGCGCAGCGGAAAGCGCCTCTGCCCGGGTGCGGTATTCATGGCCCGCTGCCGCCGCTGCTGCTTCCAGCGCGGCCATATCCGCTTCCCCGCCCTCAATCGCATCCAGCGCGGCGCGTAAGGCGCGCATCTTGGCGGGCAATTCATCGACAGTGCAGTGGTGCTTGCGGGCGGCGGCGCGCAAATCGAACAGCCGCGTCTCAATCCGGTCCAGCATCGCCGGGTCGTGGTTCAGGGCTTCCGCCGCGCGGGCCAGCCGATCTTCCGCCTCGCTCGCTTCGATCACGGCGCGGTCCAGCGCCGCCAGCGCTTCGGTCAGCAAGGGGTGTTCGGCCGCGATCCGGTCCAGCCGCCGCGCCGCACCGCGCAATGACGCCAGCGCCGAATCCGATCCGGACCACAGGTGCTGCAAGTCGGCGAGATCGCCCGAAAGGCGCTCTCCCTTCTGCATATCCGCGCGCGATCCGGCGAGCTCCTCTTCCTCACCCTCGATCGGTTCCAGCGCGGCCAGCTCGGCCAGGTGTGCCACGATCAGATCGCGGTCAGCCGCTGCCTGATCCAGCGCAGCGCGGGCCGCGTCCAGCGCATCGGCGCGCATCCGCCACTCTCGCCAGGCCAATTCCACCGCCGCCGCATCGCCGCCGCAATAGCGATCGAGCAGCATCCGGTGGCCGCGCGGATTGACCAGGCCGCGATCATCATGCTGGCCGTGCAGTTCAACCAGCGCCGGGGCCAGTTCGCGCAGCAGCGCCACGCCGACCGGCTGATCGTTGATAAAGGCTTTTGATCCGCCATCGGCCTTGACCCGGCGCTTCAGGATCAGCGGTTCACCCTGCTCCACCTCAACCTCAGCTTCGGCCAATGCGGCGCGGATCAGATCAGGCAGCCGGGTAAATTCAAAGCTGGCGGTAACGCTCGCCTGGTCTTCACCGCCGCGCACCAGCCCGGAATCCGCGCGATCACCCAGCACCAGCCCCAGTGCATCGAGCAGGATCGACTTGCCGGCCCCGGTCTCCCCGGTCAGCACGCCCAGCCCGCCCGAAAAATCGAGGTCAAGCGCCTCGATCAGGACGACATTGCGGATGGATAAGCGGGTCAGCATGTTCGCGGACTGTTCTAGCGAGACATGATCAGCGTGTCACCCCGCCTCGGCTTCCGCGAAGGGCGGCTCCAGCGTGATCGGATCGGCCAGGCTCATCCGGTCGAGCATGGTGGCCATCTCGTCGCGCAGGGTCAGCATCAGGCCGCGCAGGCGGCATTCGGCTTCGGGCAGGCAGTTGGCGCAGTGTTCGTGGGCATTGCGGCTGGCACAGGGGACCAGCGCCAGGCTGCCGCGCGTAAGGCGGATGATGTCGCCATAGCGAATATCGACCGGGGGCAGCGCCAGTTCATAGCCGCCATCGCGGCCACGGGTGGAGACAACCAGCCCCTCGCGCCCCATCTCGGACAGGATCACGGTCAGGAACTTGCGCGGGATGTTCTGCGCCTCGGCAATGGCATCAAGCCGGATCGGCCCCTCGCGATAGTGATCGGCGAGGTGCTGGAGCGCGCGGATGGTGTAGCGGGTCTTCTGCGAAAGCATGGGCGATTATTTCAGCGCCCGCCGCGATCAAATGTCAACCGTTGGAGTAGAACTCTGCCCGCCGGCCAACCGCAGCCTTACGTCGCCGGGGTGTTCGGCGCGTACTTCTGCATCAGGTCGAAGGCCTTCTTGTACCATTCGTTACCCGGATAGTTGGCACCCAGCACGGCAGCGGCCTTCTGCGCTTCGGCTGGAACGCCGATCGCCAGGTTGCTTTCCACCATGCGGTAGAGCGCTTCGGGCGTGTGGCTGGTCGACTGATAGCCTTCGATCACGTTGCGGAAGCGCAGGTTCGCGGCGAGCCACCGGCCCGAGCGCTGATAATACCGCCCGACTTCCATTTCCTTGCCAGCGAGGTGATCGTTGACCAGGTCAATCTTCAGCCGCGCGTCAGAGGCATAGCGGGTGTTGGGATAGCGCCGCACCAGCTCGTTCAGCGAATCGAGCGCCAGCCGGGTGATCTTCTGATCGCGGCTGACATCGCTGATCTGCTCATAGTAGCTCAGCCCGATCAGGTAATAGGCATAGGGCGCATCGCGGTTGCCCGGGTGGATCGAGAGGAACCGCTGGGCCGACTGGATCGCCTTGGTGTAATCGCGCGCCGCGTAATAGGAGAACGCGCTCATCAGCTGGGCCCGGCGCGCCCAGGGCGAGTAGGGATGCTGGCGCTCCACCTCGTCAAACAGGGCGGCGGCGACTTTGGTATCGCCGCTGTCCAGCCGGTCCTTCGCCGCCATGTAGAGCGTATCGACATCGCGCGCGATGAAGGCCGTGTCCTTGGCCTTGCCGCCCCGCCCGGCGCACCCGGCAGTCAGCAGCAGCGCCGCAGAGGTGGTGGCGATCAGGGCGAGCTTTAACGGCGAGCGATTATGCATGGGTCCAGCCTATAACCGCCACGCACCTGAACGCCAAGTGAAGTTGCGGCACTTTTGCCGGTTACCCGCCCCGCTACTTCTTGCGGTTCTTCCGCGCGGCATAGCGCTGATCGCGCGCCGCCTTCAGCTCGGCCTCGGTCGGCACAGGCTTTTGCGAAGCGGCCAGCGCGGCTTCGGCAGCGGCCTTCTTGTCGGCCTTGGCCTGAGCAATCTCAGCCTTGCGCGCCGCGCTCTTTTCAGCGGCAGCGGCTTCCCGCGCCAGCCGGGCAGCTTCACGCTCAGCCACGATCGCGGGATCAAGCGCCGGCTTGGCCGCCAGCGCCTTCAGCGCTTTTTCGCGAGCCTTGGCGGCAAGTGCAGTACGTTCCTGGAAGCTTGGGTCTTTGTAGGAAGCCATAAAGTGAGTGGTGCTTTCGTGTTGATCTGACCACCCCATACACGAATTGACGCCAAGCGGGGATTTTTCCGCA
>CAZNFV010000070.1:0-1817 GCA_964572445.1 uncultured Novosphingobium sp. | reverse complement strand
CTCCCCACAAAACCATTTTCCTACAGCACCTTACCTCAGGCATAATCCCCGGTTTCCTGCCCGAAGGACTCCTCCCCCCAAAGGACCCCGCCATGACGATCGACAAACGCCAGCGCCCCGCCGCCCCCGGCCAGATCCCCGCTTTCACCACCGTCCCGCGCGGCCGCCAGCGCCACGATGGCTGGACTGAAGAGCGCCAGCGCCGCTTTATTGAGGCGCTGTCCGTCACCGGCAGCGTCAAGGCCGCCGCCCACCGCGTCAACATGACGCCAGAGGGCGCCTACCTGCTGCGCCGCCACCCAGACGCGGGCAGCTTTCGCAAGGCCTGGGAAGCCGCCCTCGCGCTGGGCGTGCAACAGCTGGAAGATGTCGCACTCGAACGCGCGCTCCACGGCACAGAGGTGCCGGTCTATTCCTATGGCAAGCTGGTCGGCAGCCGGATCAAGCACAACGACCGGCTGCTGATGTTCATGCTGAAGAACCGCGCCCCCACCCGCTTCGATGCCCAGGGCCAGGTCACCGCCCGCCGCAACACCATCGGCAACCCCGGCTATGCCACCGAGCTAGCGCGGCTGAAAAAGCAGTGGCGTAAGGAGTGGGAGGCGGAACGGCTGGCCAGCGACCAACGCAGCGAGGCCGAAACCTGTGCCGCAATCGACACCCTGATCGACCAGATGCGCAACCGCACCCTCGCCGCGATGAGCCCCCGGACCCGGCGGCTGCACGACGCCTACGTGCAATCGCAGCGGCTGGATGATGTGCATGCGCGCAGCAGGGAGTGAGGGCGGAACTCGTCCGGCCCTATCAAGCACCCCAGTCCTGAAAGGTCATCACATCTTCCTTTTGCACTAAGTCGACCTGATCCCCGAATTGCTCAGACCAGAACCGCAACCGATTTTCCCTACGACCCGCTCCAAGATATTCGACTACCCGTATAGGCTTATCGGCTCTGTTCTGGGCTATCAGCCGGTTAAGGTGAATATCATTTCCAGAGTAGCCAAATACTGTCAAATTTCGCGATTCATGTATAGAAAGTTCCAAAAACTCCCAATACACGTCTAATATTCCTGACGCCTTTATGATGTCTGGTTTGCTCTCAGCATTTGTTAGTACGATGCTTTGTCCAACATGCTTCATCCCAGAACTGTTAGCTTCAAGGCTAAGCTCAGAAATCTTTCGGTGTCGATTTTTATAAACCGTCGAGAACAGGGGGCACCCATGCAAATGAAGATACCACCCCCCCTGCTCCTTGGGCCTAAAAAGATTTTTTCTATTAAATATTCTCCCAGAGAATCCATCTCGTAAAATACTTGTGTCGCAATTCAAAAGCCCGTGCTTCTCGAGAGCCTGAGACAACAATCCATCATAGTTTAGGGTCGCAATGTGCGACCTTGATTTTCTTATAAAAGATGACAGAGGTTCAGTGAAATACAGCGGAAGCTGACATTTGACGCCGTACAGTTCAGATTTTGGGTCGGTGTAACGTGCTAAAAAAATGCACCTAGCAACTTCGAAGGCAAAGCGTTGCACAGCCTTTGGAAATTCCTGCCCATCATCATTCAACCAATGCTTGCCATCAAGCGGGGCAACTTCGAGCAATTTCTCACACGCCGCCACAACAGATTGAAGTCGGCCTAGATGTGCTTCATCGCTTGGAGACTTAGCTTTTCTCGGCAGACAGGCAAGAATCAGCTGTTTCTGAGCAGACGTTAATGCAGCGCTTTCCCAAACAGTGTGCATAGCTCGATGCAAACTATAAGCACTAGCACTACTTTGGCAGATTTTGGTTTGGAGGGTCGGTAAGTCGACGGCCGCAG
>CAZNFV010000069.1:0-11105 GCA_964572445.1 uncultured Novosphingobium sp. | reverse complement strand
GGTTCGTCACTACCGCCCTGCAACTGGCACCACTTGCCCAGCAGCTCTGCCCGGGATTCGCCGAGGGCCAGAGGCGGGGAGAAGTCCATGCCTGACGCGGTAGCATTGCATCATCTGGTCGGGGCCGTGGCAGGCGCGATCGTCGATGCCCAGGCGATGGTTGAACAGCGCTTTATCCAGCAGGTCAGCGGCTACTTCGATAGCGAAGGCAAGCCGCTGTGCCTGGCGATCAAAATGCCGCGCCCCGGCAGCAGCGCCAGTTCGGACGAGATGCAGATCGGCCTGCCCCTGCTTTCGCTGGCCGAAAGCTCGATGCTGGCGATCAAGGACCTGCGGATCGATCTTGATGTTGAACTGGGCAGCATCATCGATGCGCCCGGCGCAGCACCCGCTGCAGCTGCAGATCCCGGCGCCCCGCGGCCGGGCCCCGGGCCCGCCCATGGCTTTCGCAGCGCGGGTGCCCCGATCGATATTCCTGCCCGGTCCGGTGACCTGGCCATGGCCAGCCCGGCGGCCGAGCCGCTTGTCGCCGCCGCACCGGCGGCACCCGCCGTGCCGGACAAGCTGCTGACGCTGTCCATCGGCACCACTTCTGCCTCCGGCCCCAGGGCCAGGCTCTCAATCAATGTCGCTGCCAAGCCTCCGTCCGAGGCGATGCAGCGCTTGATGACCCAGCTCAACAAACTTGTCTGAGGAAAGGAATCGATAATGGCATTTTCTATGGGGGATCAGTTCAAGGGCCTGCCGATGGGCGACTTGATTGGAGGCCCGTTGATGGCAGCGGCGGACGCGCAGGTGCGCCTCGCCAATTCATCCGCGCAGTTCATCCAGCAGATCGGCTTCAAGCCGGGTTCTGGAACCAAACCGGACGCGAACGGCAATATCGTTTATGATCCGGCCACTTTCGATGTCCGCACGGTCGACTTCAAGTTCGATCGGCCAGCTGGCCCACCTGATGAAAATGGCATTGTCCCGACCGAAACGGTATCGCTGGAAGTACCGCTGCTCGCCATCGTCAAGGTTCCCGCGCTCGGGATCGAGTCGGTCGACATCATCTTCGACATGGAGGTGAAGAACTCTGAAAGCTCGACCGAGTCCGAAGACAAGTCCGGGAAATTCTCCGCCGACGCCTCGGTCGGCTGGGGCCCGTTCAGCCTGAAGGTCCATGTCGAAGGCTCGGTCGCCAGCCACAAGGAAAACACCCGTTCGACCGACCAAACCGCGAAGTATCACGTCGAAGTCCATGCCGCAGACCGCGGAATGCCCGAAGGCCTGGCTCGCGTGCTCGATATGATGAACTCGGCGATAGCGCCCCGAACGATCACCCAGGCCGCCAATAGCAACACAAAACCGGCGGTGGCCGGGCCCGGTGCAGGCCATGGCACCATGGGCGGCGGAGCCGCGGCCAGTGACATGGTCCTCGACCATGACGAAAGCCACGTTCTGACGCCCGGTAACTACACCGTCCGGGCTTCGGCCTAAGCCATGCGAGGCAGCGGTGAGGGGTTCGACCTGACCGGGGTCGGCTACATCAAGCGGATCAACCTGGGCAATCTCGATGTCCAGGCGGCCGCCGCTGAACCAGGCAATGAAAAGGCCATGGACCTGCTCAACCGCTGCCTCGAAGACTATCCCAAGGGCCGGATCATCGGCCGTGAGATGTCGTTTGACGTGCTGACCACCAAGACCGGGCATCAGGTGGTGCTCGAAAAGGTCACGTACCATGTCGGCTTCGCGCGGCGCCCTGACTGGCTGGAAAGCTAAGCCGTGGCTCCCACCCCGATCCGGCTCGGCGCGCTGGCCCGCGTGCTCCACGAGACTGGCCGGATGGCGCTGCGCGACGGGGTGGAGCTGCGCTCGCTCAGCCTGACAGTGCCGGTCATCGAACCGCCCGTGCTCGATCCGGCCCGGCTGTGGCGGATCGCCGTTGCCCGCTCTGGCCACCACTGGTGGGAGCGCTGGCTTGAGCGCCCGCATCACTGGCCGCTGGTGCGGCTGGTCTGGGAAGACGACGCCGTCTTTGCCCAACTTGAGCCGAACGTTGCCCCGCCCGCCCCGTGACCAAGGAAACCAACATGACCAAGACCAAGGAATCCGCTCCGGTTATCACCTGCTCTCCCAAGCACCTCACCGACGATAAGCTCGATGATGCGGCCGCCGTTGCCCATCAGGAGAACCCAACCAATCGCCCTGACCACGAACGGCTGGCCCAGATCCTGCCCGCCGGGACCCCGCTAACCGCCTTCATTGCGGTAATGACCACCAAGTACTGGCGCACCAATGGGGTGAACCTTGGCGTCGGTTTCATGGACAACCCGCCCACTGAATTGCGCAGCCGCATCCTCCAGCACATGAATGCCTGGGGGCAGAGCGCCAATGTCTGCTTCAGTGAAAGCAATACCGATCCGGCTGTCCGTATCTCGCGCGATCAGCCCGGTTACTGGTCATACATCGGCACTGATGTGCTGCTGATCGACAAGGACCAGCCAACCATGAACCTGCAAGGGTTTACGATGAACACGCCAGACAGTGAATTCTACCGCGTGGTGCGGCATGAGACCGGGCATACGCTGGGCTGTCCGCACGAGCACATGCGGGCAGAGGTCATCGCCATGATCGACGAACAGAAGGCGATCCAGTTCTATGGCGCGACCCAGGGCTGGAACGAAGCGCAGGTCCGGGCGCAGGTGCTCACCCCGCTGCCGTCCAGCTCGATCTGGGGCACGACCAGCCCCGACCGTCAGTCGATCATGTGCTATCAAATCCCCGCTTCGATAACCAAGAACGATGTCGCCATCCCGGGTGGCCTCGACATCGATCAAATCGACTACGAGTTCATGGCCAAGGTTTATCCCAAGATCGGGGCAGCCGTGGACAGTGCCCCCACGGGCAGTTCCGGCATGGGCCTGATCACCCATCCAGCAGCCACCACGGGTCATCATGCCGGCACGTGCAAAGGCTGTATCGATGTTGCCCTGAAAAGCGGAACCCGGCTGTCAGTCCCACCCGAAGCGACCGAGGCCCAGCTGCGGATGCTGCTGGGTGCCTTGGGGTGACGAAGCGGATTGAGTGAACACCGGGGCCGAAAGCCCCGGTGTTTAACACGCAAAACCACGTGTATCCCCTGCATTTCCTCGCATCTCAGACTCAACTCGTCGCGGAGCGGGTGGACGGGCGGTGCTTGTTAGACAATCTGAAAGCATGTTTGGGCTATCTCTGCACCGGTGAAGAACACCCGTCTCTCTCGCCTACTGGCCGGTATGGCCATGGCCAGCGTCCTGACGCTGCCGGCTGGTGCTGCCCGCGCGGAAAACTTCCAGGCAGAATTCGACAAGGTTTTTGGCAAGGAAACGCGCGCACCGCGTGAAGTCCAGCCGACCGTGCGTCCTTTTGTCGCCCCGGTCCGGCCAGTCACCACTTATGGCGCCAGCCTCGAAGCAACTGTCGCCAGCCTGGCCAATGCCGCCCAGGGCCGCATCGGCGTGGCGGCGATGGATCTTGGCACCGGTCGCGCCGTGGCAGTGCTTGGAGACCAGCCCTTCCCGATGGCCAGTACCAGCAAGATCGCGATCACAGCGACCTATCTGGACCTGGTCGACCAGGGCAAGCTCAAGCTCAGCGACAAATTTCCGCTGATGATCGCACAGCGCTCGGCCCGGTTCTCCACGCCCGTGGCACCCGTTCGCCCGGGCGCCTTGCTGACCGCGCAGGGCCTGATTGAATTATCGATCACCCGCAGCGACAATCCCGCTACCGATGCCCTGCTCGCTGCCGTTGGCGGTCCGGCGGCGGTCAATCGCTGGCTGCGCAAGGCTGGCCTTTCGGGGATGCGGCTGGATCGCGATATCGCCACGTTGGTGCGTGATGATGGTGAGTTCAATCCGGCCACCACGGTCGACCTGCGGGACAGCGCCACGCCGCTGGCGATGGTCCAGCTGCTGGCCGGCCTCCATGAAGGCCGCTGGCTCAGCGCGTCGAGCCGTAGTGTCCTGCTGGGGGCTATGGGTCGCTGCTTGACCGGCAAGCGCCGCCTGCGCGCCATGTTACCGCAGGACGCCCGGATCGCCCATAAAACCGGCACGCTCAACAACACGTCGAGCGATGTCGGGATCATCCACACCCCCGATGGCCGCTCGATCGCCATTGCGGTCTATGTGACCGGCCAAGGCGGCAAGGTGAACCGCGAATACCGGATCGCCTCAATCAGCCGGGCCGTTTATGATGGCTATCTGACCGAAAGCTCAAGCCTGCGCCGCACCGCTTCGCGCTGAGCGACTGCCCGGCCGCCTGCTGGCTGCGCCATATCCGTCAGTACCAAAGGAAAAGGGCGCCGGGGTTCTCCCCCGTGCGCCCTCCCCCTCTCCAGCTCTGCTAAACGCTAGAATTCGACGCTCGCCCGCGCGTAGAGGTAACGGCCATTGAAGCCGAAGGGCGAGAAGATCGAGAACGGAATGTACTGCTGGTTGGCGGGATAGGATCCACCGATGGCTGTCGGACGCAGGCCATAGGGCGAGCGATCCGGATAGACATCGAACAGATTGTCCGCGCCGATGGCAAAGCTGACGCGCTCCATCGGCTTGACCCGCAGTTCCAGGTCCGTGATCCACTTGGGGCTGAGGACGATATCGTCCGGCCCGGCGGCGGTCAGCGGATCGCCTGCCAGCGGGCTGGCCGAACCGGGCGAGGTTACCTTGCCGTAACGGGTGGAGCGGGCGGTCAGCCCGAACATCCCGACATCGCCGTCCAGGCTCAACACAACCTTGTCGCGCGGCTGGCCTTCGGTGAAGCGGATGCCTTCAACCCGGCCAAACAGGATCAGGCCAGGGATCGTCGCCAGTGGGCCCAGCTCGTTCTTGCGGGCCAGGATCTGCTGCTTGTTGTAGTTGTAGGCCGCGGTCATCGTCCACTTGCCGACGCCTTCGATCGGCAGGCGCCAGTTCATCACGGCATCGACGCCCTGGGTACGGGTGTTGAGGCCATTGATGAAGAAGCGCGCTGCGCCAACCGAGTTGAACCCGTTGGCATCGAGCACGGCCTTGACCGCGGTGTTGACCGCCGAGGTGCCGCTACCCGCTGCGCCGAGGTTTTCGGTCAGCACGATCCGGTCATTGATGCGGATGTTGTAGTAGTCGACCGTCAGGGTCAGCCCCGAAACCGGGTTAGCGGTGAAGCCGCCCGAGAGGTTGAACGACTTTTCAGGCTTCAGGTCCTTCGAACCCAGCGCCCGGGCAACCGGGCTGCTGACCGCCACGGTCGAGATATCGACCGGCAGGCCAGCGATGAAGTTGGTCGAGGTGGTGGTGAAGTACTGCTGATGCAGCGACGGAGCCCGGAAGCCATTCGAGATTGAACCGCGCAGCGCAAAGCCATCGGTGAACTCATAACGGGCTGCGAACTTGCCGGTCAGCGTCGAGCCGAAGTCCGAATAGTGCTCATAACGGGCGGCAGCCGTAGTCGTCAGCCCGTCGATGAGTTCCGCATCAAGCTCGACATAACCAGCCACGTTGTGGCGCTTGGCATTGGTGCGGCTGCTGGTCGGGATGCCGGGGAAGCCCTGGGCACCGGCAGCGGCAGCGCGGCCCGGGAAGCTGCAGACGTTGGTCGCGGCGTTGAACACGCCCGAAGCAGCGGCGCAGGACACTGCAGTTCCGCTGACCGAAGCCTGGAACAGCGGGCCGGTTGCCCACGACTGGGTATCGCCCGGACGAATCTTGAAGGTCTCTTCGCGATATTCGCCGCCGAAGGCCAGGGTCAACGGGCCGGCAAAGCCCATATCGAACTCGCGGCTGAGATCGAGGTTGGCGATGGCATGGCGGTAAGCCAAGCCACCGGCATCGAAGCTGCGCTGGCTCGACGGGCCAAAGCTGGTGTTGAGCGAGCCTTCGACACGATAGTCAAAATTGTTCTGGCCCAAAGTTACCGAAGCATCCGCATTCCAGTCACCCGTCGTGGTGCGGACGCCAAAGGTCGCCGCGCGGTCGGTCAGGTCCGACTGGATAAAGGGCAGGAAGCCATCAGCCGTCAGCGCCACGAAGTTGGCATTGCTGGGAGCCACGTTCGGCGCAATGGCCGAGAAATCACGGTTGGCCGCCGCATTGGCCTGGCGATAGTTCGCCGCGCTCAAAGAATCGCGCTGGTTGTAGCTGGCGAAACCATAAAGCTCGAGCGAGTCACCAAGCGGCACACCCATGTTGGCGAACAGGATGAAATCATCCGCCTTGGGATCGCCGAAGCGGAACTGCAGGCGGTTGAACGTGATCTCCCGCGGATCCCAGGTGGTCGCGGTCGGGCGGATATAGTTCGACCGCAGATCGAAGCCCTGGCGGTTGGTATAGCCGCGATGGCGGTATTCGGCGGTGAAGTTAACGTAGCCATCTTCGATCCCGAAGAACGGCAGGCCGATGTTGGTGGCGATTGAATAGCTTTCGCCGTCCTTGGCCTTGCGCTCACCATCGGTGGTAGCGGCAAAATAACGGCTGTCGGTGGGATCGAGCGAAGGTGCGCCGCCGACCAGCGTCAGACCGGTTACATTGGCGACGCCTGCGATGCTCGTGTCATACTTGCCATAGCTGATCGCGGCGCGGCCGCCTTCACTGGCCTTCTTGAGACGAATGTTGATCACGCCGGCAATGGCGTCTGAACCGTATTGCGAAGAAGCGCCATCGCGCAGCACTTCGATCCGGTCGATCGCCAGGGCGGGGATCGTGTTCATGTCCACAGCGGCCGAACCACGTCCGACGGTGCCATTGATGTTAAGCAGGGCCGAAACGTGGCGACGCTTGCCGTTGATCAGCACCAGGGTCTGATCCGGACCAAGCCCGCGCAGGGTGGCGGGGCGCAGCGCGTCCGAACCATCGGCGATCGCCGGCTGCGGGAAGTTGAAGCTCGGCACCAGCTTGTTGAGGATCTTGTTGGTTTCAACCTGACCGCCTTCGGTCAGCGCCTCTCCGGAGATGACATCGACCGGAACCGGCGAATCTTCAACCGTGCGAGCGGTCGAACGGGTGCCGGTGACGATGATGACTTGCTCTTCAGCGCCATCTGCAGCGCCGCTCTGGGCAGCCGCCGGAACGGCGAACGGCAGGACGGACAGTGAGGCAAGCAAGGAAAGGCGCAAGGTCGATCGCATTAAAGTTCCCCTTGTAGCTCCGGCGGTAAAAACCGCCCGGACGATACGTAGTCTCAGGCTAAGCAATTCTGATTGTTTTCGGCAAGTAGCAGCCAGCTCCGCGCCGACATTTTGCGCGGAGCCTGTTGCACCAGAGTAACGCGGGGTTACTGCGTGTAGAGCGCCTTGCGCGGCCCCAGATAGCCAAACAGGTAAGCCCCCACCTTGCGCATCTGGATTTCCTCCGCACCTTCCGTAATCCGGTAGCGACGGTGATGGCGGAAGATATGTTCGAACGGCTTATGCCGCGAATAGCCAATCCCGCCATGGACCTGCATCGCCCGGTCGGCCGCTTCGCAGACCAGTCGGTTCGCATAATAATTGCACATCGAGATCTTGTCCGAGAGTTTGTGCTCGATCTCCTTGTGCTCCAGCTGGTCCATTTCCCAGGCGGTCTTGTAGATCATCGACCGCAGCATCTCGCACTGGGTCGCCAGTTCGACCAGCGGGAATTGAATGCCCTGATTGCGGGCGAGGTCCTGGCCGAAAGGCTTGCGTTCGCGGGCGTAGCGGACCGATTCCTCCACGCAATAGGTTGCCGCGCCCAGCGAACTGGCGGCCTGCCTGATCCGGTTCTGGTGCACGAAGCTCTGCGCGATCGATAGTCCGCCGCCAACCGGACCCAGCACGGCGCTTTCCGGCACCCAGCAATTTTCAAAATGCATCCGCGGGTGATCGGTCGGCATGTTGAAGGTCCACATGTACTCATCAACCACCATCCCCGGCGTGTCAGCCGGGACCAGCAGGCAGGTGATCCCCTTGGCATCACCAGCCTTGCCCGAAGTGCGGCAGAAGGCGGCGCAGTGGGTCGCCACGTGCATCCCTGTGATCCACATCTTGCGCCCATCGATCCGCCAGCCCGGCACACCATCGCGCGTTTCGGGCACGGCAACCGTTTCCATATGGGTCGCATCAGAACCGTGATCGGGTTCGGTCAGGCCAAAGGCCACCCGGCGTTCGCGCGCGAATCCGCCCAGGATGAACTCCTGCTGCTGTTCGGGTGTGCCGAAGTGTTCAAACATCGCCACGAACGGGAAATTGCCAACGATCGAATGTTCGTTCTGCAAATCGTTATGCAGGCCCAGCCCCATCGCGGCAAAGCGGTCGCGGATCACTGCCATCCAGAGGTTCGATCCATCCTTGCCGCCGTACTTCTTCGGTGCCGAGAAACGCCAGTGCCCAGCCGCGTCGGCACGGCGGCTCGCTTCAACCAGCAGCTGCTCCCACTCGTGCCGGGGCAGGCCCTGATTCTCGAAGTCGGTCCGCGCATATTCGCGGCGGTGATCGAAGAAGCGGATGTTGTCATCCTGCTGCTCCAGCGGCTTGATCTCGGCGGCGATGAATGCATCAAGTTCGCCAAGATAGGCTAGCAGATCGGCGGGTAGCGCAAAGTCCATCAGGCGGTTCCTTGTTGCAGTTGGCTGGCCCATTTCGCACGGGCGGTCGTGAGCGAAGGATATTTCGGCATGTCGGCGGTCAGCTTGCTCAATGCCATGCGGCGCAGGCGCGCGAGCAGGCCCGGCGTCGCCAGATCGGCTGCGCCGCTCATGATCTCGGCAGTCAGCGCGGCGTCCGTCGCAATCGGACGCTGCTCAATCTCTCGCGCGACAATGCCCAGCGCATTGCGGGCAACGGCCAGATCGAACTTGGCACGGCCAGCGACCAGCGGCTTGACCTCGGCCGCGAGCCATTCGGAGATCGCAGTCAGAATTTCAGGTCCGCTGGGCTCACCCGGCCCGGCGGCAAGCGGTACGGTCGCCGCTGGCAGCGGGCGGCTGCGCTCGACCTCGGGGGCCAGGTCCTCAAGCAGCAGCAAGAGGTCAAGCTCTTGCTCGGCCGTGCGGCGGGCAACCACCACCCGTTCTACCGACCGATCGTGTCCGGCCCGCCAGAAGCCGCCCATTTGCAGGCAGCCCAATGCCCACCAGAAAGTGCGATAGACCGTCCAGAAGCGGAACCGGGCGGGATCGAACGGTTCGCCGCCCGCAGCTTCATAGGCCCGCGCCAGTTCTTCGACCGTGGTGAGGCCATAGCCGGGCCGGTCAGGCCGCGCAAAACGCCAGACAGTCATGCAGCCAAAGGCCAGGTCCTCGTGCCAGTCCCCAAGGTGGGCGAGTTCCCAATCCAACACGCCGGTCAGGCGCCCATGCTCGAACATCAGGTTGCCCAGCCGAAAATCGCCGTGGACCAGCCGGGGCGCGGTCGGTGGCGGCAAGTTCGCCTCCAGCCACTTCAGCGCCAGGGCCAGGATTGGCCGGTCTCCGCCATAGTCCAGGAACCGGCTGCGCAGTTCGGCCAGGGCCAGGCCAGTGTCCATCAGCGGCACCGGGATCCCGGCGCAGTCGGTGCGGTGGACGGCCACTAATTCGCGGGCAATATCGCAAATCGCCTCGGCTGGATCGGCTTCGGCGAGGAAAACGTTGGGATCTGCCGAGCCAGCGATGGCCCGCATCACATAGCCTGAACCGATACCATCGCCCGGTTCCAGTTCGGCCAGCACTTCAGGAGCCATCACTCCGGCGGCGCGGGCAGCACGAACCACCCGGGCTTCAGCGGCATGGTCCATGGGCCGGCCAGCCATCATTTCCAAAGAAGGCGCGCGCCGCAGCACGCACGTGTTGGCCCCGGCAGTGAACCGCCAGCTTTCCATATTCGCCCCGCCGGAAAGCCGTTCCAGACCTTGTGGCGCAGGCAGGCCGATCCGCGCCAGTGCGCGGGCCAGGCCCTGTGTCAGCTCATCCAACCCCGTCATGGCCGCAAGGTGCCGAGGCCGCCGCACCAATGCAAGGGCAATTTAATCGATCGCTTAAACCGCTGACAAAAGAAAGGGCGCGGAGGTTGCCCCCCGCGCCCAAATCTTTTGCCGTGCGGCGAAGATTACATCTTCTTCGCAGCGTCCGATGCAGCAGCAGCAGCTTCGGTGCCAGCGGCAGCAGCAGCGTCCGTAGCGGTCGCAGCAGCGTCGGTTGCAGTTGCAGCAGCGTCGGTAGCGACAGCAGCAGCATCCGAAGCAGCAGCGGTTGCAGCGTCGGTTGCAGCAGCAGCGGCGTCGTCAGCCTTTTCCTGCGAGCAAGCAGCGAGAGCGAGAGCGGCGCCAGCGGCGAGAATGATCTTGCGCATGAAAGTATTCCTTGAACAGCGAGTGGACCACGCGCGGTCGCCGGAATCTTCCGGGCAGCCGAACGGAAAGCCAACCTTATCGGTAGACTTCGGCGTGACAATTAGTGCGCTTCGTTATGCGATGCAAGAGATAGTCGCATCGGGCGGCTGAAGCCCGTGCTTTTCCTGTGTATTTCCCTGCTAGACCAGCGATATGCTGGCATTGTGGCAGCCGTGTGGCCCTGGCGAATCGTCCACCGGGGATGGCTTGATTCGCGCGCTTACCCGCCGACCCGCGCGGTGCTAGGGTGCAGCCATGGAGCCCAAGCAACATCTCTATCTGGTCGATGGTTCGGCCTATATCTTCCGCGCCTATCACCGGTTACCGCCGCTGACGAACCCGTTGGGCGTCCCGGTTGGCGCAGTTTACGGCTATACCACCATGCTGTGGAAGCTGGCCGATGACCTCCACAAGGCTGACGGGCCGACGCACCTGGCCGTGATCCTGGATGCCAGCGGGAAGAGCTTCCGCAATGACATTTACGATCAGTACAAGGCCAATCGGCCGCCCCCGCCCGAAGATCTGAAGCCGCAGTTCCCGCTGATTCGCGATGCCACCCGCGCCTTCAGCCTGCCCTGCATTGAGGAACAGGGCCTGGAAGCCGATGACCTGATCGCCTCCTACGCCCGCGCCGCGACCGAGCGGGGCTGGGATGTCACCATTGTCTCGTCCGACAAGGATCTGATGCAGCTGGTTGGCAAGTGCCGCCATGGCATCGACGGCGAAGCCTGCATCGACATGCTGGACACGATGAAGAACCAGCGGATCGACGTGCCC
>CAZNFV010000068.1:0-11124 GCA_964572445.1 uncultured Novosphingobium sp. | reverse complement strand
TAAACGCCGCTCCGCGCGGCGGCTGTGGCCCGGGCTGAGTCTACCTGCGGCTGGAGCGAGGCGCGGTCTGCAATGAAGGCTGTAATAGCGGCGACAACGCCCGTCGTGTCCAAACCCCGGACCGGAATACCGGGATCATAGCCGATGCCGCCGAACAGTCCGGCGAACTTGCGGCTATAGGCAACGGGCACCACCGGCACACCGCTTGAAAGCGCCGCGACGCAAGCGTGCATCCGGGCGGCGATAACCACGTCAAGGCTGCTGACGAAGGACTTGGCGGCGCTGGCATCGGCGAAATCAGCTACCCGCTGCGCCTTGGGGCAACCTGCAACGACGCGATCGACGGCCCAGCCGTCATCATCGCGGGAATCGGCGTTGCCAGCCACATGTGTGAACACCAGGACTTCGTTCCCCTCATCTGCGGACAGGCGGGCAACCAACTGCTCCATCGCCGTAAGGTAGTCATAAGTCAGCCCGAACCGGTTTGTTCCCGAGCGGGCCTGTTCGGCCAGCAGCCCCGAAACGTTGATGCCAATCCGCGTGCGCGGTCCCCCGCGTTCGCTTGCGCGATCGGCAAAGGGCAGTTCGAACGCGACATCAATCCCCTGGCTGACCCGCGCGGCCGGTGAAATTTCGCGCACCAGCTCAAGGCTCTCACGGTCGCGCGTAATCACCTCCGCACAGTGCGGCAGCACGGCGGCAGCCAGCCTGCGGGTGACCAGGCCGGCAAAGGGCCCGATCGTTTGTGGCGCCAGCAATAGCGGAACCCGGCGGGCGATGAGCAGGGCCTTGGTGAGCCAGAGGAAAGCAAAGCGCTTGCGACCATAAAGGTCGGTAAAACTGTCCCCCGCACCGATATCAATCACACAGTCGAGCCCGTCCGCAAGATTCCAGAAGGCCGCAGAGGTCAACAGCGTCGTGCGCCGCACCGGGAAGAACTCAATCCCGCTGCGCCGGGCCGGGGCTTGCCCCGGCTCGTCCATCCCGATCACCACGGGCTCAACGGCCAGGCCAAGGCCCGCCGCTTCCTCACGCAGGATCGCCAGACTGGCAGATGTCAGCGCATCGACACCAAGGTTGCCCGAGGCAAGCGAATGCCACAGCAAACCGACGCGCAAGGGGGACTTGGGCACTTTATCTGGCAGCAACCGGATCCGCCTGCTTCGTGACATTAGCGGCGCTTGCCGGCTTGGCTTTGCCATCGAACTGCGGGTTGACCTGAACCTTGCGGCGGCCTTCAGCGATCACCTTTGACAGCGCATTGTTGACCATATCGGCACTGCGCTGCCGCATGATGATCGTGCGGGCCGCGACGCGCGCCTGCTCGCCAGTTATCGGCTCTGGTCGGCTAGACACAATCCGCCCGATTTCGGCAGTAACGCCATTGGGCATGACAAAGATATCGTTGCCCTCCGTCTCGACCAGTTGCTGAGCAAAGCTGGGATCAAGTGCCACCGTATCAATGTTGGTCACGGTGCGGCGATAGACCACCTTGTTCGCATCAAGGATCGCTTGCGCAGCCTCCATTGTCTTGACCTTCTTGATTTCCTCAAGCGCCTTGGCTGGCAGGTTGGGAACGAAGAACTGCTCGACGCTAAGCAACCGGCGGTCAGTAACACTGGCCGGGAAGCTGCGAAGGAATTCGGCGATCTCGTCGTCCGAAACGCGGGGTACCCCATCGGTGATCTTCCGCGCCAACAGTTGCGCCAGTGCCGTTTCCTCTGCCTGGTTCTTGATGATCGCTGCCAATGGCGTGGAATCCAGCTTCTGCTTGCGCGCCTCGGCGGCCAGCAGCTTGCGGGCGATGATTCGCTCAAGCGCCTGTGCCTGGGTGGCCTGATCGGCGGATTCGTTGCCCATTTCCGCCTTCAGATCGGCCAGCGTGACCTCTTCGCCATCAACTGTGGCAACGACCTGGCCAGTCGGTGCATCGCCTTTGGCTCCGCAGGCAGCCAACAGAAAGGCAGCAAAGATCAAACTCTTATTCATTGCATTCATGATGCTTCACCCGCACTAGCGAAAGGAACCTCGTATAATCTCGCAGTTAGATCGCCCCAATGTCAAATATGTAATTATATTTGCGTATTTCATGGACCCTGATCTAGATTTTCAAACTTATGGGCCGCGAAACCAAAGCAACGGTTTACAGCCAGCCTGGAAGTCCACGATGCCCGATATGAAGGAAATGCTGCCGACACCGCTGATCTGCCTATCGGCAGCAGGTGGCGGGCATTTCCGTCAATTGCTTGATATTGAAATGTTATGGTCGCAGTACCCCCATTTCATAGTGACCGAGAACACCGTCCTCACCCGCGCGCTGTCAAACCGGGAAGATATCGAAAACGTTCCGCACTTTGCGCTTGGTCAGGTCAGAATTGGCAAAGGCTTCGCGATGGTGCGCGCCGCGCTGGCGAGCTGCATTGCCTCGTTGGGGATCATTATCCGCCGCCGCCCTGATATTATCATCACCACGGGATCGGGATCGCAGTTCTTCATCCTGCTGTGGGCCCGCTTGTTCGGCATCAAGGTCGTGCTGATAGACAGCTTTGCGCGCTTTCACGCACCCAGCAAATTCGCCCGCTTCGCCGGGCCGCTTGCCCACATCCGCATTACCCAGTCCGCCAACTCCGCGCGCAAATGGCGCGGCAGCGTTAGCTTTGACCCGCTTGTTATTGCCCCCGCGCTGCCACAGGCCAAGGAGCGGCTGCTGTTTGCGACGGTCGGGGCAACACTGCCCTTCCCTCGGCTTGAAACCGCGATTGTCGAACTTAAACGCGCTGGCAAAATTCCCGAACGCGTAGTCCTGCAGGTGGGCCGACAGACACCGCGCCACGAGCCCGTCGAGGGGCTAGAGATTGTTGAGGAAGTGCCGTTCGGGGAATTGCAGGACTTGCTGGCCCGGGCCGACCTGGTGGTCTGCCACGCAGGCACGGGATCGATCCTAACCGCCCTGTCAAACAGCTGCTCAGTTGTAGCGATGCCCCGCTCGATCCAGCACGGCGATCATTATGACAATCATCAGGAAGAAATCGCCGGGGTCTTTGCCGGTCGAGGCCTGATCCAGACGGCCAGTGACAGCGCCTCGCTGCTCAACGCGCTCGACCGCGCCCGCCAGGCTCCCCGGCACACCGCGCGGATGGAGCATCAGCGCCTGATCGCCTTCCTAGAAGAACAGTTTGCAAGCTGGTTCCCTGGCCGAACGGGACGCACCGCTGCGCCAGCAACCGAAGAAGCCCCCGAACCCACTCGGCCGAAGTTGGCCGAGGCGGCTAGGCCATCGCGCTGAAGGCCAGGCGCAATTCGCTGACGAAATCAGCTGGCTGTTCCCAAGCGGCAAAATGTCCCCCGCGCTCCAAATCGCCCCAATGGACCAGCTGGCGGTAATTGCGCTCCGCCCATTTGCGCGGGGTTGGCAGGATTTCCTTGGGGAAGGCACTGGCCGCGACCGGGATAACGATTTCCTGCGGCGCGAAGCTGCCGAAACTCTCCCAGTACAGCCGTGCGGACGAGGCACCGTTGCGCGGCAGCCAGTAGAGCATGATGTTATCAAGCACCTGATCGCGGCTGAGCGCATCCCATGGCGAACCGGCATTGTCGGTCCAGGCCCAGATCTTTTCCAGAATCCAGCCGGCCAGGCCGATCGGGCTATCGACCAGTCCATAGCCAACCGTTTGTGGCCGGGTCTGTTGCTGCTTGGAATAGCCGGCATCCCAATCCTGATAATGCTTAAGCGCACCCAGCGCCTTCAGCTCAGCCGGGGTAGGATTGGCCAGATCGCCCTCGGTCGGCCGCCCCATCGGCATATTGAGATGGATTCCGGCACAGCCTGCCACTTGCTGAACCGCAATGGCGGTGGTGACAGCTGAGCCCCAGTCCCCGCCTTGCGCAAACCAGCGGTCATAGCCCAGCCGGGCCATCAGCGTGCCCCAGGTGCGGCCGATCTTCTCAACCCCCCAGCCGGTAGCGGTTGGCTTGCCCGAAAAGCCATAGCCCGGCAGCGACGGCAGGACGAGGTGGAAGGCCGGTGCCGCCGGATCGGCGGGGTTGGTCAGCGGCTCGATCACCCCCATGAATTCGATCACCGAACCCGGCCAGCCGTGAGTCATGATCAGCGGCGTGGCATCGGCGCGGGGCGAGCGAACGTGCAGGAAATGGATGTCCAGCCCTTCAATCTCGGTCTGGTACTGGCCCAGCGTGTTAAGCCGGCCCTCGCAGGCACGCCAGTCATAGCTGGTGCGCCAATAGGCCACGAGCTCTTGCAGCGCGGCCAAGGGCGTCCCTTGCGACCAATCATCGACTGGTTCTTTTTCCGGCCACCGGGCCAGGTCAATCCGGGTGTTGAGATCATCCAGTTCCGCCTGCGGAACTGCCAGGGTGAAAGGCCGGATCGCGCTCATCGCCTTAGCCCCCGATTGCTGCTTTTGCCGCGGCTTCCACCTTGGCCCTGTCAAACAAAGTTGCGGTGGAAGTTCCTTTGGCGAGGACATTGCCTTCGCCATCCAGCAAGCGTCCTTCCAAAAAGGCAGTCTTGCGGCCGCGCCGTTCAATCCAGCCCTCGGCCACGACCAGCCCAGGGCGGACCGGGGCGAAGAAGCTGACCTTCAGTTCCAGGCTCATCGGGGTGACTTCATCGCCCAGCACGGCGATCACCGCATGGGCCATCGCCGCATCGATCCAGCCGGTCACAAAGCCGCCCTGCACTACGCCGCCCGAATGGCACATGCCGGGCTTGGCCATGTATTCAAGCCGGGAACGGCCTTCAGGATTCATCTCAACAATGCGGACCAAGCCCATTGTTTCGTATAAACTATTTACACTCATATCAGACCAGCGCCGAATAGATCAGGGTCTTAAGCTCACGCCGGATCGGATAGGTGCTGCTGGGTGCCAGCTGGGTCATGAAGACCATCGTCACTTCCTCCACCGGGTCAACGAAGAAGGCGGTTGAATACATCCCGCCCCAATAAAACTCACCGACCGAGCCGGGGATCATCGTTCGCACTGGATCAAGGTTGACCGCAAAACCCAGACCAAAGCCAACTCCGGCATTGGTTGCCTCGCTGAACAGCGATTTGGACCAGCTGGCCAGATCGCCATCATCGGGCAGGTGGTTCAGCGTCATCAGTTCAATCGACTTGCGGCTGAGAATGCGGGCGCCATCCAGTTCCCCGCCGTTCAACAGCATGGTGTTGAAGCGGTGATAGTCCAGCGCGGTTGAAACGAGGCCGCCCCCGCCTGATTGCAGCCGCGGCAGCTTGGCCCACATGCTCTCCGCGCCGCGATCAGCCACCACTTTGCCCTTGCCGGGAACGAAGCTGTAGCAATCCGCCAGGCGATGAACCTGTGTTTCGGGCACCATGAAGCCGGTATCGACCATCTTCAGCGGCGCGAAGATGTGCTGCTGGAAATATTCATGCAGTGGCTGGCCGGACAGCCGCTGGACCACAGCGCCAAGCACGTCTGTTGAAACTGAATAGTTCCAGCTTTCCCCCGGCGAGAATTCCAGCGGCAGCTTGCCTAGCGCAGCCACGAATTCGTCCAGCGTCAGATTGCCATGCCAATTCTCGATCTTGCCTTCGCGGTGCGCGGCATCGACATTGGTGCGGTTCTGGAAACCATAGGTCAGGCCAGAGGTGTGGCGCAGCAAGTCGACCATCTGCATCCGCCGGGCGCACGGCTTGGTCAGGAACGGCACCCCGCCCCCGCCGCCGTTATAGACCGCCAGATCCTTGAATTCCGGCAGCACGTGATGGACCGGCGTATCCAGCGCGACCTTGCACTGTTCCAGCAACTGCATGAACGCCACAGAGGTGATCGGCTTGGTCATCGAAGCGATGCGGAAAATCGTGCTCTCATCGATCTGAGCCGCTTCCCCTTCGCGCGCTGCGCCTTGCGATGAGAAATGCGCGATCTCACCGCGATGGGCGACCAGCACCTGCGCATGGGGCAGCTTGCCGGTATCGAGATAGCGTTCCTTGATAAAGGCCGGGATACGATCAAGGCGGGCGGGGTCGAATCTCATTCGGTCATTCCAATCGCTGTGTTCGGTAACCCTATTGCCGTGTGTCAGAAATCAAAGCAACGAAAGTGCGATGGCAGCTTTACAGCGCGGATTCATCGCGCCATAGGATTTCGCATGAACGCTCCGCTTGGCCTAACCCTGCGACTTATCCGCCCTTGGGCGTGAGCTGGCGTGCCATCTCGGGGCGCGCCGCAGCGCCCAAGGGAGAAAAGAGCACCGCCAGACAGTTGCAGATCCAAGTTGAGACCACGCCATGACCATGCTGAAGAATCCCGGGGCCAAGTATCGCCCCTTCCCGCCCATCAACCTGCCTGACCGGCAGTGGCCGAGCCGTGTCATCACACAGGCACCGCGCTGGCTTTCCACTGATCTGCGCGATGGCAATCAGGCGCTGATCGATCCGATGGGCGCCGAAAAGAAGAGCCGGTTCTTTGATCTGCTGCTCAAGGTCGGCGTGAAGGAAATCGAAGTCGGCTTCCCGGCCTCGGGCGCGACCGATTTTGATTTCATCTCGGGCCTGGTGAAAGACGGGCGCATTCCCTCTGACGTCACCCCGCAGGTCCTCACCCAGTCACGCCGTGACCTGATCGAAACGACCTTTGCCAGCCTGGAAGGCGCAGAAAAGGCGATCGTCCACGTCTACAATGCCGTCTCGCCAGCCTGGCGCCGGATCGTCTTCGGCATGAGCCGGGATGAGATCAAGGCGATCGCGATTGAAGGCGCCAAGGTCATGCGTGATCAGGCGGCCAAGTATCACGGCACCAACTGGCAGTTTGAATACAGCCCCGAAACCTTCTCCACCGCCGAAGTCGATTTCTCGGTCGAGGTCTGCGCCGCGGTAATGGACGTACTCCAGCCGACCACCGCCAATCCGATCATCTTCAACCTGCCCGCCACGGTCGAGTGCGCGACGCCGAACGTCTATGCCGATCAGGTTGAACTGTTTGGCCGGATGATCCCGAACCGCGACAAGGTCGTAATCTCGCTGCACACCCACAATGATCGCGGCACCGGTATCGCGGCATGCGAAATGGGCCTGATGGCCGGCGGGGACCGTGTCGAAGGCTGCCTGTTCGGCAATGGTGAGCGCACCGGCAACTGCGATATCGTGACAGTTGCTTTGAATATGTACACGCAGGGCGTTGATCCGGAACTGGATTTTTCGGACATTGATGCCATCGCCAAGACGGTGGAATATTGCAACCAGCTGCCGATCCACCCGCGCCATCCTTATGTGGGTGAGCTGGTCTATACCTCGTTCTCTGGCAGCCATCAGGACGCCATCAAAAAGGGTTTTGCCGCGCGCGAACAGCAGAATGATGAAACCTGGGAGATGCCCTATCTGCCGATCGATCCGGCCGACCTGGGCCGCGATTACGAGGCCGTGATCCGGGTCAATTCCCAGTCCGGCAAGGGCGGGTTCGCCTGGGTGCTGGAACAGGACCAGGGCCTGAAGATGCCCAAGAAGATGCAGGCGCACTTTTCTGGCCATGTTCAGGCACTGGCCGACGAAGTCGGCCGGGAACTGTTTGCCGAGGATATCTGGAACGTTTTCCAGCAGACCTATCACCTCAACACGCCGCAGCATTTCCAGCTGGTCGATTATGAGGAAAGCAAGGCGGCCGACGGGACCCGGCTGTTCGCCGGCAAGATCGCCGTCGATGACAAGGAACAAAGCGTCTCGGGCCGTGGCAATGGCCTGATCAGTTCAGTCGTGGCGACCATTGCCGAGACCTTTGGCGTCAGGCTTGAGGTCAAGGACTATACCGAGCACGCGATGGGCGCCGGTTCTGATGCCCGCGCCGCAGCATATGTCGAATGCGTTGGCGCAGACGGCAAGACCGTCTGGGGTGTCGGGATTGACGAAGACATTGCCACTGCCAGCGTCCGTGCCGTGCTTAGTGCTGCAAACGGGCTTGCCTGATCGCGCGATGGGGATAGGCTGACGGGAAAATAGCGGGAGCGGACATGACTGAAGCAATCCTCGAACCTGATCTGCCGATCATCGATCCGCATCACCACTTGTGGGACTTGCGGCCATTGATGGGCGCCTTCCCTGAGCCGGTGCATCACTTCATCGCCAGCATTTCGCTCTCGCCTTATTACACCTTCAACGAACTCCACGCCGACACGACCAGCGGTCACAATGTGATTGGCACCGTGTTCATGGAATGCGGCGCCTTCTACAAGGGTGGGGCCGGAGACGAACTGAAGGTCGTCGGCGAGGTTGAATACGTCAACGGCGTTGCAGCGCAGAGCGCCAGCGGCCTCTATGGCCCGCAGCGGCTGTGCCATGCCATCGTCGGACATGCTGATCTGACGCTTGGCAGCAAGGCCGGCGCAGTGCTTGATGCCCTGACCGCTGCCGGTGGTGGCCGTTTCCGGGGAATCCGCCATGCCGGCGCCTGGGACGCCGATCCGGAGGTGCTCGGTCCGCCGTTCCACCATCCCGCCGGGCTCTATCTCGATGCCAAGTTCCGCGAAGGCTTTGCTGAACTGGGCAAGCGCGGGCTGACGTTCGATGCCTGGCTGCTGGAGCCGCAGCTGGATGAACTGCTGAGCCTGGCCAAGGCCTTCCCCGATCAGCCGATCGTGCTGGATCACTGCGGCACCCCGCTCGGCATGGGGGCCTATCATGGCAAGCTGCATGAACGGTTCGATACCTGGCGCGCGAAGATCCGGGCGATTGCCGAATGCCCGAACGTTTCGATCAAGCTGGGCGGCCTCGCCATGTCCTTTGCTGGGCTGCCCGATCATGGCCCGGCAGCGGGCCTATCGTCTGAGACGCTGGCCGCGATGTGGCGGCCCTATATCGAAACCTGCATCGAGGCCTTCGGCCCGGAGCGCGGGATGTTTGAAAGCAATTACCCGGTCGACAAGTGGGGCGCGAGCTATCCAGTGTTGTGGAACGCCTTCAAGCGGCTGACCAGCGGCGCAAGCGCCAGCGAAAAGCGCGCACTCTATGCTGGCACGGCAGCCCGGTTCTATGGGATCGAAGACCTGCTTCCAGCCTGATCAAGCGCGGGGGTGCACCGAAACGCACCCCCGCCCGCTCAAGCCATGTGGATCGCCTTGGTCACCAGATAGCTTTCCATCCCTTCGGCCCCGCCCTCGCTGCCGAAGCCTGAATCCTTGACGCCGCCGAAGGGTGAATCCGGGACGGAGATGGCGAAGGTGTTGATCCCGACCATGCCCGATTCCAGCGCATCGCCCAGCAAGTTTGCCCGTCGCAGCTGCTCGGTAAAGGCAAAGGCAGCCAAGCCGTAAGGCAGCCGATTGGCCTTGGCGATGGCATCATCCAGATCAGTAAAAGGTGCCGCGACAGCAACCGGACCGAACGGTTCATTCGCCATGATATCCGCACTGTCAGGCACGTCGGCCAGCAGTGTGGGCTGGAAGAAGAACCCGCCCTGCCCCCGCTCACCGCCGGTCATTACGCGCGCGCCCTTGGCCGCAGCATCAGCCACCAGGGCCTCGATTGCTGCGGGGCGGCGAATGTTGGCCAGCGGGCCCATGCCCGTATCGCTTTCCAACCCAGAGCCGGTCTTTACCTTGGCAGCGCGGGCAGCAAAGCCCGCCACGAAGCGATCGTAAATGCCCTGCTGGACATAGAACCGCGTTGGCGAGACACAGACTTGCCCGGCGTTGCGGAACTTCTGCGGCACAACCATGTCGAGCGTCTTTTCAAGATCGCAATCATCGAAGACCAGCACCGGGGCATGGCCGCCAAGCTCCATCGTCACCCGCTTCAGCCCATCTGCCGCCAGCCGCATCAGATGCTTGCCGACCGGGACGGAACCGGTGAAGCTGACCTTGCGGATCACCGGCGAAGCCAACAGGTGCCGGCTGACGGCATCAGGCACCCCGTGGACCAGCTGGACCACATCAACCGGCAGACCAGCGTCATAAAGGCAGCGGACCAGCGCACCGGTGCAACCGGGCGTTTCTTCCGGCGGCTTGGCGATGACTGAACAGCCCGTAGCCAGCGCCGGCCCCAGTTTCTTGGCCATCAGGTAAACCGGGAAGTTCCAGGGGCTGAACGCCGCCACAGGGCCAACCGGCTGCTTGGTAACCAGCCCGCGCTGGCCAGTCGGGCGGACCAGCACCCGCCCGTAAATGCGGGTGGCCTCCGCCGCGCACCATTCAAACAGACCGGCACTGGACATCACTTCGCCGCGTGCTTCGGCCAGCGGTTTGCCCTGCTCCATGGTGAGAATGCGGGCGATCCCGTCTGCCCGCTCACGCAGCAAAGCCGCAGCCTTGTTCAAAACAGCGGCGCGCTGTTCGGCCGGGGTCGCTTTCCAGATAGCAAAACCGCGCTCGGCTGCTGCCAGAGCTTCATCAAGATCGGCCGGGCTGGCCAGTGGCACTTCAGCGATGGTTTCGCCATTGGCAGGATTGATCACGGGGAACAGGTCGCGGCCCTCCCCGATCTTCCAGCTGCCATTGATGAACAGCGCCAGGTCAGCGTCGTAAGTCTTGGTCATGGGAATCCTCGCTCTCTTTTGAGCAGGATTAGCTGTCGTGCAGCGCCTTGACCAGTGTGGCGCGCAGCGCGATCAGCCGCGCTCGGTATGCAAAATTGTTGCTGGCGGCGGCATCTTCCGCCGCTGGTGCAGCCTGCACAGGGACAGCGCCGGGTGCAGGTGCAACCTTGGCGGTCTTGCCCTTGCTCAGCGCTTGGCGGGCACCGCGCAGCGTAAAGCCTTCGCGATGAACCAGCCGGTCGATCGTTTCGACCAGGGCAATGTCTTCAGGACGATAGTATCGCCGCCCGCCGCTGCGCTTCAGCGGCTTGAGCATCGGGAATTGTTCTTCCCAATAGCGCAGCACGTGCTGGCGGATACCCAGCACCTTGGCAACTTCACCAATGGTGCGCAACGCGCCCTCTTCCTTGCCATCGGTAAGCCCGGTGGCTGGTGATTCGGCAAGGAAGAGGTTAGCGTCGCTCACCCTTTGGCGATCCGGTCTTTCAGCATCTCCCGGACCTTGCCATTGTACAGGAAGAAAAAGATCTTGAACGGGACTGCGCCGGCAAGCATCACCGGGATGAGCAGGGCTTCGAGCACCGGGTTGTGATAATACCCGAGCCCCCCGGCATG
>CAZNFV010000067.1:0-11143 GCA_964572445.1 uncultured Novosphingobium sp. | reverse complement strand
CTTCACGGTGATCTTGCCCGAACCGGGCTTGAGCCACACGCGGGCGACGGCGTCCTTGCGGCGGCCGGTCGCATAGGCTCGGCCCTGCGCGTCGATTTCCTGCTCGCGGATCGGAGCGGGCGGACCGGTGCGCACGACGGGAGCTTCCGGCGCGGCTTCGGTCGAAGCGGCAACGGCCGCGCCTGTGGCGAGAGCGCCGAGGTCGGCGAGATCGGTGACGGTGTTATCGGACATTAGGCACCCACCTTGTTCTTGCGGTTCATGGCAGCGACATCGAGCGGCTGGGGCTGAGTGCCCGCATGCGGATGCTCGGCATCAGCGTAAAGGTGAAGGGCGCGCATCTGATCGCGGCCCAGCGGACCACGAGGAATCATGCGCTCAACCGCCTTTTCAAGCACGCGCTCAGGGAAGCGGCCGTCCAGCACCTTGGCTGCGGTTACTTCCTTGATGCCGCCGGCATAACCGGTGTGCTTGTAGTAGATCTTCTGCTTCAGCTTGTTGCCCGTCAGCTTGACCTTGCCGGCGTTGATCACGACGACATGATCGCCGCAATCGACATGCGGGGTGAAGCTCGGCTTGTGCTTGCCGCGCAGATGATTTGCGATGACCACGGCAAGACGCCCGACCACCAGTCCTTCGGCATCAATCAAATGCCACTTCTTTTCCACCTCGGCCGGTTTAATCGACCGGGTGACCTTGGAAAGCGCCTTCATGGCAACTCCCTTTCTAAAAAAGGTCTATCCCTGAATACACACCACGCAGAATCGCTTCCTGCAGTGCGGGAAGCCGGGCCAATCGTGGATCGGCGCCTGAAAGTCAAGCATTCCGGGCATCTGCCGAGAGGTAAAATAATACCATCTGGCTAGTTGCCTCACGGTTTGATGCGCTCGAAGGTCCATGTTTCACGCGAGGTGCGCTTGGTCCCGCTGAGCTCGGTCGTCACGGTCCGTTCAAATCGCTGTGGCAGGCCGGTTGTGGTGGTGCCTTCGCTGCGCATGGTGACATTGATCCAGCCGCGACTGCCATCGGGCAAGGCAATATCCCGCGTTTCGATCGATTCGGCGCGGACAGGGTTGAAAAGGTCGGCGGGCCAGGCGGTGCCGCCATTCCCCGCCATGACGACCTGAGTCAGCATGGAATAGGCTTGGTTGCGCGCATCGGGCGCGGCGATCGCCCCGGCGATCATCATTTCGCCCAGCGCCAGTGCTCGGGCCCGCGCGGTATCGCCAACTGGCGGGACCGATCGAACTTTGAGCCGCCCGTCCGAATCGAGCATGATCGGGAAGAAGTTCGGTTCCGCCCGATTTCGTTCCAGCCCCGCGAACTGCGTGAGCGAAGGTGGCACGTCGATGGTCACGTCACGCGATTCGCCTTCGATCCGCCAGCCATCGTCTTCGCGCCGAAACTGCACCAGATAACGGCGGGTCGCGCGCACTTCCTTGCCATCGAACAGGCTCCGTACGACGGTCCGGCTGATCATCACCGGGCCTTCGGGTGGCTGAAACTGCCCGGTTCCCGAATCTGCCGTTGGCGCACTAGCGAGGGCTGCCGGTGTCAGTGCTGCGATTCCGGCCAGCAGGACTGCCCGCATGGTTACACCGGCCCATGTGCCGCGATTATCCGTCACTTTGCCCTAACCCCTTTTAAACTGGGGCTATTCAGGCAGCGCAGACCGACTTCGTCAAGCTTTGATGGTGCGCAGGCCAAGGGCATGGGCACCCCAAACCGTGCTGGCCACTAGTAGCGCGCCGACCAGTTGATGGGCCACGGCAATCCACAGCGCGACGCCGCTCATTACCGTGGCGATGCCCAGCAGTACTTGCGTGCCAAAAGCGGCATGGATCGCGATGGAAGCCCTGCGGTCAACTGCGCGCAGTTTGCGTGCCATCACGATCAGGATCGCTACGACCGCCCAGGCCCACCAGCGATGGACGAAGTGGGTGAGGAACGGATCGTTGAGCAGCGCATGGACTTTGCCAGCAGCCCAGTCGATCCCTTCAGGTACAAAGCTGCCCTGCATCAGCGGCCAGGCATCCCAGCTGAACCATCCGGAACCGGCCACATAGCCAGCGCGCATCCCTGCCACCAGAGCACCAAAGAACAGTTGCAGCGCCAGGGCGGCCAGCGCGAGCAGCGTGAACGGGGTTAACCGCGCCCGATCTTCGCCCCGCGCCAGCGCGCGCAGGTCCAGTGCGGTCCAGACCAGCCCACCCAGCGTGAACAGCGCCACCAGCAAGTGGGTCGCAAGACGGAAGTGACTGACGCGGACATCTGCACTGAGACCGGACGAGACCATCCACCAGCCGATCGTGCCCTGCAGCCCACCCAGCGCCAGCAATGCCACAAGGCGGCCGTGATAGCCCTTGGGGATCGCGCCTTTGATCCAGAACCAGGCGAGCGGCAGGGCAAAGGCCAGGCCGATTAACCTGGCGATCAGGCGGTGGACCCACTCCCAGAAGAAGATGAACTTGAAGTCGGCTACGGTCATGCCGGCCGGCCCGGTCACTTCGATATATTGGGGGATCTGTTTGTAATCGTCGAACGCCTGCTGCCACTGCGCGTCGTTAAGCGGCGGGAGGACGCCCGAAACAGGTTTCCATTCGGTGATCGACAGGCCCGATTCGGTCAGGCGGGTGATCCCGCCAACCGCGACGATGAAGACCACAAGCGTGGCAACGGCAAAGAGCCAACGGGCAATGGCCAGGGGCCGGGGAGAGGCTGCTGTCATGAGCGTGGCCCCTGCTCCGCCGCGCAGCAAAGCGCAAGCGGGGTTTTGGGTCCGTCTTGCGAGATGTAATGTTATCTCATATACGGGCAGCTTGATGCGTGATGCCCTGCTCTCGATTCGCGGCCGGCTGGACCGGTTCGGCGTGCTCCTTTCGGGGCTGTGCATGCTGCATTGCCTGGCGGGATTGCTGCTGGTGGCGGGACTTGGGCTGGGCGGGCAGTTTCTGTTCGCGCCGGTAATTCACCGCGTGGGCCTTGCCCTGGCGATCGCAGTGGGTGCGCTCACTCTGGTAATTGGTGTTGTCCGCCACCGCGATCCGAAGCCGCTACAAGTTGGTGGTGCGGGCCTGGCACTGATGGCGGCGGCGCTGTTTGTCGGCCATGGTACGCCCGAAGCCTTGCTGACCGTGGCTGGCGTGTCGCTGCTGGCCTGGGCCCACTGGCGCAATCTCAAGTTGTCCTGACGGGTCTGGCGCCCGGCGCACCCGCCCCGGCCTTTCGCCGCATTGCCAAATCGCTACCGCGCGCTATCTGCTCTGGCGATGACCGAACAGCTTTCCCTGACCGTCAATGGCGAACCACGCCGCGCTCCCGCTGGCACTGTGGCCGACCTCGTCCGCAGCCTCGAACTCGATCCGGCCAAGGTCGCGGTGGAGCGCAACGGTGAGATTGTCCCGCGCTCAACCCTGGCGACGGTTGCCCTGCAAGAGGGTGATATGCTGGAAATCGTCCACTTTGTCGGTGGCGGAGATCATGCTGCCAAGCCGGATCAGGATAGCTGGACCGTCGCTGGCCGCACCTTCCATTCACGGCTGATTGTCGGCACCGGCAAGTACAGGGACTTTGCCGAGAATGCTGCCGCGGTTGAGGCTTCGGGTGCAGAGATCGTCACGGTTGCGGTCCGCCGGGTCAACGTATCGGACCCCAAGGCGCCGATGCTGACCGATTTCATTGATCCCAAGAAGATTACCTATCTGCCCAATACCGCTGGCTGTTTCACTGCCGAAGACGCGATCCGCACGTTGCGGCTGGCGCGCGAAGCGGGCGGCTGGGACCTGGTAAAGCTGGAGGTGCTGGGCGAAGCGCGGACGCTTTATCCCAACATGGTGGAAACGATCCGGGCCTGCGAAGTGCTGGCCAAGGAAGGCTTCCTGCCAATGGTCTATTGCACTGACGATCCAATCGCCGCGAAGCAACTGGAAGACGTTGGCGCGGTTGCGGTCATGCCGCTGGGTGCGCCGATCGGGTCCGGGCTTGGCATCCAGAATCGGGTGACAATCCGCCTGATCGTTGAAGGGGCCAAGGTTCCGGTGCTGGTCGACGCCGGCGTCGGAACGGCTTCAGATGCCGCCGTTGCGATGGAACTGGGCTGCGAAGGCGTGCTGATGAACACCGCGATTGCCGAGGCAAAAGATCCGATCCGCATGGCCCGGGCCATGAAGCTGGCGGTCGAAGCCGGACGGCATGCCTATCTTTCCGGGCGCATGCCTACCCGCAAGTACGCAGATCCCTCCAGTCCGCTGGCAGGAATGATCTAAGGATCACAGTTAACGGGATCATAACCCTATCGTGGTGACTTAAGCCCCAATGAAAGGGGCTCGCCATGGCCAGGACCGAAACTGCATCGCCGACTATCGCCGAACTGAGCGAGTTCGCCAGCTTCACGGCGGCCGAGCAGCGCTATATCAAGCGCAGCCTTGATGTCGGTCTGGGCCGGCAGGATGCATTCAAGCTGTGGGCTCGGGATGCCGCTGAAAGCGGTTCGATCCGCAGCCAATACGTGGTCTATCAGGAATTGAAGGCGCTGCGCGGCCAGGCTCCGTCCGACACGGATTTTGCCCGGCTGGAAAGCTTTATGGGCAAATTGCTGCGGGTGACCGCCTTCGACATTGCGCAGGACCGGATTGAGGGCTTTTCTGCCTATCGCTTCCTGTACGAGCGACTGCTCGGGGCGGAAGTCAGGCCTTTCCTGCCGTCGGCCTTCTGCGCCGCCGCTGCCCTGCCCCAGATCAGGCCTGACCGCCGCAAGGACCTGCTCCAGACGCTGAGCGAAGCTGCCGCGACCGCGCCCGGTTGGTCAGATCGCCAACCCAGCTTCTACCCCGAATGGGTCGAGCAGGAAGCCGCCTGAGCGCTAGGCCTTGTAAAGCGCGTCGAGCCGCTCGCTGTAGCGTTCCTTCAGCTTGTGCCGCCGGATTTTCAGGCTCGGCGTCATTTCCTCGTTTTCGATGGCGAAAGCTTCGTCCGCGAAAGTGAACTGGCGGACCTTTTCGATCACGCTGAGGTCCTGGTTAACCCGGTCGATCGCGGCGCGGATTGCAGAGCGGAATGCCGGCAAATCCTGTAGTGCCTTGAAATCGAATTTCTCGCCTTGCGCGCGCGCCCAGTCGAGTGCCCATTCGGCGTCCGGTACGATCAGACCGACCACGTAAGGCCGCTTGTCCCCCACGACCATCGCCTGGGCGATTTCGGGCTGGAGCGTCAGCATGCCCTCAACCTTCTGGGGCGAGATATTATCGCCCTTGTCGTTGACGATCATGTCCTTCTTGCGGTCAGTGATGACCAGCCGGCCCTTGTCGTCGAGGTGGCCGATATCGCCGGTATGGAGCCAGATTCCGGCCCCCGGTTCGCCGTCAGGCTCTCGCAGCACACGGGCGGTTTCGGCCTCATTGCGCCAATAGCCATGCATCACCAGCTCACCGCGGACGAGGATTTCGCCGTCCCGGGCGATCTTCACCTCAACCCCGTCCATCACCGGGCCGACGGTATCCATCTTTAGCCCGGCCTTGGGCCGGTTGCAGGCAATCACCGGTGCGGCTTCGGTCTGGCCATAGCCCTGGAGCATGGTCAAACCCATCGCTTCGAAGAATGTACCGACTTCGGGGTTGAGCGGTGCGCCGCCCGAAACCATCGCCTTGATCCGGCCGCCGAACCGGGCGCGAATCTTGGGCCGCAGCGCCTTTTCCAGCAGCAGGTCCATTGGCTTGTCGCGCAGCCGGCCCTTACCTTCGCTCTGGGCCTTGATCCCGCCGATGGCGAGCGCGCGGCCCATCAGGAAGTTGGCGACCTTCCCCTGCTTTTCCACCTGCTTCATGATCCGGGTGCGCAGCACCTCGAACAGGCGGGGGACGACGACCATGATGGTCGGGCGCACGTCTTCAATATTGCTGGCGAGCTTTTCGAGGCCTTCTGCATAGAAAATCTGCCCGCCCACCCCGATCGGCAGCATCTGCCCACCGGTATGCTCATAGGCGTGGCTGAGCGGCAGGAACGAGAGGAACACCTCGTCCTCCAGACCAAAGTCCTCGGCCAGGATTCGTCCAGCTCCTTCAACATTGCACAGGATCGCGCCGTGGTGCTGCATCACACCGCGCGGGGCCCCGCCGGTGCCGCTGGTATAGATAATGCAGGCGGTATCCTCGCGCTTGATCTTGGCGACCCGCTTATCGACAGCGGCGCGTGCCTTGGCGGCATCGCCAGTCAGCAGGCTGGCCCAGTCACGGTATTCGAACTGGCCGGTCTGGGCGATCCGCAGCGGTTCGATCCCGATCACGAAGCCAGCCTGGCCCGCCGCCAGCACGCCCGGCAGCAGCGGCTTGGCCAGCTTGTCATCCGAAACGATCACGGCCCGCGCGCCAGAGTTCTCCAGCACGTGCAGATGATCACGTTCGGTGTTGGTGATATAGGCCGGCACAGTCACGCAGCCAGCAGCCATGATCGCGAAATCGGCGATGCACCATTCAGGCCGGTTTTCCGAAACCAGCAAGACCCGGTCACCATCCTTCAGGCCCATCGCGCGCAGCGCTTCGGCCATCAGGCAGACCTGACGCGCAGCCTCAGCCCAGGAAATAGCCCGCCACGATCCATCGCGCTTGGCTGAGAGGAACGGCGCTTCGCCCTTCTCGTCCGCGCGATTCAAAAACAGTTCGACCAGATTCCGGGCGTCCCGGACCTTACCCATATCCATAATTGCACTGCCCCTTTTTGCAGCACCCTGCCCCATGGCTCCAACCACTAGGCAAGCTTTGTCTTGGCAGCAAGTGGGCCGGCCAGACGGCTTATTGGTGCGCGGCTTCGCCCTCGCTGCGCGGATCGGCCGCGCCGATCACCTTGCCGCCGCGCACTTCAACGGCATTGGCCTTGAAGCTTGCGTCGCGCAAACGGACGTCCTGGTGGCCAAGCCCGGTGAGCGCCGGGACCAGCTTTTCATGCTCGGTTCCGGCTTCGACAAAGACAGTGTTTCCGCCCGGCGCATAGATCACCGGCAAGCCAAGCGCCTGGTCAACTGGCAGGTTCCAGTCGATCACGGCGATAATTGCCTTGAGCACCTGCGCGGGGATCGTGACTCCCCCCGCCGCACCGACCGCCAGTTTCACCTTGCCATCCGGGCCATAGACGATTGTCGGCGCCATCGAGCTGCGCGGCCGCTTGCCGCCTTCCACCCGGTTGGCGACCGGCTTGCCGTTCACCTCGGGCACGATCGACAGATCGGTCAGTTCGTTGTTCAGGAAATAGCCGTTGACCATCAGGCCCGAGCCAAAGGCACTTTCGATCGTTGAGGTCTGGCTGACGGCCATGCCATTGCGGTCGATCACCGAGAAGTGCGAAGTGCCATTCTCAACCTGCACGGGACCGTCGACCACGGCGACTTTCACGCCCGCCGGATTGCCGGGGGCGACTGTCGGCATCGTCCGCTCGGTTGAAACCAGCTGGGCCCGCGCGGCAAGATAGTCGGGCGCGAGCAGTCCGGCGACGGGGACGGCCACGAAGTCGGGATCAGCCAGATAGCGTTCACGGTCAGCATAGGCGAGCCGCTGGGCCTCGGCGATCAGGTGCCAGGCCGTGGGCGAGTCCTTGCCCATGCCGGGCAGATCGAATTTCTCGAGAATCCCGAGCGCCCCGAACACGGTAGTCGCGCCTGAGCTGGGCGGGCCCATGCCGCAGAGGCGGTACTGGCGATAGTTGGCGCAGACTGGCGTGCGCGACTTGACCTTGTAAGCCGCCACATCGGCCAGCGTCATCGCGCTGCGATTGCGTGGTGCGTTATTGACCGTCTTGACGATCGCGGCGGCGTTCTGACCGGCGTAAAAGGCTTTGGCCCCCTGACGTGACAAGCGCTCAAGAAACGCGGCGAGCTTGGGGTTCTTCAAGATCGTGCCGGCCGCGACCGCCTTGCCGCCCGGATAGTAAAGGGCCTTGCCCTCGTCGCTAAGCCCGCCGGTGGTCGGGAAGCGCTCAAGGAAGGCCGTGAGCCGTGATGAAACTACGAAGCCGTTCCGCGCCAGCTTGATCGCCGGCTGGAAGACCTGCTGCCACTTCAGCTTGCCGTGGCGGCGGTGGGCTTCGGCCATCAGCGAGACATTGCCTGGCACCCCGACGCTCTTCCCGCCAGGAATCGCTTCGGCATAAGGCAGGTACTTGTCACCGACCTTGAACCAGTCCGGCGTCGCGGCCTTTGGTGCGGTTTCGCGCCCATCAAAGGTCAGCAGATGGCCTGCGCCATCGTCCAGCACCATAAACCCGCCGCCCCCAATGCCCGAGCTTTGCGGCTCAACCACGGTCAGCGCCAGCAGTACGGCCAGCGCGGCGTCGGTGGCGTTGCCGCCCTGACGCAGGATCTCTGCCCCGGCTTCGGCGGCGCGCGGATCTGCAGCGGATACGACGCCCTGCTCGAACTGGGCCGTTACAGGTGCTTTTGCGGCGATGGGAACGGCGCTCGTCAGGGCGAGCGCGGCGATGGCAGTGGTGCGAAACAGCTTCATGCGACCAGTGCTATTCGCTTCCGACCGCCTCGGCAATGCTGGTAAACCCGTCTCGCTGCATCAGCAGCTCCAACCCGCGCGTAATCTGTCGGGCCAGGCCTGGGCCAGCATAGACCATCGCGCTGTACAGCTGGATCAGGCTCGCCCCGGCGCGGATGCGGGCCCAGGCATCTTCGGCAGTGGCGATACCGCCCACGCCGACCAGCGGAATCGCGCCCTTGGCCACGGCATGAAAATCCCGCAGCCGTTGCTGGGCCAATTCACGCAAGGGTGCACCCGAAAGCCCGCCCGCCTCGGCGGCGTGACGCGAGGCCAGCGGAGGCCGGCTGATCGTGGTGTTCGAAACAATGATCGCGGCGATGCCGTGCTTGATCGCTGCTTCGACGATCCGCGCCGGCGCTGCTTCGTCCAGATCGGGAGCAACCTTCAGGAACACCGGCGGGTCGCCAGCCTCTCGCTCCGCCGCGATGGCGGACAAGAGGTCATTCAGCTCCTTGTCCCCTTGCAGGTCGCGCAGGCCGGGGGTGTTGGGGGATGAGATGTTGACCGTGATGTAACTCGCGAGATCCCGAAAGGCAGCGATGCCGGTCAGGTAATCGGCAATCCGGTCAGTCGAATCCTTATTGGCCCCGACATTGGCCGCAACCACGCCAACGGCCTTGCGTTTGGTCAGCCGGGCGCGAGCCGCTTCCAGCCCGCCATTGTTGAAGCCCATGCGGTTGATCACCGCCTGGTCCTCCTTCAACCGGAACAGGCGCGGCCGGGGATTACCGGGCTGCGGACGGGGGGTGACTGTGCCGATCTCGGTAAAGCCAAAGCCCAGCCCCAGCACGGCATCGGGCACTTCAGCATCCTTGTCGAACCCGGGTGCCATGCCCAGCGGGTTGGGGAAGGAGATTCCGGCCACTTCAGTCGCTAAAGGCCCGGCGCGCGCGGGCGCCGCCTGCGGCAACAGCTTCAGTGCGTCGATCGTCAGGCGATGGGCGCGCTCGGCCTCGATCAGGAACAGGGCGGGGCGCAGCAGCGGATAGATCATGGTCACGGGGGGCAGCCTATGCCAGCAGCGGGGCGGCAAGTCGATATTGGCGATTCCTGCCATTGCAAACCTTGCAAGTGGAGCTTAGGGGCAAACCGGAAAGAATCAGTCCGATTTAACCGGAGCCGCCCATGCGCCTCTCTTCCATGGCCGATTATGCCGTCGTCACGATGAGCGCCGCCGCGCGCCATTGCGGCGGCACGCGTGTGTCCGCCGCAGAACTGGCCGCCGAAACCGGCCTGCCGGTGCCGACGGTGCAGAAGCTGGTTAGCCGTCTGACCTCTGCCGGGCTGCTTCGCTCGACCCGCGGTGTAGGTGGTGGGCTCAAGCTGGCCCGCCCTGCCGCGGCCATCACCCTGGCCGATATTATTGAAGCGGTCGAAGGCCCGATCGCGCTTACCCAGTGCGTTGACAATGCCCGGGCCGATTGCGGGCTTGATGCCTGCTGCTCGGTCAAGCCGCATTGGCCGATCGTGAACGAGGCGCTGCGCGGTGCGCTTTCGCAAGTTTCCCTGAACCGTCTGGCCGAGATTGCAGCATGAGCGAAGACGCCACCCTGCGCGATCAGGCGGCCCACGATGCCGCCGCGAAGGTCGCGGATTATGAGCACGGCTGGTCGGCCGAGATCGATACCGAGTTCGCGCCCAAGGGCCTGAACGAGGATACGGTCCGCTTCATTAGCGCCAAGAAGAATGAGCCGGAATGGATGCTCGACTGGCGCCTGAAGGCTTTCCGCCACTGGCAGACGATGCCGACGCCAGACTGGGCCAAGCTCAACATCCCGCCGATCGATTATCAGGATGCGTTCTATTACGCGGCCCCCAAGCCGAAGAAGACTTTGGCCAGCCTGGACGAAGTCGATCCCGAGATCCTTGAGGTTTACAAGAAGCTCGGCATTCCGCTTGAAGAGCAGAAGGTGCTCGCCGGGGTTGAAGGCGCACGCAAGGTTGCGGTCGATGCGGTGTTCGATTCCGTCTCGGTCGCCACCACTTTCCGCGAAGAGCTGAAGAAGGCGGGTGTGATCTTCCTCTCGATCAGCGAGGCGATCCGCGAATATCCGGACATGGTCAAGCAGTGGCTGGGCAAGGTCGTGCCGGTGCGCGACAACTTCTTTGCGGCGCTTAACTGCGCGGTCTTCTCGGACGGCACCTTCGTCTACATCCCTGAAGGCGTGCGCTGCCCGATGGAGCTGAGCACCTATTTCCGCATCAACGCGGAGAACACCGGCCAGTTCGAACGGACGCTGATTATTGCCGATAAGGGGGCATACGTTTCCTACCTCGAAGGCTGCACCGCGCCGATGCGTGATGAGAACCAGCTTCACGCTGCTGTGGTCGAACTGGTCGCGCTCGACGATGCCGAGATCAAGTATTCGACCGTGCAGAACTGGTATCCCGGCAATGCCGAAGGGCTGGGCGGGATCTACAACTTCGTCACCAAGCGCGCGCTGTGCCAGGGCAAGCGCAGCAAGGTGAGCTGGACCCAGGTCGAGACCGGCAGCGCGATCACCTGGAAATATCCCAGCTGCGTGCTGAATGGCGAAGACTCGGTCGGCGAGTTCTATTCGGTCGCCGTCACCAACAATTACCAGCAGGCCGATACCGGCACCAAGATGATC
>CAZNFV010000066.1:1340-11214 GCA_964572445.1 uncultured Novosphingobium sp. | reverse complement strand
GCGATCGGCACCTTGAGCAATGCCGGTTGGATCAAGTCTGGCGCTCTGGCGATTAATAACACGGCGACGATCACCAGCCTCTCCAACAGCGGAACCATTGATGGCGGCAGCGATGCCGTGGTCAATAGCGGGAGCATTGACGCCCTTGCCAACAGCGGGACAATCACGGCCGGGCGCAACGCGATGGTCAATTCCGGCACGATTGCAGACGTGAACAACACCGGATCGCTTGCCGCGCTGGACACCGGCATCATCAATAATGGAACTATCGTTGGCGTGAGCAACGGCAGCTTGGCCAAGATTGACGGCGGCATCGCCGGGCTCGTCAATCACGGAACGCTCACCACGTTTACCAATGCTGGGAGCATCACCGGGGCCAATCAGGCGATCAGCAATAGTGGCGCGATCACGACGCTTAACAACAGCGGTACGATCGGCAGCGCGGCTTCAGGCAACGGGATCCAAAACCTGTCTGGCGCAACGATTGCGGCTTTGACCAATTCCGGTTCGATCCGTGGATCGACCTTCGGGATCAGCAATGCCGGGGGCACGATCACGACCCTGACCAACAGCGGGACAATCGCTGGCACTACGGCCGGAATCAACAACGCCGGCACGATTGGCACCCTGGTCAACGCCCAGGGCGGCGCCAGCGGGGCGCTTACCTATTCCGGCTCGCTTCCGCTGTCCTATGTGCAGCACATCACTTCGCTGACCAGCTATGGTCAGCTTGCCTATAACGGCACCGATACGAAGCTGACTTCATTCAGCATCACGCCGGAATCGAACCTGGCGGAGGGCACTTATACCAATATTCTGACCGGGGTTGGTGCGATAGACAGCGGAGCCAAGGGCAAGATTGGCATCTACCACTGGCGGCTGGCGAATTCCGGAGCGGGCTGGGATCTTATCCTTCGGCTCTATCCGGACATGGTCAAAACGCTGACCGAGCTTGGCTATGGGCGTGACGAGATCCTGTCTGCTCTGCGCAACCGGGCCGCCACCACAGCGTCAGCCTTGGGCAACGATTGCGCGGACTTCGGCACGGGACCAGTCTGCATCGGTCTGACCTTCCGCTATTCCAACTTCGACAATGCGGATGAGAGTGCGGCCGTGCTCACGGCGGCCTATCAGCTGTCACAACACCTGCGGGCTGGCGCCTTTGTCGATTATACTTTCAAGCGCAACAGCACGGCAGCGCGTCTGGTCCAGCAGCAGAAGCTGCCGATGTATGGCGGCTTCATCGGCTATACGCAGCGCCCGGACGGGCTTGGTTTGCAGGTCAGGATCAGCGCGGCATACAGCGCCGAGGACATGACTTTGACCCGCTCCAACGCCCTCGATACGACCGAGGCCGGTGCTGGCGCGGCGCGGCTCAAGAACTGGGCCGTGGGTGGGGAAGCAGGCTATCGGTTCAAGGTCTCTGACAAGCTGCTGGTCGCGCCTTATGTCGGCCTGCGCCATGGTTATGCGGGGCGGAGCGGCTATACCGAGCAGCAGACAGCCGAGGTTGAATTCCCGGTGACCTACCTGGCCTATAGCCAGCAGCTCACCACTGGGCGCGGGGGTGTCCAGCTGGGCGGCCAGCTTAGCTACAGCCTTGCGGGCGGGGTCGAATATGATCTCGCTGCCAAGGCCAGCCCCTATGCTGGTTCGACCGCGATCCCTGATCTGCTCAACTTTGCGCTGGATAATACAGCCAGTCCCAATCGCCTGCGCGGGCATGGGTCACTTGAATTGGCCTATGGGCTGGCCCAAGGTGTGAAGCTGACGCTGGGCGCAGCTGTCCGCGAGGAAGCCTATAGCAAGGCCTTCCAGACGAACGTGCGCGCCGGCTTGCGAATTGGTTTTTGATTTGGAACGCGGTCAGGTGCCCGTTGCGCGTGATCGCCAAAACATCGGATTCGTGATGGCCCAATCTGCAAGAAGCCAGATGGTGATGCGGGAGCAAGTGGAGCTGACGCTGGGCGAAGCGCAGCTGCAGCTCAATGCTGGCAACGGGCCCGCTGCCGCAGCGCTGTGTCAGCAAATCCTCGCCCGCGTGCCTGGACAGCCGCATGCCTTGCACATGCTCGGTCTGATGGCTTTCAACGCGGGCAATCCTGTGGCGGCGATCGATGCCCTCCGGCAGGCCTGCCAGTCGGCAGAAGCGCCTGCGGTCTACCATAGCAATCTAGCCGAAATGCTGCGCCAGCAGGGCCAGTTGGCCGAAGCCGAGGGCCATGCCCGGCGGGCTGTCGCGCTTGCGCCCGACCTTGCCAGTGCCTGGAACAACCTGGGAATCGTCCTGCAGGAAAGCGGGCGGCTTGATGAAGCGCGTACTTGCCTGCAGCGGGTGATCGCCAGCGAACCCGGCAATGCCAGCGCCCATAACAATCTGGGCAACACGCTTAAGCGGCTCGACGAGATTGCCGGGGCAGAGCGGCACTGGCGGCGCGCGCTAGAGCTTGAACCCGCCTATGCCGAACCTCATTCCAACCTGGCCAACCTGTTCCGGGAACAGGGCCAATACGATCTTGCGCTAAAGCATGGGCAAGAGGCGATCCGCCTGAATCCGGGATTGCTTGACGCCTATATCAACCTATCTGCGGCCGAATCCGCGCGTTTCCGTTACCGCGCTGCCCAGGCTTGGCTGGATCGGGTGCTGAAGCTGGCACCCAACCATGCCCTGGCGCTGGCGGCGCGCGCGATGACGCACAAAGAACTCGACCAGCTTGAGGAAGCGCTGACTGACGCGGATCGCGCCGCGCGCCTGCGCCCTGACGATGCCGAAACGCAAAGCGCACTGGCGGCAGTGCTGCAGGCGCATGGCCGCCATGACGAGGCTATTGCGGCTTTTGACCGAGCGCTCGCTGTTCCCAGTGCGATCCGCGAGCGGGTGCTGGTATCCCGCGCCACGGCCTTTCAGGAGAGCGGCCAGAGCGATGTGGCGCTGACCGAACTGGACGCAATTCTGGCCGAGTTCCCCCGCTCTGCGGCGGCCTGGCACGGCCGGGCCGATATCGTAAAGTTTGCGGCTGATGATCCGGCGATTGCGACCATGGAGGCGCTGCTTGAGCAGGGCGGACTGCAATCATTCTCCGATCGCATGAGCCTGCATTTTGCGCTGGGGAAGGCCTATCTCGATAGCGGGGGGTCGGATGCGGCGTTCCGCCATCTCGATCGGGGCAACGCGATGAAGCGGTCTACCCTTTCCTATGACCCTGACAGTACATCCCGCTGGCTGAATGACGTGGCTGAAGCGTTCGATCCAGCGCTGCTCAAACGCTTGCAGGGCGGCGGTGCGCGATCTGACATGCCGATTTTTGTGGTTGGCATGCCGCGTTCGGGGACCACCTTGATCGAGCAGATCCTCGCTTCGCACCCAGCAGTGCAGGGCGCGGGAGAACTTCGGTACGTGAGCCGGATCGTCGACGCCGCTGGCGGCTCGCCGGCCCTGGTGCAACACCTTGACTCCGCCAAGCTGGAGCAGATGGGGGCAACTTACCTCGCGCTAGCCGCGCCGCTGGCTGAGGGCCGCCAGCACGTGGTAGACAAGATGCCGGCGAACTTCATCCACGCCGGGCTGATCCATCTGATGCTGCCCAATGCGCGGATTATCCACGCCCGGCGCAACCCGGTCGATACTTGCCTGTCGTGCTATTCAAAGCTGTTTGGCGGGGAGCAATCGTTCGCTTACGATCAGGCCGAATTGGGCCAGTTTCATGGGGACTACCAAACGCTGATGGCACATTGGCGAGTGACTATTCCGCCGACAGCGCTGCTCGAAGTCGATTATGAAGACGTGATCGACGATATCGAGCTGCAGGCTCGCCGGATGCTGGACTTCCTTGGGCTACCCTGGGATCCTGCCTGCCTGGCCTTCTACGAAAACCGCCGCCCGGTCCGCACTGCCAGCGTCAATCAGGTTCGCAAGCCGATCTATCGGAGCTCAGCGGGACGCTGGGAAAAGCATGCCGCCAACCTGGCGCCGCTGCTGCGCGAACTGGGGTGTTAGTTCGCGACTGCTCAAGACGCTGCCGCTGCGTTCTGGAACAGGTTCCCGATCGGGATTGAGAGCGCTACCGTCAGGCCGGTTGGATGCCAGGCCAGATCAATCGCTCCATACAGCTGGTCCTTGGCCGTTGCATCGATCAATGACAGGCCGAAGCTGGTCTTTCGCGGGGCAATCACCTTTGGACCGCCCTGTTCAATCCAGCGCAGCAACACGCGTTGATCCGGTCCCGGAGCATCGGCCTGCCACTCGATTGTCAGGGTCCCTTCGGGGCGGGAAAGCGAGCCATGCTTGATGGCGTTGGTGATCAGCTCGTGCACGATCAGCGCGATCGACTGGGCAGTCAGCGGCTTCAGTTTGACGCGTGGTCCGGATAGTATGACGCGGTCAGCAGATTCGCCGCGGTGTGGCAGGTAGGGTGCAAACTCCTCCTCGATCAGCTCGCGGAGTTCGGCGCCGTCCCAGCGGTTTTCGGCCAGCAGGGTATGGGACCTGGCCAGGCTGCCGATCCGCCCGCTGATCGCCTTGCGGAAACTGGCGATATCATCGGCGTCGGTAAGCTGCACGATAGCCTGAATCACGGCCATGATGTTCTTGGCGCGATGATCCACTTCGCGGGCGAGCAAGCGTTCCCGGGATTCTGCGGCTTTACGTTCGGTGATGTCGATGAAGGCTGCAACGGCACCACGCAGTTCACCTGCCTGGCTGAAGAGCGGCGTTGCGTTGCCGAGCAGATTGATCGCGGAGCCATCGCTGAACAGGACGCGTTCCTCAAAGTCGCGGACCACTTCTCCGCGCGCGGCCCGCTGGACGGGCAGGTTCTGTGGCGCCAGCATCTGTCCGGCGGCATCAAATACAGTGAAATGCGCCACCGCGGGGTTGCCGTCAGTGGATTTCGACATGTTCTCATCTGGCGCAGGCAAGCGCAGCAATTCGGCCGCTGTGGCATTGCCAACGATCTCGTTGCAGTCCCGGTCCCGTGCGACCCAGATCGCTGCAGGCACGGCTGCGAGCATGGCTTCCAGTTCTTCGGCACGGGCCCGCGCATCTTCTTCTGCCAGCTGTAGCAACCGGCCTTGCTCCGCCATCGTGTTCTTCGCGCGGCGTTCGCTGGCGACAACGGCAAGGATCAGAATGGTCAGGGCGGTGACGGCGATGAACTGCTGCACTAACGAGATCTGCCGCGTACCGGCCAGGGCCAGCGTGGACATCGGACCGAGGCCCTGATCTGCGGCCCAGATCGCAATGGCCGCGATGATACCCACGGCAAGTGATGCGCCGCGCAGTTCAAAGGCCAAGGCGGCCCAGACCAGCACCGGAAACACGTGCCACGTCCTCAGGAATGCATGTTCAGGGGGGAGGAGGAACAGACTTGCGAAGGCCAGGGTGACCAACATGATCGTGACAAGATGAAGCCAGGCCAGCCGGGTCAGTCGCGGGGCAGGGGTTAACCACGATAGCAGCAACGGTCCCACCAAGATGGCACCGACGAAGTAGGCCACGATCCAGTTCGAAAATGTCGGCAGCAGGTGCGGCGCCGTCAGGCCTGACGAGACCATCAGAACCAGCGTGCCGAGCGAGGCCGCGATCACGGCACCAACCAGGCCGCCCCACAGCACGTAGCTTAGGAGTGCTGGCAAGTCCTGCAATGGAGGCTTCAGCAGATTTCGGTGCCGGGTGAACAGCAGTGGGAGAGCGACAGCGAGGGTATTAGCAATCGCCAGCAGCAGTTCAGCCCACAGCGGCTGCTGGCTTCCGGATAGCCAGCCGGCGACCAGACGCCCGACCAGAACGGCTGGCCAAAGCCGCAGTCCACCCAGCAGAAGGCCTGCCAAGGCGGCGCCTGAAGCCGGCCAGACCGGACTGCCCGCCCCCATGATCGAAGCCCATTGCAGGCCGAGAAGAGCCAAGGCTGTGTAAGCTATGCAAAGCGCCAGCATTGCTGCGCTGGGGACAATGACAAGGCTTCGCACGGTATCCCGCATTGTCTGCATGTCTCTCCCCGTTGGACGGAACGCTGCCCTGTTCTAGCAGGTCACCCGACGCGATGCGAACGATGGGGCACCGTTGTCTTCGTACCCTCTGCGTTAGCCCCGCGAGGCGCTGTCCAGTGCTTCGCCCGTCACCGGATAACCGGCGTCGGCCGGAATCCGCAGCCACTTTTGGCCATCTTCCTCTGTCATGAATGGTGTGATCATCCGGCTGGGGTATTGTTCGACATGGGCCACGGCAGCATCAAAGCTGCCGAACTGGGCCAGCCGCTCCAGATTGCGGCGGGTTGGGAAGATCACGCTGATCCGCCCAGCGTCGGCATGATCCAGAGCTTCGGCCGCGCCAGTCCAGAACAGGCGGGTATTCTCGGTTTCATCAACCAGCAGGTCAACCGCTCCGGTGCCCAGATCGGCCAGATAGAAGCGGGTGTCATAGATCCGCATATGCCGATGTTTGGGCCGCCAGCGGGAGAAGGGGATCAGCGCATCAAGGTCTAGCTGCCAGTCCATCGCGGTCAGTGTTGGCCCGAGCGTGCCCTCGGCGAGCAGGATCGCGCGCGCGCGCCGCGCTTCGTCCAGCGAAGGGCGCTGACGGATTCCGACCACCAGGCCGGTTTCCTCAAGCGTTTCACGCACCGCCGCAATCCGGGCGGCCACTTCGTGGATCGAATCTTCGTCGGTCGCGCCATGCGCCAGGGCCAGATCCCGGTCGGCATCGTCAACCCGCCCGCCGGGGAAGACCGCGGCCCCGCCAGCAAACTTCATTGCGGCCGACCGTTCGACCATCAGGATTTGCGGCGCTCCGCCGGCTGCGTCGCGACGGAAGATCACCAGAGTGGCAGCGGGAGTGGCGGGCGGCTCTTCCCCGCTCTCGTCATATTCAAGGTCAAGGTTCATCGCGAAGCAACGTGCCCGTCTGCCCCGGCTTTGCCAAGCTGGTTTTATGCAGCGAGCGCTTGTTCTGTCGGTAACCTTTACAGCAGCTGTCGTCGTTAACGCGCCGTTGCCCATCGTCAGGGGCGGGTTTGTGCGGCTCGCGCAAACTGGCACGCGCCCTGCATCGACTGCAATACCCCAAGCAGTCTCGAATGAGGCGGGGCCGCAAACGTCTCCGCGGCCCTGCCTCCCCGAGCCAATCCCAGCAGTCTGGCAATAAAAAAGGGCGCCCCCGCAGGAACGCCCCTTCAATTATTAGCATTCGTCCAGCGGTTATGCGGCCGGAGCAATCCCGGCTTCGGTCACCAGCTGCTGAAGCTCGCCAGCTTCGTACATCTCCAACATGATGTCGCTGCCGCCCACGAACTCGCCCTTCACATAGAGCTGCGGGATCGTCGGCCAGTCCGAAAAGGCTTTGATGCCCTGGCGGATTTCCATGTCCTGCAACACATCAACGCCCTCGAACGGGACGCCAAGGCGCTCAAGGATCGCAACGGCGCGGCTGGAAAAGCCGCACTGCGGGAACAGCGGGGTGCCCTTCATGAACAGCACGACATCGTTGGCTTTGACGATTTCGGTGAGACGGGTGTTGGTATCGGACATGGTAAAACTCCTCGCCGGATCAGTTGGGGACGGCGGTGGTCAGTTGCAAGGCGTGAAGTTCGCCGCCCATCCGTCCGCCAAAGGCGGCATATACCAGCTTGTGCTGGGCCACCCGCGGCTTGCCGGCGAAGGCCGAGGAGACAACGTGGGCTGACCAGTGATCATTGTCACCGGCCAGATCGGTCAGAGTGATCTGCGCATCCGGCAGGGCGGCGCGAATGATCGCCTCAATCTCGGCAGCGGGCATGGGCATTTTCTGTCTTCCTTTTTCACCCACCAGATCCTTAACTCCGCTCGTCCTGAGCTTGTTGAAGGACCGTACTTTCTTCTGCGGTTGGCGCTGAAGTCAGAGAAGAGCGGGGGTGGGGTAGCGGTGCTTAGCCCATAAGGGCGCGGCGGGCTTCGACCAGTTTGGCCTCCAGCGCAGCGCGGATATCGGTTTCGTTCGCTTCAATCCCGGCGCTGGTCAGGTCACCCAACAGCTTGCGGATCACGTCTTCATCGCCGGCTTCTTCAAAGTCAGCCTGGACCACAGCCTTGGCATAGGCCTCAGCCTCAACCGCAGAGAGGCCCATCAGTTCAGCAGCCCACTGGCCGAGCAGGCGATTGCGCCGCGCGGTCACCCGGAACTGGGTGTCCTCGTCCATCGCATACTTGGCTTCTTCGGCGCGTTCGCGGTCTTTGAAATCAGTCATATCGGCTCCTGTCGGTTCTGGCTCTACTCAGCCCGCTTTGGCAGCAGGCGGCGGGGCCTGGAAGGAATCGTGGCAGCCCTTGCACGACGCGCCAGTGCTGGCAAGCGCAGCGGTAAAGGCTTCCTTATCATCAGCCTTGGCTGCAGCAGCGAGCGCAGCAGAGGCATCGGCAAAGTCCTTGGCCTTCGCAGCAAAGCCAGCCGGATCGGTCCAGATCTCCGGCTTGGCTCGGCTGGTGACCTTGGCCGTGCTCGGGGCGAACATGGCGGGCAAGGTTGCGCCCCACTTGGCCACGCCATTGGCAATGAAGGCCAGATTCTTGACCGGCGTGCCGCTGGCGGCGGCTGAACGCATCGCGCTGGTTGCGCCAACAGACATCACCATTGCCGATTGCCGTGCGGCAACGATATCTTCTGCGCTGGGTGCGGCGACCACGGCGGGCTTGATTTGCTTGGCGGGCTTGCTTTCAGCCTGAACGGCAAAGGCCGTGGCGGCCAGCGCGGCGATGGCAATGATCCGGGCAGTCTTCATGGTCCGTCTCCCAATCCTGGCCGCTGTGCCGGCCTTCAATCCATCGTTACCACGACCTTGCCGATGGCTGCACGTGATTCCAGCAGCGCAATCGCCTCTCCGCCGCGTTCGAGCGGGAAGGTAGCCGAAACGCGCGGGTTGATTTTGCCTGCCTTGAGCAGATCAAACAGCGTGGCGATGTGGGCGGCATTGGCCTTGGGGTCGCGGGCCGTGAAGGCCCCCCAGAACACGCCGCAGATGTCGCAGCTTTTCAGCAGGGTCAGGTTAAGCGGCATCTTGGCGATCCCGGCCGGGAATCCGACCACGCAGAACCGGCCTTCCCAGGCGATTGAGCGCAGCGCCGGTTCGGAATAGTCGCCACCGACGATATCATAGATCACATCGGCGCCATTCGGGCCGCAAGCGGTCTTGAAGGCTTCGGCCAGGGCCTTGGACTGGTCCTTGTCAAACGGAGCGCGGGGATAGATCACCACTTCGTCCGCGCCATGCTCGCGCGCCACGGCGGCCTTTTCCTCGGTCGAGACGGCAGCGATCACCTTGGCACCATAGGCCTTGCCCAGTTCCACCGCCGACAAACCGACACCGCCAGCTGCGCCGAGGACCAGCAGGACATCACCCGCTTTCAGGTGCCCGCGATCGAGCAGGCCGTGCATGTTGGTGCCGTACGTCATCAGCAGCGAAGCGCCGGTTTCGAACGAGACTTCGTCAGGCAGCGGAAACAGCCGCCCCGCATCGGCCAGAACTTCAGTGGCCAGACCGCCATTGCCCATCATCGCAATCACGCGGTCGCCAGCTTTCCACTGGGTCACGCCGTCACCCACGGCATCAACCACACCGGCCAGCTCGCCGCCTGGTGCAAAGGGGCGCTCAGGCTTGAACTGGTACATATCCTTGATGATCAGCACGTCAGGATAGTTGATCGAACAGGCCTTGACCTTGATCCGCACCTGGCCGGGGCCGGGAATGGGGCTGTCCAGTTCATCAAGGATCAGGGAATCCGGTCCGCCAATGGCGTGGCTGCGAAGGGCCTTCATGCTGCTACTCCCGTTCCCGCGGCTAGCCATGGCAGCTGCGCGCGGTGTTTTTGTTCATAAGTGCTGATCGCCGCATCGCGCGCCAGGGTC
>CAZNFV010000066.1:0-1330 GCA_964572445.1 uncultured Novosphingobium sp. | reverse complement strand
GTGTTTCCCCTGCGCTCTTGTGTTCATAGGCAGCGATCTGATCGCCGCGCGCCAGTGTCAGGCCCACTTCGTCGAGGCCGTTCAGCAGGCAATGCTTGCGGAACGGATCGATTTCAAAGCTGAACCGATCCTGAAACGGAGTGGTCACAGACTGCGTTTCCAGATCGATCGCGATGGGGTCCGTTTTCGCCACTTCGAGCAGGCGATCGACCTGATCCTGCGGCAGGACCACGGTCAGGATGCCATTCTTGAAAGCATTGCCCGAGAAGATATCAGAGAAGCTGGGGGCGATCACGCAAGTGATGCCCATATCGAGCAGGGCCCAGGCGGCGTGTTCGCGGCTGGAGCCGCAGCCGAAATTATCGCCCGCGATCAGGATCGGGGAGCCCTTGAACTCGGCGCAGTCAAACAGGTTGTCTGGTTCCTGGCGGAGCGATTCAAATGCCCCCGCGCCCAGTCCGGTCCGGGTAATCGTCTTGAGCCACTTTGATGGCACGATCACGTCGGTATCGACGTTCTTACGCCCCAAGGGAATCGCGCGCCCTTCAACCTGCTTAATCGCATCCATTCAGTCGGTCTCCGGTATATCCTTGAGCGTGTTCCGCTCCTTGTCAGCCCGTTCCTTGCGGCGCGAGGCATAAAGCAGAGCTGCGGCGATTGCCGCCGAACCGATCGCCGCGCCGGCAAGAGCTGCCTTGCCGGTCCAGTTTGATCCGTTCTTTTCGGGCTTGTCGTTCGTGTCAGTCATAGTTGTTCTATGTGGGCCAAGCGGGGGCAATGGCAAGCCCCGCGCTGTGCCAGTAAATGATCAGACCAGCTTGCGCACGTCGGCCAGCCGCCCGGTTACGGCTGCAGCGGCGGCCATGGCCGGCGAAACCAGGTGCGTCCGCGCGCCCGGTCCCTGACGGCCAACGAAATTGCGGTTGCTGGTGGAAGCGCAGCGTTCTCCGGCGGGGATCTTGTCCGGGTTCATGCCCAGGCAGGCCGAACAGCCCGGCTCGCGCCATTCGAGACCGGCGGCCGTGAAGATCTGGTCGAGCCCCTCTTCCTCAGCCTGACGCTTGACCAGGCCCGAACCGGGGACGACGATCCCCCAGCGCACGTTGGCGGCCTTGGTCTTGCCCTTCAGCACTGCAGCAGCGGCGCGGAGGTCTTCAATCCGGCTGTTGGTGCATGATCCGATGAACACGTTCTGGATCTCGATCTCGTCCATCCGCTGGCCGGGTTCCAGCCCCATGTAATCCAGGCTGGCGCGGGCGGCGTCCTGCTTGGATGGTTCGGCGAAGCTGGCCGGATCGGGCACCAGTCCGCCAATTGCGACTACGTCTTC
>CAZNFV010000065.1:7779-11223 GCA_964572445.1 uncultured Novosphingobium sp. | reverse complement strand
GAAATCGCTCGGCCTGCGCACCCGCGGCGTCCGCGTCGTCAGCTGCCCCAGCTGCGCCCGGCAGGGCTTTGACGTGATCCGCACTGTTCAACGCCTGGAAGAGGCGCTGAGCCACATCAAGACGCCGATGAGCCTCTCGGTCCTCGGCTGCGTGGTCAACGGCCCCGGCGAAGCGCGCGAAACCGATATCGGTGTGACCGGCGGCGGCAATGGCAAGCACATGGTCTACCTGCGCGGGGTGACTGATCACCACGTGGCCGACGACGGCATGGTCGATCACATCGTCAAGCTGGTCGAGGAAAAGGCCGCCGAGATCGAAGCCGGAACCGTGGCGAGTATGGACAGCCTGCACGGGAAAGCCGCGTGAGCGCACGCGGCGGGCTCCCGCCGCTCCATCTGCTGCTGGCGCTTGGCGTCATGGCGGTCTGGGGCACCAATTTCGTCGTGATCAAGCTGGCGCTGGCGCACTTGCCCCCGCTCACGCTGGCGGCGCTGCGCTTCAGTCTGGCCTTCCTGCCCCTGGCGCTGTTCATCAAGCGACCTGCCGTGCCGCTGCGCAATCTGGCGACCTATGGCGTGCTGATCGGCGCGGGCCAGTTCGGGCTGCTGTTTACCGCGATGCGGGCCGATATTACCCCGGGTCTGGCGAGCCTGGTGGTCCAGACCCAGGTGTTCATCACCATCGGCCTCTCGATGCGGCTGACGGGTGAAAAGATCGCCGCCTATCAAGTCGCGGCAATGGCGCTGGCCGTGTCCGGGCTCGGCGTGATTGGCTGGCATACCGATGGCAGCGCCACGCCGCTGGGCCTGCTGCTGGTGTTGGGCGCGGCGCTGAGCTGGTCGCTCGGCAATATGACCGCGCGGGCCGCTGGCCCGGTGCCGATGCTGAACTATGTCGTCTGGTCCAGCGTCTTCGCCGTGCCGCCGCTGTTCGGCATGGCGCTGCTGACCGAAGGCTGGCCGCGGATGGCCGAAGGCATCGCCGCCGCTGACAGCGCGACCTGGGCCGCCGTGGTCTGGCAGGCGGTCGGCAATACCATGTTCGGTTATGCCGCCTGGGGCTGGCTGCTGGGGCAGCATCCGGCCGCGCAGGTTGCGCCGCTGGCATTGCTGGTCCCGGTGTTCGGGCTCGGCTCTTCGGCACTGCTGCTGGGCGAGGCGTTGCAATGGTGGAAGATCCTGGCCTTCGTGCTCGTGATGGCGGGACTATCGCTGGGTGTGCTCTGGCCGCGTTTTATGCAAAAGGCAGCCGCATGACCATTTCGATCCGCCCCGCCACCACCGCTGACCTGCCACTGATTGCGCAGCTGATCCGCGACCTTGCCGAATATGAGAAGCTGGCGGGCGAAGTGCGCTTTGACGAAGCGGTGCTGGGCGAAAAGCTGTTTGGTGCCCGCCCCTATGCCGAGGTCGTAATTGGCGAACTGAACGGGACGGCGCAGGGGTTCGCCCTGTTCTTCCACAATTTCTCGACCTTTGAAGGCAAGCCGGGGGTCTATCTTGAAGATCTGTTTGTCCGGCCAGCGGCACGCGGGTCGGGCCTGGGCAAGGCGCTATTGTCGCATCTTGCCATGCTGGCGGTGGAGCGTGACTGCGCGCGACTCGAATGGTCAGTGCTCGATTGGAACAGCCCGGCTATCGGTTTCTACCAGAAACTCGGCGCGCGGCTAATGGACGAATGGACCGTGATGCGCGTCGATGGCACCGCATTACAGCAACTTGGCGCTGCTGGCCGGGGTTCCGCCGCTTAAGGGCTTGAAACCCAGTTCAGCGGCGGGTTATCCACAAGGTGCTATGAGCGGGGCCATGAACAGACGCGAACTCTTGCTGGGCGGACTCGTCGCCGGTGCGGCAATGGCCGTTCCCGCGCCAGCCTTTGCCCGCAATCTGACGCGGTCATTTGAGGAAGCGTTCGGCGTTTCCCCCAGCGCGCCCCCTGCCTTGCCTACCGAAGTTGCCGCGAACCCGGCCTACAACAGCAGGCTACTGGAGATCGCCCGCCGGGAACTGCAGCGTGCCGGGACCAAGGTCTGGCGCCACGACATCGTTGGCATCGCCGATTTTGCCCGGCCCAGTTCACTGCCGCGCTTCCACTTCGTCAATCTGGAAGCCGGGTCGATCAAATCATTCCTGGTCAGCCACGGTCGCGGCTCTGATCCGGCGCACAGCGGTTTCCTGCAGGCCTTTTCGAACGTGCCCGGATCGGAAGCGACTTCGCGCGGGGCCTACCTGACCTGTGAATGGTACAAGGGCAAGTACGGCACCTCGGTGCGGCTTGACGGGCTTGACCACGACAATTCCAACGCGCTGGACCGGGCAATCGTGATGCATCCGGCCGAATATGCGCGTGAGGATTACGTCACCCGGTTCGGCCGCCTGGGCCGCAGCGAAGGCTGCTTTGCCATGTCGCCCGCCCACTTCAACGAAGCGCTGTGGAACCTCTCTGGCGGGCGCATGCTCTACGCAGACCGGGTTGAGGTCTGATTTCTTAATTTGGTGCGTCGGGTCAATCCGGGCCTCTCTTGCAACACCAGCCCGCTCCCCCGGCCCAACCACCCGATAAGGATACCCTGTGGGCGGTTGGGCCGGGGGAGTGGGCCGGCGTTGCTAAGACCTTCGCGGGCGCACCGCGCTAAAGCGGATTATCCAGTTTGATCACCGCTTCGGTTGACTTGCGCTTGCCGTCCCAGGCGGCGCGGGGGGCGGCGAAGCTGGCGAGGACGGGGGCGTCGCGGCCATAGAGGTCAGCGAACTTGCCCATCTTGCCGGTGATGTCCGAAGCCATGGTGAAATAGGTCAGATAGACCGGGAAGGTCCGGGTCATCGCCACGCGGGTGTACTTGCCCGAGGTGACGATCCCCACTGCATCATCCGGAGTCACACCAGCACCCAGGATCGCCATCGTAATCGCCAGTTCGGTCGCGCGCTCAGTCCGGACGCAACCGTGGCTTAGCGCGCGCTGAGCGAGTTTGAACAGGTTGCGGTTGGGCGTGTCATGCAGAAAGATCGCGTGCTCGTTCGGCATGTCGAGCTTCATCTGGCCCAGGGCATTGCCGGGCCCCGGCTGCTGGACGACGGTGATCGAGCCGTCCTTGTTCTTGGTAACCTTGTAGTTTTCGCGCTTGGCCTTGGCCGGATTGGCGAGCAGCTGCGCGCCCAGGTTCTCGCCCTTCACGATGGACTGCGGCACGGTCCAGGTGGGGTTGAACACCACGCCTTCGACCACTTCGGCCAGCTGCGGGGTGGCAGTGCGGCCGGGCTTGCCGACGATGGTGCGGTAAGACCGGATAATCTCGTTATCGACGGTCAGCCGCAGCTGGAATTCCGGCACATTGGTGAGCAGGTAGAACTTGCCCAGATCGCGCGGCAGCCAGCGCCAGCGATCCATGTTGACCTGAATCAGCGTCCGGCCAGCCTTGTCCGCCGTGGGCGACTTGGCCAGCG
>CAZNFV010000065.1:0-7769 GCA_964572445.1 uncultured Novosphingobium sp. | reverse complement strand
GCATCCTTGAGCTTGGCATAGTCCGGATGGGTGGGGGCAAGGCTGGCGACCGCACCGGCAATATCCCGGCTGGCCAGTGCCTCAGCCATCACGGTCGCCGTGGGACGCTGCTCGATGTCAGGATCGACGACGAACCACTGGACCCGCGAATCATAGCGGGTGCGGCCATCGCGCATGTCTTCGATCAGCCAGGCGAACGAACGGCTCGCCTGCTCATTCAGCGCAGCACCCGGCCCGGCCAGGATCGCCGCGCGCAGATCGGTCAGCTGGTAATCCGCCGGGATCAGGCCGTGGGCAGCAATCCCGTCGATCACCTTGGCCAGCGCCTTAGCATCGGCGACCTGCCAGGTCAGCACCGGTTCCTGAACCGGCAGTTCGGGTTCGATCGTCGGGGTGGCTGGCAGCTGCGTCGCAGTCGGAACAGGTGTCGCCACTGCCGCTGGCGCAGTCGGCTGCGGCGCCGGACTGGCGGCTGGCACCGGCGCGGGTGGCGGCAGGATGCTTTCCGGCGCGCGCCCGGCCTGAGCGATTGCCGCCCCGGCCGCGAGTGCCATTGCCAGAGCAGACGCACCGCGTGCGGTTCGCCAAAGTGCCCAGCCGTACCCAATCATCATTTTGCTCCGTCGCAGGCGCTGCCCCATCCCGCAGCGGGTTATCATCACTTCATGCCCCAATTGCCCCTTTCGCAGCGCCGCTTCAAGGCTGGAGGCAGCGGTCATCCGCAGGTTCATCAGGGGAAGCACGGCTTGTCACGCTGCGGATAAGGCGGCACACCTGAACGACAGATTGAGGGGATGTTCGAAGTGAAGCAGAAAGTCCTGATCGCATTGGCCGGCTTACTGGCCAGCACCAGCCCGGCTTTGGCCGAAACAGTGGTCATCCGCGCCGGTTCCGTGCTGCGCGATGCCGCCAGCGAACCAACCGGCCCGGCAACGATTACGGTTACCGACGGCAAGATAATCAGCGTGGTGCCGGGTGCGCCCGCTGCGCCCGCCGGTGCCCGCGAAGTGGACCTATCGACCAAGACCGTGGTCCCCGGCCTGATTGACCTGCACGTTCACCTGACCTCTGACCCTGGCACCGATTACCGCAACGAAGCGGTTGAGCCGGACGAATGGGGTGTGGTCGTCGGCGCAAAGAACGCGCTGCTGACGCTGCGGGCCGGCTTTACCACCGTGCGCGATGCCGGGTCAGCCCAGTACACCGCATTTTCGCTCCGTCGCGGCACGGCCGAAGGACTGATCCCGGGTCCGCGGATTGTCGCAGCCGGGCCGATCATCTCGATTGTTGGCGGGCACGGGGATACCACCGGCTTCCGCGAAGATATCCATTCGGTGCTCGATCAGGGTTATACCTGCACCGGCGCCGTTGAATGTGCTGAAAAGGTCCGCAAGGCCAGCCGCGCCGGGGCGGACGTGATCAAGATCACCTCCACTGGCGGAGTGCTGAGCCAGCAGGGACGCGGGCTTGAAGGCCATTTCAGCACGCCTGAACTGGAATCGATCATGACGACCGCACACTCGCTCGGCCTGAAAGTCATGGCCCATGCGCACGGCGCGCGCGGGATCGAAAGCACGGTGCTGGCCGGGGTCGACACGATCGAGCACGGCACCTTTGCGGATGAACCCGCGCTCAAGGCAATGAAGGCCAAGGGCACCTATATGGTCCCGACGCTGATGGCGCTCGAAGGCGTCCGCGCCCGACTGGGCAAGGGGATCTATACCCCGACAGTCGAAGTCAAAGGCCGCCAGGCAGTGGAAGCAGCCGGCAAGCAGGTCCAGCGGTCCAAGCAGCTGGGCGTGCCAGTCGCCTTTGGCACCGACGCCGGCGTGTTTGAGCATGGCCGCAATGGCGAAGAATTCGCCCTGCTGGTCAAGAACGGCCTGAGCAACCGCGAGGCCCTGGCCAGCGCGACGACCATCGCCGCCAAGGCGCTGGGAATGGAGACGGAAATCGGCCAGATCGCCCCCGGCTTCTCGGCTGACCTGATCGCGGTCGACGCTAACCCGCTGGCCGATGTGCGCACGCTGGAGAAGGTCCGCTGGGTGATGGAACGCGGCCGGATCGCTCCTTGAGCCTTCCGTCGAACCGCAGCGGCGGTTGATCGAAGCCTGACCGGCAAAAGCGCGATTGCGGCCTAACCCGCCGCCAATGCTGCCGCTTGTGCTGGTCAGTAAACTGTATTATTAAGGCAATACACCAATTGCCTTCGCCAAAGGATATTCCGATGAAAACCCTGCGCTCTGCCCTGCTTGCCACGGCCCTGCTGGCCGCCCCCTTGGCTGCGGTTCCAGCCTTGGCCCAATCTGCCGCTGCATCCACCGCCGCGCAGAGCGAGCATGACCAGCTCTTCGCGCTGTTTGCCAAGTCGGATCAGGATAGCCTGAAGCGCAATCCGCTCTCGGCGCTGTTCCGCGGCGATATGCGCTATGCGGATCGGCTGGGCGATTACCTGACCCCGGAATACAACAACGCCGAACGCGCCGCCGCGCAGGATGAACTTGCGGCACTGGGCCGGATCAATCGGGCAAAGCTGTCGGCCACGGACCAGATCGCGTATGATGTGTTCAAGTATGATCGCAGCAACACGCTGAAGGGCCTGGCCCCGGAGATCCTGGCGCTGACCGATACGCGGCCGCTCAACCACTTCTTCGGCTTCCACACCTTCTACCCGACCCTGGCCAGCGGCAAGACCGGGATCCCGATGAAGAGCCTGGCCGATCACGAAAACAACCTGAAGCGCCACGCTGACTATGTGAAGCTGATCGATCGTTCGATTGCCAAATTCCGTGAAGGGCAGGCCACGGGCGTGCTCGAAACCAAGCTGACCGTTCGCAACATGATCGAGCAGCTCGATACCCAGCTGAAGCTGTCGGTTGAGGATTCGCCCTATTGGGAACCGGTCAAGGGCATGGACCCGGCCCTGCCCGAAGCCGAGCGGACCCGCCTGACAACCGAGTATCGCAAGGCTGTGGGCGAAGGCATCTATGGCGCCAACACGCGCCTGCGCGATTTCCTGCGCGATGAATACCTGCCGACCGCCCGCGACAGCGTTGGCCTGTCGCAGATGAAGGGCGGGGACAAGCTCTATGCCTTGGCAATCGAGAACTCGACCACCTTGCCGTATAAGGCCGAAGAACTGCACCAGCTGGGCCTGAGCGAAGTGAAGCGCATCCGTAACGGGATGGAGCAGATCAAGAATGAGGTTGGCTTCAAGGGCACCCTGCCCGAATTCTTCACCTTCATCCGCACCGATCCGCAGTTCAAGCGCCAGAGCCGCGAAGCGCTGACCCAGCGCTATTATGACATCGGCAAGATGGTCGATGGCAAGATCGGCCAGTTATTCTCGGTCCTGCCGAAGACTCCGCTACAGATCCGCCCCTACGAAGAATTCCGCGAAAAGTTTGAAGCTGGCGGCTCCTACCAGCAGGGCACCCCCGATGCGTCACGCCCGGGCACCTTCTATTTCAACGCCTATGACCTGCCCAGCCGGACCACGCCGGGCGAGATCACGCTGTACCTCCATGAAGGCGCGCCGGGCCATCACTTCCAGATCAGCCTGGCCCAGGAAAATGACAAGCTGCCGGCTTTCATGCGGTTCGGCGGCAACACCGCCTTTGCCGAAGGCTGGGCGCTCTATGCCGAGACGTTGGGTTACGACATGGGCTTCTACAAGGACCCCTATTCGCGGCAGGGCACGCTGGATGACGAAATGCTGCGTGCGATGCGGCTGGTCGTCGATACCGGCATCCACGCCAAGGGCTGGACCCGCGATCAGGCGATCGAATACATGCTCGCCAACTCGGCAATGGGCCGGACCGACGCCACGGCCGAAGTCGAACGCTATATCGCCATCCCCAGCCAGGCGCTCGCTTACAAGGTTGGCGCGCTGACCATCCAACGGCTGCGCGGCGAAGCCGAAAAGGCGCTGGGCAAGCAGTTCGACATCCGCGCCTTCCACGATCAGGTGCTGAACACCGGAGCGCTGCCGATGCCAGTGCTGGAAGCCAAGATCCGCGCCTGGATCAAGGCGACGAAGCGGGGCTGATCACACACCGCATCACACTCAAACCCCGCTTATGCTGAGCTTGTCGAAGCACTGTTCTGCTCTTGCTGCCGCAGCGCAGGTGGCGCTGAGAACGGTCCTTCGACAGGCTCAGGACGGCCGGGGTTGGGGGGAGGCGCTGGGTTAAGCCCGCAGCAGCGCCAGCCAGCCATCCCCCAGCAGCGGATCAACCGCAGTCCGCGCTGCGCCATCCAGCGCGGCGTAGCGGCTGCGCAGATCGGCCAGGCACTTGAGCTGGTACTTGAACACGCCCTGCTCGTAAGGCAGGCCCATGGCCTCCATCCGGAAGGTTTCCGCGCCCACTTCCGCGGCAGCAGCATTGGCCGCCAGGAACGGCGCATAGACCGCTGCGGAAATCCGGACCAATTCCGCCACGACTGACGCAAAGCCAAGTTCCCACGCGCCTTCGGTGCCGCTCATGTCATCGATATGGGCCAGCCAGCGGTAGGTATAGGGATAGTCCGCCCGCATCATGGCCTGCGCGGTGGGATCGGTGCCCAGCTGCGATAGTTGCCCGAAGATGCTGAATTCGGCCAGGCTGGGCCGGGTGCCAAACAGGCAGAAGCGCTCCACCACATGGGCCTCCAGCGCCGCCAGGACCGCGCGGGCGCTCGCCTCGATCAGCGGGAAATTCTCCGCCGTGCAGCCGACCAGCGCCATCCGACCAACCTGCCGGGCCCGGAACAGTTCGGCAAACTGCTGGCTCTGCTCCAGCCCGCCACCCTTCATGCTGTCAAAGGCCAGCCAGCGGCTCATCTGGATCTGGTCTACTTCTTCCAGCCAGCGATAGCCGAACATCGCCTTGGTCAGCCATTCGTCGGCAAAGTCTTCCAGCAAGTGCGCGATGAAGGCTTGCGCCGGATCGGGCGGGACGACGCCGCGCTGCGGATGCCGCGCCTCAAGATCATAGACCAGCGGGGTCGAATCATTGGCGAAAGTGCCGTCCGGGTATTCCAGCACCGGGATCACCGGCGCCCTGACCGCGCCGAGTGCCGCCTGACGCCGCGCGCCTTCATCGACCCACTGGAACGGCAGCCGCCGATAGCGCAGCAGCGCCCTGATCTTTTGGGAATAGGGCGATCCCAGCGCGCCATAGAGTGTGTAGGTCATGTGCTCCCCCGTGCTTTGGTCCCGTTGTGTGCCCGCAGCCCCTTCCTATATCGGAATGCGGGGGCAGAACGGAGCAAGTCGTGATCAAATCTGCCGCGCCCCTGTTTGCAATCGCGCTGACATTCGCCGCTCCGGCCCAGGCGCAAGCCCAGGTGCAGGTTCCCGGCGGGCCTCCGTCTGGCGTGCTGGAGCGCCGGACTGGAGACCAATTCACTGTCGGCTTCGGGCTTGGCGTCGCACCGGATTACGAAGGCTCTGACGATTACCGGCTTCAGCCCGGCGGCGTGGTACAGTGCCGGGTCAGCGGCATCGATTTCCAGATGCGCGGGCTTAACCTCTATACCGATCTCGTGCCTGATAAGGCCGGCAGCACAGTGCGGCTCGTCCTGGGCCCGGTGGTGCAACTGCGCCCCGAACGCAGCGGATCGATCAGCGACCCGCGCGTGGCCCAATTGGGTGATCGCAAGACGGCGCTGGAACTGGGCGTGAATGCGGGCATCAGCCTGCGCGGCGTGCTGATCCCGCCCGCCAGTCTGACCCTGGATGTCGCGTACTTGCGTGATGTGGCCGGCGCCCATGACAGTTACACCCTGACCCCATCGGTCGCCCTGTCTTCCCCGCTGTCGCAGCGCGGCTTTGCGCGGCTGTCGCTCTCGGCCGACTATGTCGGCAAAGGCTTTGCGCGGACCTATTTCGATGTGGGGCCCGGCAACGTGCTGGCCCCCTTCGCCACCACGGGAGGCGGCTGGAAAAGCACCAGCGCGACCCTGCTTTATACGCGCGATCTGGGCGGCGATCCGCGCCGCGGGCTGGGGCTGTTTACGCTGACCAATTACAAGCGGATGCTGGGCCAATTCGCTGATAGCCCGGTGGTGCGCGACGCGGGCAGCGCGAACCAGGTCTTTGCCGTCGCCGGCCTGCTTTACGCGTTTTAGCGCGCCGACGGTCAATTCGCCTCGATCCGCACCGGCATCGCTGTAAACCCATGCAGGAACGGGCTGGATAGCCGCTCCGGCGCCTGTTGCGGAACGATCCGCCAATCGCGGTGGGCAAGTTCCCCGATCAGGGTAGTGAGCTGGCTTTCGGCCAGCCGCGCGCCGACACAGCGGTGGATGCCGTGGCCGAAACCAAGGTGCCGCCGCGCATTCTCGCGCCCCACGTCAAAGCGTTCGGCATCGGCAAATACCCGCTCATCGCGGTTGGCGCTGATGTACCACATCACGATCTTCTCACCCTGACGGATGATCTGCCCGCCCAGCTCGGTATCGGCCAGCGCGGTACGGCGCATATGGGTGACCGGGCTTTGCCAGCGGATGATTTCCTGCGCGGCATTGGGCACCAGCGCGGGATCAGCGCGGAGCCGGTCCAGCTGCTCCGGATACCGGTCAAAAGCTTCGACCAGCGCCGACATCGAATTGCGGGTGGTGTCATTCCCGCCAACGATCAGCAGCGCGATATTGGCGATCCGCTCCATCGGCTCCATGTGACCCATCGCTTCGGAATGGACCATCCGGCTTAGCAGATCGTCGCTCGGCGGTTTGGCGCGGCGGTCTTCCAGTTCGCGGTCAAACCGGGCCAGCATCTCGCCCATCTGCATCAGGAACTGGGCGCGGTATTCTTCTGAAAGGTTCTCAGCCGAAACGCCGCTGGCCCAATCGGACCAGCGCTTGATGTCGCGCCATTCGTCAAACGGCATATCGAACAGGATGCACAGCATCCCCAGCGTCTGCGGGATCGAGACCCGCTCCACCCAGTCAAAGGTTTCGCCCAGTGGCAGGCCATCAAGTAATTGCTTCGTCCGCGCCTTCACCAGCGCACCCAGTTTCTGCATCTGGCTGGGCGAGAAGGCCGGGGCGATTACCCGGCGCTGGGCGGTGTGGATCGGCGGATCCTGCGCGATGAAATTGGGAAAGCCATCGCCATTCACCGATTCCGCAATGGTGATATTGCCCATGTCCCAGCGGCTGGAAAAGACGTCATGACGCAGCTCGGTTTCCTGGACCAGATCGTGAGTCACGACGGACCAATAGGGCCCGAACGGACTGTCTGGACGCCAGGATATCGGCATATCACGGCGCAGCTGGGCGAACGGCTCACGCCAGGTATCGTGGACGTAAAGCGCACTTTCGCTGACGTCATAGGGATTGATCGGGCGGCTGGCTGTCTGGGCGCTCATCTCAGGCAGTCTCCAACTGGCGGCTGCGCACCGGCAGGGCATGGCCGGCCGCGGCCGCACGTTTGGCACCGCGCTGAAGCTCCTTTTTCAGCGCACGAACATAGTGATCGAAGTCTAGCTGAATCGTGTGACGCCGCGCGGCGTAATATTGCCCGGTGTAATAGTCTTCGTCGTCCTCGATCACTTCGGCCATCTCGACCGGATCAGGCGGCAGATATTCACCGGCCAGATAGGCCCCAACCAGCTTGGACTGCTGTTCAGCAAAGTTGACCAGTGTCGGCAGCGGCTGGGCCAGGCCCATATAGAACAGGTCCGGCACCCCGGGCTTCATGATCCGCTTGTACAGCGGTGGCGGGCGATTGTCGGTATCGGCGGTAAAGGCCGGGTCCTTGAAGAAGGGGAAGCTGATGTCATAGC
>CAZNFV010000064.1:0-11256 GCA_964572445.1 uncultured Novosphingobium sp. | reverse complement strand
GCCGGCGGCGGCGAGAGCGTATAGGTAAAGCCGCCCGCCCGAGGCGCAATTGGCGCCTGCCGCGAGGGCCTTGAGCACATGGGTGCCGCGCCGCACGCCGCCGTCGCAGATGATCTCGATCCTGCCTCCGACCGCATCGACGATTTCGGGGAGCTGGTCGAACGGCGCGCGGCTGCCATCTAATTGTCGGCCACCGTGGTTCGAGATCATGATCGCATCGGCGCCGATCTCTACCGCGCGACGGGCGTCCGCCACGCTCATCACGCCCTTGAGGCAGAAGGTGCCACCCCATTCCTCGCGGATCTGCGCGGCGGTGTTCCAGTCTAGCGACTGGTCGAGCATTTCGGTGAAATAGCTCTGGATCGACATGGCCTTCTTGGTGCCTTCGTCGAGGTAGGAATCGAGCTGGGGCAGGCTGAACTTTTCGCGCAACAGATAGTCGAGCGTCCACCTGGGCCGGGTCGCGTAGCTCAGCAGGGAAGAAGGAGTGAAGCGCGGCGGCGAGGAGAAACCGCTCCTCAGGCACCGCTCGCGCTTGCCGCCGACGATGGTGTCGACAGTGAGCGCGATCGCATCGAACGAGGCCGCCTTGCAGCGCTCGATCATCGAACGGTTGAGGCCCTTGTCCTTGTGGACATAGAGCTGGAACAGCTTTGGTCCGCTGGTGAGCGCGGCCGTTTCTTCGATGCTGACAGTCGCCAGGCTGGAGATGCCGAACCACAGGCCGAACTTCTCCGCCGCTCGCGCCACCGCCCGCTCACCCTGCCAGTGGAACACCCGCTGGAGCGCCGTGGGGGAGAGCATCAGGGGCAGGGCGCTTTTGCGGCCCATCAGGGTGATCGAAGTGTCGATCTCTGCCACCCCGGCCAGTACATTTGGCACCAGGTCAACCGTATCGAACGCGCTGCTGTTGCGGGCCTTGGTCACTTCGTCGTCAGCCGCGCCGTCGATGTAATCGAACACCGGCCAGGGCAGGCGGCGGCGGGCAAGTTCCCGGAAGTCGGCGATGTTGTGGCAATCGGTCAGGCGCATGGACAGGGGGCTAGCGCAGCCCCGGCGTGGGCGAAAGCTACTTCTTGATTGGCTGCACCACGGCATCGGTGGTGGAGGTCACGCCTTTGTCATGCCGCTTGCGCGATTGCTTCGGTTCCGGTTTGGCCTCTGCTGCGGCGCCAGTGTTAGCCAGCGGAGCGGTTATCGCGGCGATTTCTGCCGGGCCGGCGGCGCGGGCCGGATAGCGGCAACCGCGCGCCTCACCCACGCCCTTCAGATAGGCGCGGCGGGCAAACCCGGCCTGAACGGCCACCTGAATCTTGCGTTCCTGCTCATTCGCGCCGGAAATCTCGCGGATCAGGCCCCGGAACGGAATAAAGGAGCCGACCGCTGCCTGAGCGACGCGACCGGCCGTGGCACCGGTCTTGGCGTCGATCGGAAGGTCAATGTCCGGCCCCAGCACTTCGTTCAGTCCGATCACCGCAGCTGAGATTTCCGCGCAACGCCGCAGTCCGGCCAAGCCATAGGGCCGTTCCTGCGCGGCCAGCAGCAAAGGCGGGATGGTGTCCTTCTTGAGATTGAGGTCGGACGCGGGTGTGGTCACGGCATCGACCATGGTCGGCTCCCGGTCGGTGACCGGCTTTTCTGGCTCTTTGGCTTCAGGCGGTTTGGTGTCTTGCGCCGTGGCAGCCGCGGGCAGGGCCAGGCAGGCGAGGATCAGGGCGAGGCGCATGACGCGATAACTCCAGCAGCCCCCTGCTTGCAGTAAAGCCTGGCTAGACCCGCCTGTTCCCCCCGGCAGGAAAGTGGCTCAAGGATCATCGTCTGCGGCTCAGGTCCGCAAAGGTGTCGCAGGCTTCCTCGTTGCCGGTCTCCAGCCCCTTGCGCAGCCAGGCCATGCGCTGCTCGCTGCTGCCATGGGTAAAGGCTGCTTCAACCGGGTGGCGTCCGGCGCTTTTCATCAGGGTGTCATCGCCGATCGAGTGCGCGGCGGTCATCCCTTCTTCGATATCTCCGGGTTCGATCCGATCACGGTTCTTGGCGGCCCAGACCCCGGCATAGCAATCGGCCTGCAGTTCCATCCGCACCTGCAGGTTGTTCGAGCGGGCCGGGCTTTGCTGCTGGGCTGAGCGGATCTGGTCAGCCATCCCGGTCATGGTCTGGATGTGGTGGCCATATTCGTGCGCCATCACGTAAGCGCGGGCAAAGTCACCCCCGGCGCCGAGCCGCTGTTCCATTTCGCGGTAGAAATCGGTGTCGATGTAAATGCCCTGGTCGGTCGGGCAATAGAATGGCCCCATCGCGCTCTGTGCGGCGCCGCAGCCCGATGAGCCGCTTTGCGAATAGAACACCAGCTTGGGCGGCTGGAACCGGATATTCGACGCCGCAAAGGCTGGCTGCCAGGTCTTGTTGAGCGAGGACAGCGCGTTGCAGCTTTCACGGCTGAGGGCATCGATGGTGCAGCTTTGGTTGGCATCGGAACCGCCCGCGACCGGGCCGACCGGCTGCTGGCCCGCACCCGGATCGATCTGCTGGATGCCGCCAATAGTCTGGATCGGATCGATTCCGAACACGAAGTAGCCGACCAGCGCGATCAGGATCGTGCCGCAACCCAGCTGGCCGCCGCGTCCGCCCATGCGGAAACCGCCGCCGCTGCCGCGCTGGTCCTCGATGTTGATCGAATTGGGATCGAAATCATCCAGCCGCATGGTGAGACCCTTTCCTTCGGCTTGTTGGTACTGGACAGGCGCATGCGCCGTCCGCAATGGACTGTCTCGCAACAGACATTGGGAGTCGAGCATGTTTCTGAAGGGCAAGCGCGCGCTGGTTACCGGTTCCACCTCGGGCATTGGCCTGGCGATAGCCCGGGCGATGCATGCAGAGGGCGCAGAAGTCATCCTTTCGGGCTTCGGCTCGGACGAAGAGATCGCCGCGCTCTGCGCCGAACTGGATGCGCGCCATGTTCCGGCGGACCTGATGACCGCAGCCGGGGTAGAGGCGCTGTTCGCCGGGGCGGGCGAGGTTGATATCCTGGTCAACAATGCCGGGATGCAGCACGTTGCCGCAGTGGATGAATTCCCGGTCGACAAGTGGGATGCGATCCTCGCGCTGAACCTGTCGGCGGTGTTCCACGCTTGCCGCCTTGCCGTGCCGGGCATGAAGGCGCGCGGCTGGGGGCGGATCATCTCGACCGCATCGGCCCACAGCCTGGTCGCCTCGCCGTTCAAGGCACCCTACGTGGCGACCAAGCACGCGGTGGCCGGCTTCACCAAGTCGCTGGCGCTGGAACTGGCCACCAGCGGCGTTACCGCCAACTGCATCAGCCCCGGCTATGTCTGGACCGCGCTGATCGAAAACCAGATTCCCGATACGATGAAGACCCGTGGCCTCAGCCGGGATGCCGTGATTAACGATGTCCTGCTGGCCAAGCAGCCGACCAAGCGCTTTGTCCAGCCGGATGAAGTCGCCGCGCTGGCGGTGTTTATGTGCCGCCCTGAAGCCGGCAACATGACCGGCGCGAATATTTCCATGGATGGCGGCTGGACTGCCGAATAGCCAACAAAGTTGCATGGAAGTGTAACCTTCCTGCCACCAGCCCGGTTTAACTGCACGGCGGTTTTTCGAAGCCGCTTGTCCGCAGGCTTGTCTGCTGTAGGACTTGGGGCAATGAACCGTTGCAGGGGCGCGATGAACCGAGTTGTAGTGGCCGTTTTGGCCACCGTATCTCTTTGTTCACCCGCTCTGGCCCAGCGCCGCGATCAGGCGCTTGAAGCGGCGCTGCTCGCTCACGTGACCGAACTGGCCAGCGATGCCTATGATGGCCGCGAACCCGGCACCGAGGGTGAGGCCAAGACCCTGCGCTACCTGGGCCGGCAGTGGTTCGACATTGGGCTGGAATCCGGCACCAATGATCCCCGGAATGCCTGGTTCGCTCCGGTCACGCTGGTTGCGCGTGAACCGGCTTCGAGCCGCGCAGTGTTCAGCCGCAAGGGCCGTCCGCAATTCGTCCCGCTCAATTCGATCGAGGTCTTTACCTCTGGCAAGCGGACCCTGTTGAACAGCGCGCCCGTCGTGTTTGTCGGCAAAAGCGGCACTGCGGTCGGACGGGCAGAGCTGGCCGGCCGGGTGGCGCTGTTGCTCGATAGCGGCAGCGACACGTCCGAGCGGCAGAATGCCCTGCTGAAGGCCGGAGCCGCCGGTGTCTTGACCGTGCTGGATGGAGAGCGCTCGCTGGAACAGGTGCGCGCGCGCCGGGGCCGGTCAGGCTATGCGCTGGCTACCGAAGAGCTGGGCGGGGATCTTGAAGCTTACATCACCGCCGAAGGGCTGACGCGGGCACTGGCCGGCGGACCGCTGGATCTTCCCGGCCTGGAGGTGCTGGCGGCCAGGCCGAATTTCACCGCGCAACTGCTGGAATTGTCGGTAACGCTGGAAGCAACGACGCGCGAAACCCGGATCAACACGCACAATGTCATCGGCCGCCTGCCCGGGCGCCGTCCGGAAAGCGGGGCGGTCCTGCTGTTGGCGCACTGGGACCATTTCGGTGAATGTGCCGCAGCTCCGGCTGAAGACCTGATTTGCAATGGCGCGATCGACAACGCCAGCGGACTGGCCGCTCTGACCGAGATCGCCCGGCGGCTGGCCAAGGGGCCGGCGATGGACCGCGACATCTATTTCCTGGCCACCACTGCCGAGGAAATCGGCCTGCTGGGAGCAGAGGCCTTTGCCGAGGATCCGCCGCTGCCGCTCAACCAGATTGTCGCCGCCTTTAACCTCGACAGTTTCGCCCTGGCGCCGCGTGGCACCCCCTTGGGTGTGGTCGGACGGGGCCTGACGCCGCTTGAAAACGGGATCATGGCGGTGGCCAAGGCGCAGAAGCGCAAAGTGGTCGATGGCACGGCGGCCAATGCCTATATCCGCCGCCAGGATGGCTGGGCCTTGCTGCAGCACGATGTGCCGACGGTGATGGTTTCTTCAAGCTGGTCGGACGTTGCCCGGGTGGAGCGCTTCTTCGATGGCGATTACCATCGTCCGGGCGATCAGGTGAAGCCCGGGCTCGACCTGTCGGGCACGGCTGAGGACGTGGCGTTCCATGTTGCCCTCGCGCGCTATTTTGCTGACCTGAAGAAGGTTCCACCGCGTTCCAAATGAAGCACTAGCGGCGAAGGGGTAGTGCGTTTACATGGGCCGCCACGAATCTTCCCATCCAGACGTAAAGTGGCTTTCATGGACATACCTCTCGGCCTTACCTTCGACGACGTGCTGCTGCGTCCGGCCGAATCCGATATCGTGCCTTCAATGGCCGATACCAGCACGCGGCTGACCCGGCAGATCGGCCTGAACATCCCGGTTATCTCATCCGCGATGGACACCGTGACCGAGGCTGACATGGCGATCGTCATGGCGCAGCTGGGCGGCATTGGCGTGCTCCACCGCAACCTGACCGTGGAAGAACAGGTTGCCGCTGTCCGTGCGGTCAAGCGCTTTGAAAGCGGCATGGTCGTTAACCCGATCACGATCGGACCCGATGCCACTTTGGGTGAAGCGCGGGCGCTGATGGAAATGAACCGCATTTCCGGCATTCCGGTGGTTGAGGCCAATGGCCGGCTGGTTGGCATTCTGACCAACCGCGATGTCCGGTTCGCCGCCAACCCGGCCCAGCCGGTGCGCGAACTGATGACGCATGAGAATCTGGCCACGGTCAGCCAGGGCGTTAGCCAGGATGAAGCGCGCCGCCTGCTGCATGCCCGCCGGATTGAAAAGCTGCTGGTGGTGGATGACAACTTCCACTGCACCGGACTGATCACGGTCAAGGACATGGAAAAGGCGATCACTTATCCCGACGCAACCAAGGACGCGACCGGGCGGTTGCGCGTTGCGGCGGCGACCACCGTCGGTGACAAGGGCTTTGAACGCACCGAAGCCCTGCTGGCAGCGGAATGCGATGTAATTATCATCGACACCGCCCATGGCCATAACAAGGATGTGGCCCGCGCGGTTGAGCGGGTGAAGAAGCTGTCCAACTCTGCCCAGGTTATCGCCGGCAATGTCGCGACCTATGAAGCGACGCGCGCGCTGATTGATGCTGGGGCCGATGCGGTCAAGGTCGGGATCGGGCCGGGCTCGATCTGCACTACCCGCGTTGTTGCCGGGGTTGGCGTGCCGCAGCTGACTGCGATCATGGAAGCTGCCCGCGCCGCAGCCGACAGCAAGACGCCGATTATCGCCGATGGCGGACTGCGTACTTCAGGTGATGCCGCCAAGGCACTGGCCGCCGGTGCCTCGACCATCATGGTCGGCTCGATGCTCGCGGGTACTGAAGAAGCGCCGGGCGAAACGTTCCTCTATCAGGGCCGCGCCTACAAGTCGTACCGCGGGATGGGTTCGGTCGGGGCCATGGGCCGCGGCAGCGCGGACCGCTATTTCCAGGGTGACATCAAGGACCAGATGAAGCTGGTGCCCGAAGGGATCGAAGGCCAGGTGCCCTATAAGGGCCCGGCGCGCGACGTGGTCCACCAGCTGGTCGGCGGGATCAAGGCGGCGATGGGCTATACCGGCTCAGGCACCGTCGAGGACCTGCGCACCAATGCCAACTTCGTGCGCATCACCAACGCGGGCCTGAAGGAAAGTCACGTCCACGACGTGACGATCACCCGCGAGGCGCCGAACTACAAGTTGTGACACCCGGGGCACGCGTCCAGGCGGCGATCGAGATCCTTGATCTGGTCATTGCGGCTGCGCGCGCCAACGGTGCGCCGGCTGACCGGATCGTCGGTGACTGGTTTCGCGCCCGCCGCTTCGCCGGCAGCAAGGACCGCCGCGCCGTTCGGGACCTGACCTATGCCGCGATCCGCGCCTGTGGGCCGGTGCCGGTTTCAGGCCGGGCGGCGATGCTGCGGCTTGTGCAGGATGATCCAAACCTGGCCGGCCTGTTTGATGGCACAGGCCACAGTCCAGCCGCGATTTCCGAAGGTGAGCCGGTGGCGGAAGCAGGCGTTGCGCCGCCCTGGCTTGAAGCTGCACTGGCCAAGAGCGATGTCGCCGGTGCAGAGGCGATGGCGCTGCTGGAACGGGCACCGCTCGATCTGCGGATCAATACGCTGAAAGCCGATCCGGTCGCGCTGGAACTGCCGCTGGCGGCTGAGCCTGGCCTGGCCCCGAACAGCCTGCGCCTGCCGCATGGCACGCAGGTTGAAAGCTGGGATGCTTACCTGTCTGGCCAGATTGAGGTGCAGGATTCCGGCTCGCAGCTGGTCTGCGCTGCACTGGCCGTGCAACCAGGCGAACTGGTGATTGATCTTTGCGCCGGGGCGGGGGGCAAGACCCTGGCTCTGGCAGCGGCGATGGAGAATCGCGGCCGCCTGATTGCTTCGGACACCGATCGCAGCCGGCTTTCCAAGCTCGGCCCACGCGCCTTCCGGGCCGGGGTGACCATTGCCGAAACGCTGCTGCTCGACCCCAATCGCGAAGCGGCGGCACTGGCCGATCTGGCCGGAAAGGCTGATGCTGTGCTGGTCGACGCCCCGTGCTCTGGCACTGGCACCTGGCGGCGCAGCCCGGAAGGACGTTGGCGGCTGACACCCGATCAGCTGGCCCGCTATAGCGCGGTGCAGGCCCGGTTGCTCGATCTGGCGGCAACCTTGCTGCGGCCCGGCGGGCGTCTGTGCTTTGTCACCTGCTCGCTGCTTGATGCCGAGGGGGCGGATCAGGCGAGCGGCTTTCTGGCGCGCCATCCGGACTGGACGGCTGACGAATTGGCCCTTGCCGTGGGCGAGCGACGCGGAACCGGCACACGCCTTTCACCCAGCCGGGACGGGACCGACGGCTTTTTCGTCGCCTGCTTCCGGAAGAGGTGATAACAGGTCAGCCGATGTCGAGCCTTCGGGAGCAACTAATGCGCTACACCCCAGCCGCGCTTGCCTTGTCTTTGCTGACGGCGGTCACGGCCAGTGTCAGCCTGTCGGCACCGCCGGCTCCGCTCGATCCCCGGGCGGCCGTGCTGGTGGCCGAAGGGCGCAAGGCACTGTCTAGCGGCGATGTTAATGCCGCGATCGATGCCTATGAAGCGGCGCTGGTGATCCAGCCCGGCCATGTTGCCATCGTGCTCAACCTGGCGGAGGCTAACCGTAAGCAGGGCCTGCAGGGCAAGGCGCTGCGCTATTACCGCGAAGTGCTTGAAGCTGAACCGGGCAATGTTTTTGCCATTTCCGGAGAAGGTCAGGCGCTGGTCGAAAAGGGTGCGGTTGAACGCGCGCGGCGCAATCTGGCCCGGCTGGAGCAGATTTGCGGTAATGGCTGTGTTCCGGCGAAAGACCTGGCTGCAGCGATCCAGCAGGGCCCGACCCCGCAGATCGTTACGGCTGAGGCAGTTCAGGCGAAGCCAACCGTTACGACGAACTAAGCCCGCGTCAGATCAGATCGCGGAATTCGTCCAGCACGGCGCGGTAGACGCGCTTTTTGAACGGCACGATCACTTCCGGCAGCTGCGCCGGTTCCATCCACTGCCATTCGCAGAATTCAGCTGGATCATGGGCATCGAGCCGGATGTGATGATCTTCACCGTTGAAGCGCGCCAGCACCCAATGCTGGCGCTGGCCGCGATACTGGCCGCCCCACAGCTTGCCGATCAGCTCGTCTGGCAAATCATAGAGCACTTCCTCGCGCGTCTGGGCCAGGATGGTGACGTGTTCTTCAACCACGCCCGTCTCTTCCCACAGCTCGCGCAGCGCGGCTTCGCGCAGTTCCTCGCCCTCGTCGATCCCGCCTTGCGGCATCTGCCAGTAAACCCCGCCCTCGTCAGGCTGGCCGCGCGTGTCGATGCGCTTGCCGACAAAAGCCAGGCCAGCGGAATTGACCAGCATCACCCCAACGCAAGGGCGATAGGGCAGGGTTGCAAAGGAACTGTCATTCATACCGCGCCCTTAGGCGCAAATGCGCCCCAACATCAACTTTGCCTGGGCCAGAATGGCCAGAAGATCGGTCTGGGCGCTGGGTACGGCCTTGCGCAGGTTGACGAAGCCGTGGATCGAACCCTTCATTTCCATGAAGTGGCACTCCACCCCAGCGGCAGTCAGCGCGGCGGCATAGCGGCGCCCCTGGTCGCGCAGCGGATCAAGGCTGGCGGTCACCAGCAGGGTCGGGGGCGAGCCAGCCTGCTCACCCAGAATCGGGTAAGCCATTGGATTGCCTGCTTCCGGGGCATAGCAGCCCATGAACCAGTCCATCGTTTCCTTGGTCAGCAGATAACCCTCGGCGAACTCGGTCATTGAACCGTCGCTCGACTCGTCGGTGGCAGGATAGAGCGGCACTTGCAGGATCACCGGCGCCTTTGCCGGATTTATTGCCAGGGCTTGCGGCACGACGATGGCCAGGTGCCCGCCGGCGCTATCGCCCATCGTGATCAGGCCGGTCACTTCGCGGCCCAGCTTCAGCCCGTTTTCAGCCACCCAGCGGGTAGCGGCGATGCAATCGTCATCAGAGGCCGGGAAGGGCTGTTCCGGTGCCAGCGCATAGTGGACCGCCACCACCGGCAGATCGAGCTCGGCCGCGATCGTGGTGCAGAGGGCGTGGTGCGATTCCAGATCGCCGATCACAAAGCCGCCGCCATGATAGAACATTACCACCGGACCGGGCCCGCGATCGCTGCGCGGATCGTAAAGCCGCAGCGGGATATCGCCGCGCGGGCCGGGGCAGGTCAGATCGGTGATCGTGGCCAGCGGCACCGGGTCCGCCTCTACCATCGCGGCCATCTGCGCGTAGGAGGCGCGGGCGTCGGCCAGCGGAATCTGGTCCATCTTCGGTCCGCCCATGGCGGCCAGCATGTCCAGCAGCATTTTTACATCGGGGCGGACATAGGGGGCACTTGGGGTGGTGGCTTCGCTCACGCAGGGATCCTCTCGTTTTGATTTAACCGACAGGTTAAGTCGCCTTTTGCCACTTGACTAGCCGCCTTGGCGCTCCTCTTGTGGAGCCGGTTGTCCGGTGCGCAGTTTTTCTTGATTGCCGGGCAGGCGGAGAGGGGACTAGGGCGCTCCGCACCAGACGGGGCGGTTAGTCCGCCTGAAGTTCGACGTCGATCAAGGAAGACGCATGGCAACGCAATTCGCCGATCCAGAAGCAAAGTCCACCACCGCTCCCGAAGCCGTAGTTGTCCGTTTTGCGGGCGACTCGGGCGATGGGATGCAGCTGACCGGCGGGCAATTCACCCTGTCGAGCGCGCTGGCGGGCAATGACTTTGCCACGTTCCCGGACTTTCCGGCCGAAATCCGCGCACCGCAGGGCACGCTGTTTGGCGTTTCCGCCTTCCAGATCAACTTCGGGTCGACCTCGATCGATACCGCAGGCGACGCGCCGGACGTGCTGGTGGCGATGAACCCGGCGGCGCTGAAGACCAATGTCGGTGCGCTCAAGCCCGGCGGTCTGGTGATTGCCGACACCGGTGAGTTCACCAAGCGCAACCTGGAAAAGGCCAAGTACGAAGTCAGCCCGCTGGAAGACGGCAGCCTCGCCAAGTGGCAGGTGCTGGCCTTCGATATTTCCGCGCTGACGCTGGAATCGGTCAAGCCGTTCGGGCTGGGCAACAAGGAAGCCCTGCGCTGCAAGAATATGTGGACGCTGGGCCTGGCGCTGTGGATGTTCGATCGTGATCGCCAGCCGCTGATTGACTGGCTGAATCAGAAGTTCGCCAAGAACCAGGTGCTGGCTGATGCCAATGTCGCCGCGCTCAACGCTGGGCATGCCTATGGCGAGACCGCGGAACTGGGCGGCCACGTCAAGAAGCTGCACCTTGGCCCGGTGCCGACCCCGGCTGGTCTATACCGGACCATCACGGGTGCCGATGCCGTCGCCTTGGGGCTGGTGGCCGGCGCGCAGCTGGCCCACCTGCCGATGTTCTTTGGCGGCTATCCGATCACGCCGGCCTCTTCGATCCTCCACGCACTGGTGCGGCTGAAGGAATTTGGCGTCACCACTTTCCAGGCGGAAGATGAAATTGCCGCGATCTGCGCCGCGATTGGCGCCAGCTATGCCGGCCAGCTGGGCGTAACCTCCAGCTCTGGCCCCGGCATCGCCTTGAAGGGTGAGGCGATGGGCCTGGCCGTGATGACCGAGCTGCCGCTGGTGATCGTCAATTCGCAGCGCGGCGGGCCGTCGACGGGTCTTCCGACCAAGACTGAACAGTCTGACCTCTATCAAGCCGTCTATGGCCGCAATGGCGATGCGCCGATCCCGGTGGTTTCGGCGCGCAGCCCGTCCGACGCGTTC
>CAZNFV010000063.1:0-11434 GCA_964572445.1 uncultured Novosphingobium sp. | reverse complement strand
TATACCTGCGGCGCGATCCGGGTTGGGAAGGACCGGCTATTCATGCCCTATGGCATCGCCGATAGTTCCATCTGCTTCGGCTTCTTCGACATCTCGGCCATTTTGAACCTGCTCTAGCTATTCTGCGCTGGCGGCATGCGGCGGTTATCGCGGAACATTATTGCGCGGGAAGCAGTTATGCGGCGTGAACTGGAGTACCGCAGCATGGAGGACGGGCCGATCGAGCGCACGACCGACGAAGTCCGGGCCGGATCGACCCCTGGGATCGTCCGGTGGGTTTTGCTGGTTTCGCTGATCCTGCTGCTGCTGGCTTTTGGCTTGGTACTGGTGCTGTCGATGCAAAACGATCGCGCGCCCAGCACGGCGCAATCCGCGCCTGACACCAGCAAGTAGATCACTTCCAGCAGCTCTTGACACCGAGGGGGCTGCTGGAAGTGAGACCGAAAAGATTTTGCGCTTTAGGCGGCCTGTCGCCCGGGCTGCGTTTCCCGGTGGACCAGCAAGGCCTGCCAGATGGTTGCTGTCACCGTTTCAGGTTCGAATGGCTTGGTGATCAGATAGGTTGGTTCCGGGCGTTCTCCGGTCAGCAGGCGCTGGGGGAATGCCGTGATGAAGATCACCGGGACAGAAAACTCACCCAGGATATCCTTGACCGCATCGATCCCGCTGGAACCATCGGCCAGGCTGATATCAGCGAGGATGAGATCCGGCAGAACCTCTTTCGCAAGGGCCACTGCCTCGTCGCGAGTACGGGCCACGCCGGCCACAGTGTTGCCAAGCTCCTGCACGATCTTGCGCAGATGCATGGCGATGATTGCTTCGTCCTCGATAATCATCACCGAGGCCCGCAATTGGGCTTCCAGCTGCTTACGGGCCGCCGCAATCATGGTCCGGACCTGGTCCTCGGACGAATCCAGAATTTCCGCCGCTTGGACACAGGAAAACCCTTCGACCATCGTCAGCAGCATAGCATCTCTGGCGCTGGCCGGCAGGTGCGAGATCAGCCCGTCGGAGACATTGACGCTGTGCATCGGCTTCCAGATACGGTGGAACGTTCGAAAAAGATTCAGGCGGGATGGCCCGTCCGTTGCCAGCAAGCTCGGGTCTGCAATGATCGCTTCAAGCATTTCCCGAATGGCGCCGTCGCCCAAGGTCTGCGATCCAGTGATCGCCCGGGCATAGCGGCGCAAATAAGGCAATTCGTTGGCAACTCGCTCGCGCAGCGAGGACTGTTGTTCAAGCATTGGAACTCCCTTCTCGTCTCCACGGCGCACAAGCAGTTTATGCAGAAAAATGTTCCACCTTGGGAACAATATCGCGGCGATCCGGTTTGGCATTGCGGCGGTGCGAAGGCGCCGGATGCTGCCCGGGGTCGGTTTTCGGGTTCATATAAGGCAAACTAGATTGAAGCGGTCTCCCCTTATTGCCGCCCAACAAGGCGATGGCGCACAGATGTCCGAAGACGAACTTTTGAAAAGACGAACTGCCGTCAGGGGCAAGCGCGCCAAGTCGTCGGCAGAGGCAGACTCCATGCCCGACTTGGCATTTGATCCAATCGAAGCGGCCTTGCGTCAGTTGCATGCAACTGTGGCTTCCGAAGAGATTCCCGCCGACTTCCTTGATCTGCTTGACCAGCTCGAAGAGCGTCAGCCGTCCGAATGACCGCCCCCATGCCCGAACACCGCGAGGGTGCGGAAGCCACGCTGAGCAAGGACGAGTTCCGGCGCGAGGTGATGGCGATTCTGCCGCAGCTGCGCGCTTTTGCCCGCGGCATCTGCGGTAATCGCGACCTGGCCGACGACCTGGCGCAAGAGGCGATGATGCGCGCATGGGCATCGCGCCACACGTTCAAGGTTGGCACCAACTTCAAGGCATGGATGTTTATCATCCTGCGCAATCGCTGCTATTCGATGGCCAAGAAGAATTCCCGGTTTGTCACCTGGGATCCGGAAGCTGCTGAGCGCATTCTGGTCGCCCCCTCGACCCAGCACGTCGGCATTGATCTGATGGACGTGCAGCGGGCAGCTGGAAAAGCTGCCGACCGAACAGCGCGAAATGCTGATGCTGGTGGCGGCTGACATGAGTTACGAAGAGGCCGCCGAGATTACCGGCTGCGCCATCGGAACGGTGAAAAGCAGAATTGCCCGTGGGCGCGTGGCCCTGAAGCGTCTGCTCGGAGAGGGCGGTGAGGGCATTGACCAAGTGCCGCCAAAGTCAGGGCAGGAGCTTGCAGGAGATCGATGAGGAGGCTGCGTTCGGCTGGTACAATCCGGTCAAACCTGACGAAGATCCTGATCGGCGCGATGGTTCCGATGGCATTCCTGGGTGTCTGGCAGGGCACGCTGACTTACGAAGATTCCCGCAACCTGGTTGCAGAGCGGTTGCGGGCCAATGCCTGGGCGATCGCAGAAAGCGAGCGTGATCCTTTTATCATCGCGCGCCATTCGCTGCAGATGCTGGCGCAGCTCGATGCGATCAAGCAGGGCGATCCGGGCTGCGACCAGTTACTGGCTGACGCACGCGAAGGCGCCACCGGGATCGTCAACTTTCTGCGCGCAGACCGGACGGGGGCGGTTCGTTGCTCTGGTGTGCCGTTCACGGCTGGTCAGTCGATTGCCACCAATCGGTGGTGGCAGAAGGCGCAGTTCGCGGATTCGTTCCTCCTGGGCGGCCCGGTGGTCGGCGAGGTTTCGAAAAAGCCTGTTCTGCTGCTTTACCTGCCGCTGAGGGACGGCCTGGGCCAATTCGACGGCACGATCAGCGCAGGCATCGGTCTTGAGCGGCTTTCGCACGCACTGTCGGCCCGGCAACGCGAACGGGGCGGGGTGGTGATGCTGATTGATCGCGCTGGCAAAGTGCTCTTGTCGAGTGGGCCATCGCGTTTTTTAAGCCTGCGGCGCGCGGACGAAGCGCTGCTAGCCCCGCAGATGGCGACTTCGGCCGATGATAAGCAGTGGACCTTCGTTGCCGCGCCAATGTTCGATCGTGAGCTGCTCGTCGCTTATGCCGAGCCGCGCGCCAGCTTTGCCAATGCGGCGCTGGCGCGGATCTGGCTGATCCTCGCCTTGCCGCTGCTGGCAACGGCGCTCAGCCTGGCCGGGGTGTGGTTCGCCACCCAGCGTTATCTGCTTAACTGGTTTCCTCGGCTTCACGGCCTGACCCAGCGGATCGCTGAAGAACGACCGATTGAAGACCAGGTTGAGTTCGCTGCGGCACCTGCCGAAATCGCAGGCATTGCCCAGCACTTGCACAGCATGGCGGGTACGTTGAGTTTCAACCGGATGGCGTTGCAGACGGCACTCGATACGCAAAAGGCACTGACCCGTGAACTCAACCACCGGGTCCGCAATAACATCCAGATCATCGTCAGCCTGCTTACCATGCAAGCGGATCGGGTGCCGCAAGGTTGGATGCGCAACCTGTTTGATCAGGCCCGCGCAAGGGTTTCAGCAATCGGTCTGGTCCATCGGTTCGCTTATGACCAGGACAACGGCCGGATGGGCCGGGTAGCTGTTTCGCAGTTGCTTCATGACCTTTGCAGCCAAATCCGCATGGCCAGCCGGAACAGCCCGGATTTGACCCTGAAGGTCGATGCCGATGCCGGGTGCAAGCTCAGCTTCGATCGCGCTGTGCCGCTGATGCTGTTTGCACTTGAAGCGATTTCGGATGCGGCGGACCGGGGCGGGCGCAAGATCGGCGTGCGGCTAAAATCCCGAGTTCAGGGTTGCCGGCTTGAGATCGAAGATGACGGGGTGGGAGATGGCGGCCTGTCCGACGGAGGCGAACTGATGAGCGCCCTCGCGGAACAGCTGTCAGGCCGGTTCGGGTTTAAGCCCAAGACCGGGGAAACCTGCACCTGGTTGGAGTTTCCGGGGGAATAATGAACGGAAGCGACCCCCGCCGTGCGCAAGAAACCGGCGGGGGTCGCAACAGGATGCTCAGGGCGTCCGGGTGGCCGTAGGCCGCGGTGTTGCCCCGCGATCACGCACTACATCGGCCTTGTCTTCCATGGCATCCGCCTTGCGCTCTGCATTGTCGCGCACGGCCTGTGCCTTATCTTCGGTGCGCTGTTCGGCGGTCGAATCCACGCCATCAAGCCGGTTGTCCATTTTGTCAGCCCGGTCTTCCATTGCATCTGCGGTTGCATCTGCGCTGGCTCTGACCTGATCGGCCTGATCCTCAATGGCATCGGCCCGCTTTTCGGACTTGGTGTCGTTGCAGGCTGCCAGGGTCAAACCTGAAGCCGCCAACAACAGCAGGGTTAGCTTTCGCATCGGGATTCCTTTCGGCCAGTTTAGCGCGGCGTGCCGCGGCGAACCATGTTGACGATCGCCAGGAGCACGATTGCGCCGAGCAGTGAGATCAAAAGCGAGGTCACGCTGAGATTGCCTGAGGTGATCGGCACGCCGCCCAGAAACGGTGTCAGGATGAAGCCCGCCAGCAGGGAACCGACGACCCCCACAACGATATTCATGAAGACGCCCTGCTGAGCATCCGTGCGCATGATCAGACTGGCGATCCAGCCAATGATCCCGCCAATTACAATGACCAGGATGATGTTCATGTCGATTATCTCCTTACCGGGACAAGCAAACCCTCCACCATACGCCACGGTTCCGTTCAGCCGGCGGCTTCCTGGCTGGCGGAGGCCGGAACTGCTGCCTGGCCAAGGCGCTTCTGGCGGTTTGTGGATGGAATCACCGGCTGGATGGCCAGCATCGCAACAATCATCGGCGGACTGACCGTTGCGCTGAACGCGGGGACGCGGATCACCGGCTGGGGCTTTGCCGTGCTGGCGGCTGGATCGGCTTGCTGGTCAGTGAATGCCTTGGCGAATGGTTCGACCAGCCTGTTGGTCGCAAATGTCACAATGGCTGCCATCAACCTGATCGGGGTCTGGCGCTGGCTGGGCCGTCGCCGCAGGATCGAGCAGGGCTCGAACCGGGCGATGGTGGCCAGTGCGGCCGCGCCGCTGCCCAGCCTGGTATCGACCGGTGCCTTGCTGGAGGCACCCTTGCACCTGCCCGGGGGCGGGGCGTTCGGGACGGTGATCGACCTGATGGTGCATGGTGAAGCGCAGGACCTGGCCTATGCTGTCCTGGCCTTTGACGGCATCGGCGGGCTGGGGGAGGAATTTCGCGCCGTTCCCGCAGACCAGCTGCACCTCGCAGCCGAAGGCCTGCTGTGCGTCCTTACCGAAGCCCAGCTTCGCGCACTTCCTCCGATCGATCCCTCGGCCTGGCCCGTCGCCCCGGTTCTGGCGGGGAACCTGCCCGGTCAGGACCAGCTTTAGCAGGCACAACCCCTAGCGCAGGAGAGGTCGCCCATGTTCCGTTCATCCGATCGCCTTGTTGACCAGCTTGATCCCCGTGAGTGGGGCAGGTCAGAGCCGCACTGGCTTAAGACTGCTGTTTCAACCATCACCGTGGCCGCTGCTGTCGGTGCCGCCGGCTTTGCCGTGTGGAAGTATCTTAATGAGCATCCAGACCTGTTCGCCCGTAGCGAAGATGAGTCGGACGACGATGATATTGATGCCGAAGAGTATGACGGCCCGACCGCGCCGGACGTACCGCCAGTTGTAAACTAAGGCGCAGTCAGACCATCGTTTCAGGCCGGACAAGCCTGTCAAAAGTCGCCTGGTCAACGCCCTGGCGCAATGCGGCTTCGCGCAACGTCAGGTTATCGTCGTCAGCCAGACGGGCTATGGCCGCCGCCCGGTCATAGCCCAGTTCTGGCACCAGCGCAGTTACCAGCATCAACGAACGATCGAGCAGTTCTGCAATCCGTTGCAGATCGGGCTCCAGGCCAACCAGCGCAAAGCGCGTGAAGCCATCCATCCCGCTGGCCAGCAGATCGAGCGAGCGCAAGACGGCGGCGCCGATCATGGGCTTGAAGACATTCAGCTGAAGCTGCCCTTGCAGCGCTCCGATCACGATCCCTTGATGATTGCCGATCACCTGGGCGCAGACCATTGTCAGCATTTCGCACTGGGTTGGATTGACCTTACCCGGCATGATGGAACTGCCCGGCTCGTTCGCTGGCAGCCTAAGCTCACCAAGGCCGCTTCGTGGGCCGCTGGCGAGCAACCGGATGTCGTTCGCCAATTTGGTCAGGGCAATGGCGAGGGTCATCATCCCGCCGGAAAACCGGGCCAATGCTTCCTCCCCCGCCAGTGCGGCAAAGGCATTGCTCGCCGGGCGCAGCGGCAGGCCGGTAATTGCGCTTAGCTCCTGAGCCATCATAGCGGCGAAGCCGGCTGGAGCGTTTAACCCCGTGCCGACAGCTGTCCCGCCCTGTGCGATCTCCATCAGGCCCGGATCAAGCGCCGCCAGCAGTTCTGCCTGGCATCGCCGCAATTGGTCGGCAAAGGCCGAAAACTCCTGCCCCAGCGTGAGCGGGGTGGCATCCTGCAGGTGGGTCCGGCCGATCTTGATGATGCTGCGCCAATCATTGGACAAGGTAGCGATCTGGCTGATCATCCGGTCCAGCGCGGGCAGCAGCCGCCCGGTTGCCGCAAGGGCTACGGCAATGTGCAAGGCGGTTGGAAAGCTATCGTTGGAAGACTGGTGCAGGTTGACGTGGTCATTGGGGTGGACCGGCGCCTTGCCGCCGCGTTGGCCGGTGAGCAATTCATTCGCGCGGCTCGCTATCACCTCGTTGACGTTCATATTCGTCTGGGTGCCGCTGCCCGTCTGCCAGATGGCGAGGGGGAACTGCTCGGCGTGCTGACCGGAAATGATCTCGTTTGCAGCCTCACCGATGGCTTCGGCGATCTGGACGGGCAAGTCGGCGCGGTTGACCTGCGCTGCGGCCAGCTTGACCATGGTCAGGGCGCGGACGATTTCCTGCGGCATTCGCTCCTGGGGCGCGAAGGCAAAGTGCAGCAGGCTTCGCTGGGTCTGCGCCCCCCAATGCGCCTCTGCCGGCACGGCCACTGCGCCTAGCGCGTCGTGCTCGGTCCGCATTGCTTCAACACCGGGATCCGTTGGCCTTGCCATTGCTGCGTCTCCGTTCATTGCCGGTTGCTGCCGGAACCGGCGCCGCCAGCCTGCGCTTCTAAGCCCGCTCGCGCAATGCCTTCCCCCACGCGCGGTGCCGAGGAGCCCGGGCCATGAAGATTGCCGAATGCATGAGCTGTGAAGTCCACGTGATCACACCGGACGACACGATCCAGGATGCGGCCATCGCCATGGCCGAGCAGGACGTCGGGGTGCTGCCGGTTACGATTGATCAGCAACTGGTGGGGATCGTGACCGATCGCGATATTGCGATCCGCGGGATCGGCATGGGTTGTGGACCCGATACCCCGATTGAGGACGTCATGTCGCGCGAGGTGCAGTGCTGTTTTGCCGGGCAGGATTCGGCTGAGGTGCTGGCAACCATGTCGCAGGTGCAGGTGCGCCGCTTGCCCGTAGTCGACGATAGCCGCCGGCTGATTGGCATTGTTTCGATCACCGATCTTGCCGCAGCCGAAGCGCCCCGGACCGGGCAGGCGCTGGGCGAGATCGGCCGCCCCAGCGCGCAGCATTCGCAATCGCTGTAAGAGCTTCACGAAGGGGAGGCCTTACCCGTTCACGATCTCCCCGCCATTGGGATGGAGCACCTGACCGGTCATATAGCTTGAATCCTCGCAGGCTAGGAACAGGAAGGCCGGGGCCACCTCGTTCGGTTGACCGGGGCGTCCCATCGGCGTGTCCTTGCCAAATTCGGGCAGCCGTTCGGGCGGGGTCCCGCCAAACGGGTTAAGCGGGGTCCAGATTGGTCCGGGCGCGACGGCATTTACCCTGATCCCGTCCTTCACCAGGTTAAGCGCCAGCGACCGTGTGAAGGCCGTGATCGCCCCTTTGGTGGCGCTGTAATCGAGCAAGTGGCTGCTGCCCTTGTAACCGGTCACGCTCGTGCAATTGATGATCGCGGCGCCGCGTTTGAGGTGCGGCCGTGCCGCCTGGACAAGGAAGAACATGCCGAACATGTTGGTCTGAAATGTCCGACGCAGCTGTTCTTCGCTGATCTCGGTGATGTCCTCGTCTGGGTGCTGCTCGCCCGCATTGTTCACGACAATGTCGATTTGCCCGAATGCGGTCAGCACCTGCTCGATCACCTGATGGCAGGCTTCGGGCGACCCAATGTCCTGGCGGATGGTCATTGACCGCCGGCCTTCACTTTCAACAATCCGCCGGGTCTCGGCGGCGTCAGCGTCTTCGGACAGATAGACGATCGCGACGTCCGCGCCTTCGCGTGCGAACAGCGCGGCGATTGCCCGGCCGATCCCGCTGTCTGCCCCGGTGACGACGGCGGTCTTGCCGTTCAGGCGCAAGCTGCTGCGATACCGCGGCTGCCAATCGGGGGCAGGGCTTAACGCGGCTTCGCTTCCCGGAAGGGCATCTTCATGGACCAACGGGTCCTGGCCAGGGGGCATGGCTCACTCCGTATGACGCGGAATGGGACAAAGCCTGCCTTGCAGAAGGATGTTCCGAAGCTGTTTTGGAGGGTGTGGCGCCCAAAGTCGGGTCAAATGTCAGTGGGCACCACGAGGGTTTTTCACCACGTGTCAGGGATTCGTGCTATAGCAGTTTACACGTATTAGAGCATTCGATTGCGAAAATATAAAGGCAATTACTTATATCGCCGCCATAACAGTAGCTTTTTACCTTAAGAAGCCGTCGTTTGGCCGCATGATACTAGCGATTTGGCACCAACTGTTGTGTTATCCAGTAAGCTGCCCGCCTAAGCCTCGGTTATGGCAGACTTCAACGTATCAATCATCGACCAGGATTACACGCGGCGCGCGCGGCTTACACACGCGTTGTTGGCAGTAGGACGGCACGTCGAACCCTTCGAGAGTTTCAGGGAATTCGCGGCTACGCGGCCTGACCGTCAGGTGCTGCTGGTTCACGATGAGCATACCCAGCTCCGCGATGTCGTCCGCTACTGCGAGGACGAAGGCCTGCGCATTGCGATTATTGCCTATGCGCACAACATCAATCCCCACTTCGTGGTAGATGCTGTAAAGTCTGGCGTATTCGATTATTACTCATGGCCGATCGATCCGGTTGGGCTGAATTCTGCAATCGATTCCTGCATCCGTTCGGCCGAAGCGCGGTGGGAACGCAGCCAGCGTACGACCGATGCGAAGAAGCTCGTTAACCTGCTCACCAAGCGTGAGAAGCAGGTGCTGGAATGCCTCGTTTCGGGCCTGTCAAACCGATTGATTGCTGAACAATTCAGCATCAGCACCCGGACGATCGAGCTGCACCGTTCGCATATCATTCACAAGATGGGCGCCAGCAATTCGGCCGATGCGGTGCGCATCGCACTGGAAGCCAGGGGCTTCGGTTAAAACCTTACAAGGCTTGCCGCCGATTGGGCTGATCTAATTGAATGGCGTCTTCGAGCGGTCGCTCGGGCGCCAGTTCGTCGAGCATTTTTGCCAGCCTTTGTAGCTCGCCTTCGATTCGTTCCAGCTTGCGGTTGACGTAGATCGCGTCGACCTCGTCTAGCTTCGGTTCAATCCGCAGTCTGAAGTTAGCGATCGTAAGGCTGATCACGTTCAGCGGTTGCCGCAGATTGTGCTGCTGCACTATCCGATCCGGAATTGAGTCCATTTTCCTTGACCCCCGTCTGTGCAAAGCACGTGTTAACTCGATTAAGTGACTAAATAACAACACTAACGATTCGGTAATTATATTCAAATCTATTCCAAAACACGCGATTTTGCATAACCAGCCGGGAACAATCGCAACCATTTTGGTAGCGGTTGACTGTATCGCCCAATTTGAGCTGCTCTAAGGGAACCAATCAACGGGAAAATACTGTTCCTGTGGTTCGAAAGGCAAACCGCGTGCGGGTACTCGACAATCTGCAGCACACAGCGGGGGATCTCGCTGCGGCGCCATGCCATGTTCTGATCGTCGATGATGATCCGGTATGTCTCGAAGAATACGCAGAATTACTGGAAAGTTTGGGCTACTATTGCCAGCAGGCGCCCGATGCCGGCACCGCGCTGCGGCTGATCAGCAATGATCAGCGCATCGGAATAGTCCTGACCGATCTGCTGATGCCCGAAATGGACGGGCTGACCCTGCTGGATGAATTGTCCAACCGGTTCATGGCAACGCGGCCGCTGCAGGCGATTGTGGTCACCGGGCAGACGTCGCTGGATCTTGCAATCAGCGCGATGCGATCGAACGCGGTCGATTTTCTGGAAAAGCCCGTTTCGCTTCAGAGCCTGTCGGCCGCCTTACGCCGGGCAAGCGCCCGCTGGTCAAGGCTGGCCGCCGCATTCCAACTGCAAGCGCTGGCTCAAACCGGCGCACCGCTGAATGATTACAGCCACCGGCGCGATCCGTCGGGCGGCACCAAGCCAACTGTTGAAGACCTGCAGAACTTTGCCAGCCAGATGATGAAGGACCGGCAGATTCGTTCGAAGTTCTTCGATGCGCAAATTCTGAATGGCCCCGCCTGGGACATCCTGATCGACCTGGCGGCAGCTGGCTTGCAGGGGCGTGCCGTGCCCACCTCCAGCGCCTGCGCATCGACCCAGGCTCCGTTTTCAACTGCGCTGCGGCACGTCAATCAGCTGGTTGAAGCCGGTCTGGTCAAGCGCACGATCGATCCTAGCGACAAACGCCGGACCTTGCTGGAGCTGGAACCCGAAGCGCTTGAACAGATGACGCGCTATTTGGCATCCAGCTGGGAAATGCATTCCACCCGTCGCCGGTAATGCAATCGGCTGGCGCTTCGTGACCCGGGATAGTCGCTTCCCTTAGGCGGCTTTGCGGCGCGCCGGTGCTTTGCTCTGCAGGGCGGCCTTGGTGCTCACGGGGAGTTCGGCGATCTCCGGTTTTGGCTCTTCGCCAAGGTGGAAACCTTCCTCATCCTGCCAGCCGCGCGGAGCAGCCCACAAGAGCAGGCCAAGAATGACCAGCGAGACGCCCGATGTCAGCAGGAGGTAAATCATGGTGACAGGTATACGGGAATAGTTCCCACCGCCGGAGCCGTTTCGCTGCCATTTAGACCGCAACAGGCTCGTCTCACCGCGTTATTATGACGGATTAGGATGCATCTCCGCTGGGCCCGAACACAGCTTCCCATGAATACGAATACGTCCTCTCGCCTTCAGGAGCAGGGCTGCTAGCATTGCTGGATACCTGGGGAGGAACAGCCATGGCAATCGCCACCGACAGCGCACCGGCACGGGCCGACTATATCGACGCACCACAGCTGCAGCTGTTCGTGATGGGGTTATTCTTCATCTTCGGCGGGATCACTTCGCTGAACGACGTGATCATTCCCAAGCTGAAAGAGCTGTTCACGCTCAATTATACGCAGGCGATGCTGGTGCAGTTCTGCTTCTTCACCGCCTATCTGGTGATCGGGATTCCGGGCGCGCGGCTGGTCAAGAAGATCGGTTACATGCGCGGCGCTGTGGCGG
>CAZNFV010000062.1:0-11482 GCA_964572445.1 uncultured Novosphingobium sp. | reverse complement strand
TGGTCACCGCCTGGCGCTTGGCCGGCTGGCCGATCAAACGCTCACCATCCTTGGTGAAAGCAACAATCGACGGGGTGGTACGCGCACCTTCCGAATTTTCAATAACCTTAGGCTTGCCGCCATCCATCACTGCTACGCAGCTGTTGGTCGTGCCGAGGTCGATACCGATTACTTTAGCCATATTACTGCCCATCCTTGGTCATATTCTGGACACCGCCCCTGCACCTTCCCAGTCCCGGCAAAGGTGCCCTGCGGCTCGTTGACGAAGGCGATATAGGAGTGGTTTCGCTTGGCACAAGGGCAGCACAGGATTAGTCAGCGTTGCAATTCCACACCCCTGAACCGAGGTTTCCGATGAAGCGCCTTGCCCCCCTGATTATGGCCCTTTCGCTGACCACCCTGTCTGCTTGCGGCCAGCAACCGGCTGACGACGAAGCCGCCAGTGCTGCGCCCGATGCCAAGCCAGGCTTGACGCTGACCGAGGGCGTCCTTGTCCTCCCGGCAGTCAAGGGCAACCCGGCGGGCGCCTATTTCACGCTGACCAACAATGGCGACAAGACCACAACTCTGGCAGCCGTAAGCATCACTAGCTCTGCCCGCGCCGAAATGCACGAGACATCCGGCGGCTCCATGGCACCGCTCGCCAGCGTCGAAATCAAGCCGGGTGAAACCGTAAAGTTCGAACGCGGCGGCAAGCACGTGATGGCCTTTGAACTGGACCCGGCGCTCACCCCCGGGGCGGCCGGCGAAATCACGCTGACCTTTGCTGATGGCGACAAGGTTTCCGCCCCGCTCAAGCTTGAAGCACCGGGCGGCGCGATGGATCATGGCGGCGACATGGCCGGCATGGACCACGCGGAGCATTCGAACTGAGCCAGTCCGCAGCAATCCACACCTGTCCTGTGGGCGGCGAACGGCCGCTAACGGCCGGCGAAGTCGCGCTCGTCCGGTCAGTGTTTGGCGGTGCGATTGATTGCAGCATGGTGCGCATCCGCCGCCGTCGCTGGTTCCCGCTGCAACCCCGCCGCGTGACCATGGCGCCGATGGGCCACCTGCACTTCCATCCGGGGTCTGACAGTTACTGCGATGATTTCGCGGCGGCTGACCTGCATTTGCAAGGCCATTTCATTCACGAAATGACCCATGTCTGGCAGGTGCAAACCAAGGGGCGGTGGTATCTGGTGCTGCGTCGGCATCCGCTATGCCGATACGATTACGCGTTAAAACCCGGCTTGCCGCTGCACCGCTATGGGCTGGAACAGCAGGCCGAGATTGTCCGCCACGCATTCCTGCTGCGCAACGGCGCAAGGCTACCGGGGATCGCTGACCCCGGCGCCTATGCGGAGCTGTTAAGCTTCCCGGATTAGTCGGGCTTCTTCGCCACGGCCACCATCGCCGGACGCAGGAGGCGATCCTTGATCATGTAGCCGGCCTGCAGTTCCTGAATCACGGTGCCGGGTTCGGCATCGGCCGAGGGGACTTCGATCATCGCCTGGTGCTGGTTGGGATCGAGCGGCAGGCCCATCGCGGCAATGCGGCTGATGCCGTTTGCTGAAAAGGCCTTTTCAATCTCACGACCCGTAGCCTCGATCCCGGCGACCAGGTTCTTCAGCTTGTCATCCTCACGCAGTTCAGCAGGGATCGATTCCAGCGCCCGCGCCAGATTGTCTGATACCGATAGGATATCGCGAGCAAAACCGGTCGCAGCATAGGCCCGCGCATCCTGAATGTCCTTTTCAAGACGGCGACGGACGTTTTGCGTTTCGGCCTTGGCGTAAAGCACTTCCTGCTTCGCTGCCTCAAGGTCTTCGCGCAGGCGGTCAAGCGCCTCGCCCAGCTTGTCGGTTTCGTTATCCAGCAGTTCCTCGGGAACGCCGGCCAGCTCGGCTTCAACCGCGGGATCATTCTGCGGCTTGGTGTCGTCAGTCATGTCGTTCAAAAACCTGTCTATCGGATCAATTTGCCCAGCGACTGGGCCGTGAAATCCACCATGGGGACTAGCCGCGCATAATTCAACCGGGTCGGACCGATAACTCCTACCACACCGACCACCCGCCCATCGCGATCTCGATAGGGCGAAGCGATGATCGAAGACCCAGAAAGCGCGAATAAACGGTTCTCCGCACCTATAAATATCCGCGTTGCCTCTGCCTCACGCGCGGCATCCAGCAGATCGGCCACCGACTGCCGATTTTCCAGATCATCGAGCAATTGACGCACCCGCTCAATATCGCTGAGCGCCGCTTCATCGAGCAGGTTGGCCTGACCGCGAACGATCAGGACTGGTCGCTGCGTGGCATCTTCACTCCACACCGCCAGGCCGCGCTCTACCAGATCGCGACTGGCTGCATCCAGCGCGGTCAGTCCGGCCGCCAGATCCGTCCGCATTACGCGTGCGGCTTCAGCAAGTGTCCGACCCGCCAGATGGGCAGTGATGTAGTTGGAGGCTTCCTCTAGCGCGCCCGGTGCCAGCCCAAGCGGCAGTTCGACCACCCGGTTCTCCACTCCGCCATCCGCCCCAACCAGCACGGCAAGCGCCCGGCCCGGGGCCAGCGCCACCAGTTGCAAGTGCTGCAATCGTGGCTCGCGGCGCGGGACCATCACCACCCCGGCAGCGGCGGATAGTTCCGACAGGATCGTGCTGGTCGCCGTCAGCGCGGCCTCGATCGGGCCGGGCTGACCCAAGCGGCTTTCGATGGCGGCTCGCTCTTCGGCAGTTGGCTCTGCCACCTGCATCATGCCATCAACGAACAGCCGCAGCCCTTGCTCGGTCGGCATCCGGCCGGCGCTGGTATGCGGCGCTGCCAGCAGGCCCAGCGTTTCGAGTTCATGCAAGACTGAGCGGATCGAAGCTGGCGACAGGTTGACGCCGCCCGGCCCGGCCAAGGCCTTTGAACCGACCGGCTGGCCCGAGGTCAGATAGCCGTCGACGACCAGCCGAAAGATATCGCGGGCGCGGCTGGTCAGTTCGGTGATGGGCGGAGCGGTCATGATTCCTCCCACTTATACCCGCTCGAACCCGGCTTGTCGAAGCGCCGCCCTTTTCTTCTCTGGCGGAGCAACTAAGGACGCCAAGGAACAAGCGCAGGGCAATCGGCCCGGGGCGCACTGGAGAATCTTATGCGACCTTCTGGCCGCGCGCCCGACGAGATGCGCGCTCTCAGCTTTGAACCCCACTTTACCAAGCACGCTGAGGGATCGGTGCTGGTAAGTTTCGGCCACACCAAGGTGATCTGCACCGCTTCGGTGGAAGAACGGGTCCCCCCGTTCATGCGTGGCAAGGGTGAAGGTTGGGTTACGGCGGAATATTCGATGTTGCCACGCGCCACCCACACCCGCGGGAGCCGCGAAGCGGCCAAGGGCAAGCAATCGGGCCGCACGCAGGAAATCCAGCGCTTGATCGGCCGCAGTCTGCGGTCGGTGACCGACCTCAAGGCGCTGGGTGAACGCCAGATCACGCTCGATTGCGACGTGATCCAGGCCGACGGCGGCACGCGCACTGCGGCGATCTCTGGCGCTTGGGTAGCCCTGCGTTTGGCAATCGACGGTCTAATCAAGCAGGGCCTCATCACCGGCGATCCCCTGCCCCGCAAGGTTGCGGCAGTCAGCTGCGGGATCTTCCAGGGCAACCCGGTGCTCGATCTCGATTACGTTGAAGATTCAAACGCCGATGCCGATGCCAACTTCGTGCTGATCGAAGGCGGCCATATTGCTGAGGTTCAGGCCACGGCCGAAGGCGCGACTTATGACGAGGAAGGCCTGCTGCGCCTGCTCCGTCTGGCCCGCATCGGCTGCGACAATATCTTTGCCGCGCAGGATAAGGCGGTCGGTAAGTGATCCGCAAGCTGGGCGCTGAAACCCTGGTGATTGCCACTCATAATGCGGGCAAGCTCAAGGAAATCGGCGCCCTGCTTGATCCCTATGGGATGAACTGCATCTCCGCCGGCTCGCTCGGGCTGGCGGAGCCGGCCGAGACCGGCACAGCCTTTGTCGAAAACGCACTGATAAAGGCGCGGGCCGCGGCTGAAGCCTCTGGCCTTCCGGCCCTGGCCGACGATTCCGGCCTCTGCGTCAACGCTCTCGGCGGACGGCCCGGTGTCTATACCGCGGATTGGGCCGAACGGCAGTGGTTCGAAGGACCGGCCGGGCGTGACTGGTTCATGGCGATGGGCAAGGTCGAAGGCTTGCTGTGCGAGCTTGGCCCCGAGGCTGACCGATCTTGCCATTTCGCCTGCGTTCTGGCGATTGCCTGGCCCGACGGGACCAGCGCAGTCTATGAAGGCCGCGCCCTGGGCAGCCTGACCTGGCCGCCCCGCGGGACGCTGGGTTTCGGCTATGACCCAGTGTTTGTGCCGCAGGGCGACAGCCGGACCTTTGCCGAATTTGATCCGGCTGAAAAGCACGCAATCAGCCACCGCGCCGATGCCTTTGCCAAGCTGGTCGCGGAGCAGTTTGGCGGGTAAGACGCCGCTATGGCCCGCGCGCTCTACATCCATTGGCCGTTCTGCCTCGCAAAGTGTCCTTATTGCGATTTCAACAGCCATGTCCGCGATTCAGTGGATCACGCCGCCTGGGAAACCGCGCTGCTGGCGGATATGCGGTACGAGGCCGAACTGGCGGGGGGCGAGGCTTTAGAGAGCATCTTCTTTGGTGGTGGCACCCCATCGCTGATGCCGCCGGCGCTGGTCGGGCGATTGCTGGCTGAGGCCGAGCATCTCTGGGGCTTTGCGCCCGGGATTGAGATCACGCTGGAGGGCAATCCTTCCTCGGTCGAGGCGGCAAACTACGCCGATCTGGCCGCTGCCGGGGTTAACCGTGCCTCGCTGGGCTTGCAGGCGCTGGACAATCAGACGCTCCATTTCCTCGGGCGACTGCACAATGCTGAGGAAGGACTGAAGGCGGTTGAAACGGCGCAAAGGGTGTTTAAGCGCGTCTCAATTGACCTGATCTATGCCCGACCCGGTCAGTCCATTCCCGGCTGGCAAACCGAACTGGCTCAGGCCATCGCGCTCGGCACTTCGCACCTGTCGCTTTACCAGCTGACCATCGAACCCGGCACGCGGTTTGAGACGCTGGTCCGCAAGGGAGAATTCGCTCCGCTCGACGATGATGCCTGCGCCGATCTGTTCACGCTTACCCGCGAACAGACTGCTGCGGCTGGGTTGCCGGCCTATGAGATCAGCAACCACGCCCGCCTGGGTGAAGAGAGCCGCCACAACCTGACCTATTGGCGCTATCAGGACTATGTCGGGATTGGCCCTGGTGCCCATGGCCGGCGGGGTGGTGAAGCCACTGTGCGGCACAAGAAGCCCGAGAACTGGCTGGCCGCCGTTGCCGCCAATGGCCACGGGATTTCCGAAAGCCGCTTGCTCGGCATCCGCGAACAGGCCGCCGAGGCGATATTGATGGGCCTGCGGCTGCGCGAGGGGATCGACCTAGTCAACCTAGGCAGCCGGTTCGGTCTTGCTCCTGCGGCGCTGCTCGATCCAGCCAAAACAGAGCTCTACCGCCAGCAGGGTCTGGTCTGGCAAGTAGGTGCGAAGGTCGGAGTGACCGAAACCGGCATGCCGCTGCTCGATGGCTTGCTCGGCGAGCTGGTCCCGGCGGGATTGGTGGAGGCGTAACAAATGCCCTGCCCCCCACCCCCGCTCATGCTGAGCTTGTCGAAGCATCGTTCTTCGACTTGCGATCAAGCGCTGACTCACAAGAAAAGGACAGTCCTTCGACAAGCTCAGGACGAGTGGTGTTGGGGGTGGACGAGGGTGTGCAGATGACCGCCAGTACGATCCTCAACGCCTGGCAAGATTATCTGGCCCAAAGCCGCCGCCGTTCGCCGCACACCGTGCGGGCCTATGTTGCCACGGCCGAGCGGCTGATCGACGCGACCGGGCTGACCGACTGGGCCACCCTCGCCCGGATCGATGCCACGGCGCTGCGCCAGCAACTGGCGCGCCGCCGGGCCGATGGGCTGGGCAATGCGTCAACCGCGCGGGAGCTGTCGGCGCTTAAAGGCTTCATCGCTTTTGCCCGGGGCCAAGCCGGCATGGCTGACCCTGCCCCACCCAGAATGCGCGGCCCGCGGATCAAGAAAGGCCTGCCCCGCCCCATTACGCCTGATGAGGCCGTTGGTATCGCCGCCGGAGTGGAGGAAAACGCCGCAATCGAATGGATCGGCGCGCGCGACCGGGCGGTGCTGTTGCTGCTCTATGGCGCAGGCTTGCGGATTGCCGAGGCTCTGTCGCTGAGCGGCGCGGCGCTGCCGCTGGGCGATGTTTTGACCGTCACCGGCAAGGGCAGCAAGCAGCGCGCGGTGCCAATCCTGCCACTGGTGGCTGCGGCGGTCGCCGATTACGCCACCAAATGCCCTTGGCCGCTGGAGCGCGACCAGCCCCTGTTCCGTGGCGCCCGCGGTGGGCCGCTGGGGCAAGGCATGGTGCAAAAGGCGATGGCCCGCGCTCGCCAAGGACTGGGCCTGCCGCCGACCGCCACGCCGCACGCACTCCGCCACTCTTTCGCTACGCACCTGCTCAGCGCAGGGGCTGATCTGCGATCGCTGCAGGAATTGCTGGGCCACGCCAGTCTCGGCTCAACGCAGATTTACACTAAGGTCGATGCGGCGGTGCTGCTGGATGTCTACCGCCACGCCCATCCGCGCGAGACGAACTAACCCTTCGGCTTCCAGGTAACCAAGCGCCACAGATAGGCGGCAAGCGCCAGCCCCATCATGCCGCTCACCGCTGGACCGATCAGGTCTTGTTGCGTTGCCAGCCACTGCCCGCCCAGGATCAAGGCCGAATTCCAGATTGCCGCCCCGGCAAAGGTGAAGACCAGAAAGCGGATGTGGTTCATGTGCGCCAGGCCAGCTGGCAGGGAAACCACCGTGCGCAACAGGGGTGAGAAACGCAGGAAAAAGACCACCCATTGCCCGTGCCGGCGGAAGAACTCGGTGCCCTTTTCGACTTCGTGCCACTCCACGGTCAGCCAGCGGCCCCACCGGGTCACAAACGGTTCGAGCCGGCGATAGCTCAGACGGTCCCCAACCAGAAACCAGACATAATTGCCCAGCGTCGAGCCAATGGTCCCTACCAGCAGGAGCGGCCAGAACGAGAATGTGCCGCGGGCGACCCCCACGCCGCCCAACCCCATGATCACTTCGGACGGGATCGGTGGGAAGACGTTCTCAAGGAACATCAACAAAGCGATGCCCCAGTATCCGCCCTGTTCGATCAGGCGGAGGATCATTTCGTGCATGGGCTGAATTTCCTACCGGTGCTGCAGCCGGGCCTCGATTGCGTCCCAGATCTTGGCGGGCGTATCGGTACCGTTGAAGCGGTCGATGGCCAGGATGCCGGTTGGCGAAGTCACATTGATCTCGGTCAGCCACTGGCCGCCGATCACATCAATGCCGACGAAGATCAGGCCAAGCCGCTTCAGTTCCGGGCCCATCGCTGCGCAGATTTCCTGCTCGCGAGCGGTCAGTTCGGTCGCCTCGGCACTACCGCCGACGGCCAGGTTGGAGCGGAATTCCCCCTCGCCCGGCTTGCGATTGATCGCCCCGGCCACTTCCCCGTCGATCAGCACAATCCGCTTATCACCCTGCGCCACTTCGGGCAGGAACGGCTGGACCATGTGCGGTTCCGGCCAGGTCAGGTTGAACACCTCAAACAGGGCGGATAGATTGTCACCCTCCGCTGGCACGCGGAAGATTGCCTTGCCGCCGTTGCCGTGGATCGGTTTGACCACCACCGCGCCGTGCTGCGCCTGAAACGCACGAACTTCATCGACTGACCGGGTGACCAGCGTTGGCGGCATGAAGCGGCGGTAATCCAGCACCATGACCTTTTCCGGCGCATTGCGAACTGAACGCGGATTGTTGACCACCAGCGTTTCGTGCTCGATCCGCTCCAGCAGATGGGTCGCGGTGATATAGCCCATGTGGAACGGCGGATCCTGCCGCATCAACACCACATCGATATCGCGGCCCAGATCGAGCCGAACCGGATCGCCCTTGGTGAAGTGGTCCCCAGTTACGCGCTGCACCGTGACCGGGTGGGCCACTGCCGTCAGCCGATCATCGGCATCCAGCGTCAGCGCGTTCACATCATAGTGATAGACCCGGTGCCCACGCGCCTGCGCAGCCAGCATCAGCGCAAAGCTGGAATCGCCAGTGATATTGATCGTTTCGATAGGGTCCATCTGGACCGCAACACGCAGGGTCATGCAAATTCCTCAAGCCGCCAGGGCGTTCACCAAATGGCGCGGGAAACGCCATGGTGCAAGCAGCAGAACATCAATCCGCAACAGATCGCCAGTCCGGGCATAGCGATGCGCGACTGCCTCGGCCGCTGCAGACACCCGGCGCAGCCGCCAGGGATCAATCGCATCGGCCAGCAAGGTGGCCGAGGACCGCCATTTCACCTCAACAAAGATCACTGTTCCGCCGCGCCGCGCGATCAGATCAATCTCTCCGCGCGGGGTCTTCAAACGGCGGGCGAGGATGCGCCAGCCCGTCAGGCGCAGATACCAGGCGGCCAGCACTTCCCCGCGTCGCCCCAGGGCCTCGCGCCGGGCCCGCTGGTTCATTTCAGTTCCATCGCCCGGGCATAAAGCGCCTTGCGATCACGCCCGGTGGCCTTGGCCACGGCATCAACAGCTTGAGATGCTTTGTCGGTGGCCAAGGCGGCGCGGAGCAAGGCATCGACATCATGTTCTACCGCTGGGGCATCGCCCGGCGGCGCGATCACCAGCGCGATCTCGCCCTTGGGGGGATGAGCCGTATAATGCGCGATCAGTTCATCCGAAGAACCCGTGCGGCATTCCTCAAACCGCTTGGTCAGCTCGCGCGCCACGGCCACTTCGCGATCTGGCAATTCCTCACCAATCGCTGTCAGCGCATCGGTCAGCCGCGGTGCGGTTTCATAGAACACCAGCGTCGCCTCCACCGCAGCCAGCCCGCGCAGCACCTCGCGCCGGGCCTTGTCCTTGTTCGGCAGAAATCCGGCAAACAGGAACCGATCGCTCGGCAAGCCGGCCAGGGTCAAAGCCATGATTGCCGCGCTGGGACCGGGCAGACTGGTGACCGCCAGCCCCCGTTCGCGCGCGGCGCGGACCAGTTTGAACCCCGGATCCGAAACCAATGGCGTGCCCGCATCGCTAACCAGCGCAATTGGCTGTTCCGCCGCCAGTGCCAGAATGTGATCGCGGGTCGCTTCGCTGGCATGATCATCGTAGCGGATAAGCCGCTGTTTAATATCAAGATGATGCAGCAACTTTCCGGTGACACGGGTATCTTCACAGGCTACCGCAGCTACGCCCCGCAACGTCGTGATGGCTCGGAGGGTTATATCCCCCAGATTGCCAATCGGTGTTGCGACAATGTACAGTCCCGGTGAAAGCGGTGCATCCATAACCGGTTAATGGACTGCCACGAGGAGAGCGTAAAGTGATGACCTTCAATCGGTGCAACCTCATCATGGTTGGTGCGATCGTGCTGCTGGCCGGCTGCAAGGTCATTCCCAAGGGTGGGCCCAGCACCGCCCTGCCGCCGGAAGACCGGCCGACTGACGCCCTGCCCGCCGATCAGATGCGCCACCGCGTGGCCCTGCTGGTGCCGATGAGCGGTCCCAACGCGGCTGTCGGCCAGTCAATTGCCAATGCCACGACCATGGCGCTGCTGGATACCAACGCGCAGAACCTGCGGATCACGACTTATGACACGTCGGCCGGTCCGGCCACGGCGGCGACCAAAGCGGTCCAGGATGGCAACAAGCTGATCCTCGGCCCGCTGATGGGTGATGAAGTGCTGGCCGTCGCCACCGTCGCCCGCGCCGCCCGCGTTCCGCTGATTTCCTATGCCACCGATGCCGGAATGAATGTCGTCGATGTATTTGCCATGGGTACGGCACCGGGCAATGCGCTGGATCGGACCGTTGCCTTTGCCAGAGGGCGCGGCATCACCAAGTTCGCCCTGCTCGCCCCCAACGGGGATTACGGCGCACGGGTCCGGGTTGCGTATGATCAGGCAATCAAGGCTGCTGGCGGCAGTCTGATCGCCAATGAAGCCTATGATCGCTCAAACCCCTCGATCGTCAGCGCCGCCCGCCGCTTGCGGACGCGCGGCGGGTTTGAAGCCGTGCTGATTGCCGATGGTGCGCGCTATGCCGCGTTGGCAGCGCCCCAGCTCAAGGCCCCCGGCACTGCCAGCCCGCGTGTGCTTGGGACCGAATTGTGGAGCGGTGAAAGCGTGATCAGCTCCACCCCGGCGCTGCGCGGGGCCTGGTTCTCAGCCATTACCGACAGCCGCTTCAAGACTTTTGCGGACAGCTATCAGAACCGCTTTGGCGCGCGGCCGTTCCGCGTTGCAACGCAGGGGTATGACTCGGTCCTGCTGGCGATCCGCGTAGCGCGCGATTGGCGCCCGGGAACGCCTTTCCCCACCGGCCGACTGTCTGATCGGGGCGGGTTCCTTGGGCTAGACGGTCCGTTTCGCTTCACCCCTTCCGGCCAGATTGAGCGGGCGCTGGAAGTGCGTGAAGCCCGCGCCGGCACCGTTGCAGTGGTCAGCCCCGCACCAGACAAGTTCGCGGAGTAATCATCCCTGCCCCGATCCGGGTCGGAAAACATTGCCCTCCGCCTTGCTTAGCGGAATCCCGACGCTCTATAGCCGCATCCATGGCTGATGACCTGTTTGAAAAGCTGCCGCAAAGCAGCGGTGAATCCTACGATGGTTCCGCGATCGAAGTGCTGGAAGGGCTTGAGCCTGTCCGGCGCCGTCCGGGCATGTACATTGGCGGGACTGACGAACGGGCGCTGCACCATCTGGCCGCCGAAGTGCTCGACAACGCGATGGACGAGGCTGTTGCCGGCCACGCCAACCGGATCGAAGTCACACTCGAAGAAGGCAATCGCCTGACGATCAGCGACAACGGGCGCGGCATTCCGGTCGACGAGCACCCCAAGTATCCCGGCAAATCGGCGCTCGAGGTAATCCTCACCACGCTGCATTCGGGCGGCAAGTTTTCCGGCAAGGCCTATGCGACCAGCGGCGGCCTCCACGGGGTCGGGGTCAGCGTGGTCAATGCGCTTTCGGTGCACACCCGGATCGAGGTTGCCCGGAACAAGGAGCTGTGGGCGCAGGAATTCAGCCAGGGCCTGCCCACTGGCCCGCTGAAGAGCCTCGGCGGCACGCCCAACCGACGCGGCACAACCGTGACTTTCATTCCCGACCCGGAAATCTTCGGCGAAGACGCGAAATTCAAGCCCGCGCGGCTGTTCAAGCTGGCGCGTTCGAAGGCCTATCTGTTCGCAGGGGTGGAAATCCGCTGGAAATGCGCAGCGAGCCTCGCCAGCGACGACGTGCCCGCCGAAGCGGTGTTCCAGTTCCCCGGCGGGCTGGCGGACCACCTCACCGAACAGCTCGGCACGCGCGAATGCGTCACCACCCAGTTCTTCAGCGGCAGTCAGGACTTTCCCGGCGAGGAGC
>CAZNFV010000061.1:0-11621 GCA_964572445.1 uncultured Novosphingobium sp. | reverse complement strand
TCGCGCTCAACGCCGCGCTGCTCAGCCGCGCGCAAGTGCTGATCCTGCACCGGCTTGATGCGCGCGCGCTGGATGAATTGCTGACCCGCGCCGAGGCTATCGCCGGGCCGCTGCCCCTCACCCCTGAAGCGCGCGAGGCACTGGTCGCCAGCGCGGACGGTGATGGCCGGTTCCTGCTCAACCAGGCCGAAACGCTCTATAATGCCAAGATCCCCGAACCGCTCGACCCGGCGGCGCTTGGCGCGTTCCTGCAACGCCGGGTGGCGGTTTATGACAAGGACCGCGACGGGCACTACAACCTGATTTCTGCGCTGCATAAAGCGCTGCGCGGTTCAGACCCGCAGGCCAGCCTCTATTACCTCGCCCGGATGCTGACTGCCGGTGAAGAGCCGCTATACCTGCTGCGGCGCCTCGTGCGCTTTGCCAGCGAGGACATCGGCCTGGCCGATCCGCAAGCGCTCACCCAATGCCTGGCCGCCAAGGATGCCTATCAGTTTCTGGGCAGTCCTGAGGGAGAGCTGGCGATTGTTCAGGCCTGCCTCTACCTTGCCACGGCGCCCAAATCGAACGCCGCCTATACCGCGCAGAACGAAGCCTGGAAGAGCGCGAAGGAAACCGGCTCACTCTCCCCGCCCGCGCACATCCTGAACGCCCCGACCAAGCTGATGAAGGACATCGGCTATGGCGCCGGCTACGCCTATGACCACGAAGCCGAAGACGGCTTTTCCGGCGCCGATTACTGGCCCGAAGGCATGCCAGCGCAGGACTATTACCGCCCCGTTGAACGCGGGTTTGAGCGTGAAGTGCTGAAACGGCTGGAATATTGGGACAAGCGGCGGCGTGAGCTTCGCGGGGAATGACGCCGAACCGCTTTAAGAACTTCGTCGCCATCGATTGGTCAGGCGCCGCTGGAGAGCGGCACCACGGGATCGCCGTCGCCCTGTGCAGCACCGGCTCCGCTGCGCCGGAACTGATCCGCCCCGGCCATCGCTGGTCACGACCCGAAGTGCTGGACTGGTTGCTTAAGGAATTGCCGGACCAGACCATCGTCGGCTTCGATATGGGGATCAGCCTGGCCCACGCCGAAGCGGGCGATTTCTTCCCCGGCTGGCCGGAAAGCCCCAACAGCGCCCGCGCGCTGTGGGCCCTGATCGATCGCATTTGCGCGGATGATCCGCATCTGTCTGCCAGCAGCCTGGTCGATCATCCCGAAGCTGCGCGCCATTTCCGCCGCCACGGCGGGCGCGAAGGAGATCTGTTCGGCGGTGGCCGGGGGCGCTTCCGCATGACTGAGCGCGCGCAAGAGGCGATGGGCTGCCGGCCCTATTCAAACTTCAACCTGGTTGGCGCGGCGCAGGTCGGCAAATCAAGCCTGACCGGTATGCGCTTGCTGCACCGGCTGGCCGGGCACCTGCCCGTCTGGCCGATTGATCCCTTGCCGCACAGCGGATCGGTAGTGTGCGAGATTTACACGACCATTGCGGCGAGGGCTGCGGGACGACGCACCGGCGCTTCCAAGATTCGCGACTATGCCGATCTTAACGCGGCGCTAGTAGCCCTGAACTCGGCCAAAATCGCCGGAACCGGGGCAATTACTGACCATGCCGCAGATGCCCTGATCACCGCTGCCTGGCTGCGCCGCGACCATGCACGGCCAGAATTATGGGCACCGCCGGGGTTAACGCCAGAGCTTGCGCAAACAGAGGGGTGGACCTTTGGCGCAACCTGACGCAAAGGACGCCAGCATAAAGTCCACGTTGCCGGCTTAGCTCAGTTGGTAGAGCACCTGATTTGTAATCAGGGGGCCAGGGGTTCGAATCCTCTAGCCGGCACCAAAATCAATCGCAGGGAACGGGCACGCGATGCTTGCAGAAATGATCACGCGGCTGTTTGAACGGTCGCTCGATGATGCAGCACAGGCTGCTGCGCGCGAAGGGCAATGGCTGCCCGCGCTGTGGGCAGAGGTTGAGGAAATGGGCCTCCCGCTGGCCCTGCTGACTGAAGATCAAGGTGGCTTTGGCCTGTCATTCGCTGAGGCTGGTGAAGCGCTGCGGCTGCTTGGCAGCCACGCGATGCCGCTGCCGGTGGCTGAGACCATGGCCGCCAACCAACTGCTGGCCGCGGCTGGCCTGCCGCTCGCTGAAGGTCCGGCCGGCATCGCCCGCGCTGATGATCTGGCCGTCAGCAATGGCCGCCTGACCGGCACCGTCGCCCGCGTTGCCTGGGGTGAGGCGCTAGATTGCCTGGCGCTGGCGGTGGGAAACAAGCTGTATCGTGTCCCGCGCTCGGGCTGGACAGTGGCCGAAGCTGGCACCTCTGCCAATTTCCAGCCGCGCCCGTCGCTCGCCATTGACTGGACGATTGAGGCGGAAGCGGCGCTGCCGTGGTGCCCGCTAGCCTCTGGTGCGACCGTTCGCGCCTATCAGATCGCCGGGGCGCTGGAAACCGCGCTCGACATGACGCTGAGCCACACCGCGACCCGCGTCCAGTTTGGCAAGCCGCTGCAAAAGAACCAGGTGGTGCAGCATGAACTGGCCAAGCTGGCCGGTGAACTGGCCTGCGCCACTGCCGCCGCCGATCTGGCCGGGGAAGCTCTGGCCCGCGGCGATGTGCTCGGCGTTGCCGCCGGAACCCTGCGCGCCCGCGAGGCTGCGACCGCCGGGGCCGCGATCGCAACACAGATGCACGGTGCGATCGGCTTTACGCGTGAGCACCGCCTGCACCTTTACACCACTGCCCTGTGGGCCTGGCGCGACGAATTCGGCGGCCAGGTATCCTGGGCGAAACTGCTGGGCTCTGCCGCACTGTCTGCGGGCGGCCCAGGCTACTGGCCAATGGTGACAGCACTATGAGCGCGATCCCCTTCCCCGCCCCGCCGGCTGATACGGCAGCAGTCATCGCACTGCGCGCTGAATTCCGCGCTTTCCTGGACCAGCAGCTGAAGGACCGCACTCCGCGCCAGCGCAGCGACAACTGGTACGGCTATGATCGCGGGTTCAGCCGGGCGATGGGACAGGCCGGTTATCTCGGCATGACCTGGCCCAAGGAATACGGCGGGCATGAGCGCAGCGCCTTTGAACGGGCCGTGATCGTTGAGGAATGCCTGGCCGCCGGAGCCCCGGTTGGCGCGCACTGGATTGCCGATCGCCAGTCGGGCCCATCGATCCTGAAATTCGGGACCGAGGCCCAGAAGCAGGCCTTCCTGCCGCGCATCGCCGCGGGTGAGCTGTCGTTCGGGATCGGGATGAGCGAACCCGATTCGGGCTCTGACCTCGCCGCGACTCGCACCAAGGCGGTGAAGGACGGCGATGTCTACCGCGTCACCGGCACCAAGGTCTGGACCAGCTTCGCGCACGAAGCGGACTATGTGATCCTGTTCTGCCGCACCAGCGGCACCCCGGCGGACCGGCATCTTGGCACCAGCCAGCTGCTGATCGATCTGAAGAACACCCCCGGCCTGACGATCAAGCCGATCATCGACCTGGCGGGTCAGCACCACTTCAACGAGATGCATTTTGAGGACGCTGTGGTGTCCGCCGATATGCTGCTGGGCGAAGAAGGCCAGGGCTGGGATCAGGTGATGAGCGAGCTGGCCTTTGAACGCTCTGGCCCGGAACGCTTCCTCTCTTCAATCGAGCTGATGGTTCAGTTGATCGAAGTGCTGAAAGGCCGCGATAGCGATGCCGCGCAAATCACTGTCGGCCGCGTCACCGCGCGGCTGGCGGTGCTGCGCCGCCTCTCACGCTCGGTCGCGGGGATGTTGCAGAACCACCAGAACGCCAACCTGCAGGCCGCTATCGTCAAGGATGTCGGTGCGCTGTTCGAGCAGGCGCTGCCTGACGTGGCACGCGAACTGGTCGATGCTGAACCCGATCCACGCGCAGCCGGAGCCTATGCCTCCGTCCTGGCGAATATCGTCCACAATGCGCCAAGCTGGAGCCTGCGCGGCGGTACACGGGAAATCCTGCGCGGGATTATCGCGCGCGGCTTGGGTACGCGCTGAGCGGCGCTTAGCCGCGACCTAAGTACGCTGAGCGGCGCTTAGCCGCGACCTAGGTCCGCTGAACGGCGCTTAGCCGCGACCGCGGTATCCTGCCACGCCCTGATCCGGCACCCACAGCCCTTCGGGCGGGGCACTGCTTTGCCAGAACACGTCGATCGGGATCCCACCGCGCGGATACCAGTAACCGCCGATCCGCAGCCAGCGCGGCTGCATCTCTTCGAACAAGCGCTGGGCGATGCCGACAGTCACGTCCTCATGGAAGCCGGCGTGGTTGCGAAAGCTGCCAAGGAACAGCTTGAGGCTCTTGGATTCGACGATCGTCTGGCCCGGAGCATAATCGATCACCAGGTGCGCGAAATCGGGCTGGCCAGTTACCGGGCAGAGCGAGGTAAATTCCGGCACGGCAAAGCGCGCCAGATAGAGCGCACCGGGACGCGGGTTGGGAACATAGTCCAGCACAGCCTCTTCGGGCGAAGCAGGAAGTGCGCTGGTCTGACCCAGATGGAGGGGTTGAAGTGTGTCCGACATGGCACGGCCTTGCCCCGAACGCGCGCGCAAGACAAGCCACCGGGTTGAATGCGCGGGTTCATTCCCTATTCAAGGCGGCCCGTGCCACCAGCGCGGGCAATTGAAGGGTAGATACAGTGACGAGACTTTCGGGGGTAATCGGGACAAGCAGTCTGGCAATGGCGCTGGGCCTGATCCTGTCTGCCCTGCCCGCGGCGGCGCAGGAAGTGTTCAGCCTGCCCCCGGGTACAGCCAACCCGACTGCCCGTCCGCCCGGCCCGGTCGACAGCGACAGTCCGGTGGTCCGAACCAGCCCGACTCCGGCACCGCAGACCTCCCCAGCCGCAACCCCGGCAGCCAGTGCCGGCCCGACCCGCGCTGCAATCCGCCCGGACCCGCGGCAAACGGCGACAGCGCGGTCATCTGGAGCGGCTACCCCCTCGGCAAGCGCGCTGGTCCTGCCCGGCGTGCCATCATCCGCTGCGGCCACTCCCACGACTTTACCTGCCGTCACACCGGCTCCATCAGCCGCAGCGCCCGCGGTTGGCCCTGCGCCAGCATCACAATGGACCGCTTTCGCCACCGGGGCGCTGGTTGGCGCGCTGGCGCTGCTGGCTCTGGTGGGCGGACTGATCTGGCGGCGGCGCAAACCCGGCGCCGCAGACCAGCTCGATTTCGAACCACCGATCGTCCCGGCACCTCAACCCGAACCTGTCCCTGCTCCGGCTCCGGCTCCGGCTCCGGCTCCGGCTCCGGCTCCTGCCCCCAAACCCACGCCGGTAGCCCAGCCGGAAGGTCTGCAGATCACGCTGGAGGCCCGGCGCCTGGATGCTTCGCTGCTGGCGACCACGCTGGCCTATCAAGTGCGGCTGACCAACAACGGCACGACCCAGCTGAGCGCCTTGGCGATCGAGGGTGATATGGTAGCGGCCCATTCGACGCTGCCAGTCGATCAGCAGATCGCCAATCCGGACCAGAAGCTGGAACTGCGCCACGCGCTGATCGAACTCGCACCCGGAGAGAGCGCGGAATTCAAGGGTGAGATGCGGCTACCGCTAACCGCGATCACCCCGATCCGCGCCGGCAATGCTGCTTATTTCGTGCCGCTGGCCCGGCTCCGCGTGGAAGCCGCACAGGCGGACAACGTGCCGGTGGTGATCGCGCAAACCTTCGTTATCGGCGATCTGCCCGAACAGCCGGGTGGCGCGCTGCGTCCGTTCCGGCTTGACCTGGGCCCACGCACTTATGGCAAGCTGGGGCAACGCGCCGTCGATTGACCGAATTGCCCTCGACGCGGTCCACACGGCGCGTTAAGCCTGCGTTCGCAGGTGCAGCGAAGAGGAGCGCGACACCAGCCCGGGATATGACGTGCACAGCACGCTTGGCCGGATGGCGTTAGGAGGACGCGAGGTCGATATGGAAAGTCTTGTCACCACTGAATGGCTGGCCAACGAAATCGGCGCCAGCGATCTGCGCATCGTTGATGCCAGCTGGCACATGCCGTCTTCGGGCCGCAAGGGCCTGGATGAATACCTGGCCGGCCACATTCCCGGCGCGGTATTCATGGACCTGGCCGATCTGGTCGATACCGGCTCTCCGGTCGATAATACACTCCCACCGCCCGAAAAGTTCGCCAGCCGTATGCAATCGCTGGGTCTGGGCGATGGCAGCCGGATCGTTATTTATGATGACAGCCCGGTTAAGACCGCCGCGCGCGCCTGGTTCATGCTCAAGCTGTTCGGTGCGCACGATGTAGCGATCCTCGATGGCGGGATTGCCAAATGGAAAGCTGAAGGGCGTCCATTGGCCGAGGGCCGCGAAACGCTGCGCCATCGCCACTTCACCGCCTGGCAGGAAGAGGGCAAGGTTCGCACCAAGGACCAGATGCTCGCCAATGTAAGCAGCGGTGCCGAACAGGTCCTCGATGCCCGTGGTGCGGCCCGCTTTACCGGCGAAGAAGCCGATCCGCGCCCACAGATTGCCGCCGGCCATATCCCCGGATCGCGCAACCTGCCCTATGCAACCCTGTTCAACGCCGATGGCACGTTCAAGGACAAGGACGCGCTGGCCGCTGCCTTCGCTGATGCCGGATTCGATCTGAACCGGCCAGTTACCGCCACTTGCGGCAGCGGCGTGACCGCCTGTGTCCTGCTGTTCGCGATGCACCTGCTGGGCAAAGAGGACGCAAGGCTCTATGACGGCAGCTGGAGCGAATGGGGGGCCGATCCGGAGACGCCGAAAGCGACCGGAGCAGCCTGAGTAACGATTGCGAACGGACCGGGTTTGGCGAAGAAGAATTCTGAGAGCATTGGTTCCGCCACGCGCCTGGTTGGCGCCGGTCGTAGCGCCGAATGGACCGGTACGCCCAGCCAGCCCGGGTCGGTCGTCAGCCCGCCGGTCTGGCGCGCCTCTACGCACCTCTATCCCAATGCAGCCGCGGTCCATGCCGGTAAGCCCAACGAAGACGGCCACTTCTATTACGGTCGGCGCGGCTCTCCCACCCAGTGGGCCCTGGCTGACGCCCTGACCGAACTGGAACTCGGCGCGGCCGGAACCGTGCTGTATCCTTCGGGCGTGGCGGCGATTGCCGGGGCACTGCTGGCCGTGCTGCGGCCCGGCGATGTTCTGTTGATGACCGACAACGCCTATGAGCCGAGCCGCTCCATGGCGCGCGGCTTGCTCAAGGACATTGGGATTGAGACTCGCTGGTTCGATCCGCAAGACCCGGTGGCCTTTGCCGCTGCCGCCTGCGAACGGACCAAGGCGGTGCTGCTGGAAAGCCCCGGCAGTCTCACGCTGGAGGTGCAGGACGTCCCCGCCCTCTCCGCCCTGGCGCGAGAGCGCGGGATTGCCGTGGTGCTGGATAACACCTGGGCCGGGCCACTGGCCTTCCCCGCCCTGGAACGCGGCGCGGATATCACGGTGATGAGCCTGACCAAGCATGTCGGCGGCCATTCCGACCTGATGCTGGGCAGTGCGGCGGCGGGCGCAAACTATTACGCCAAGCTGCGCAGGACCGCGCAGGCGCTGGGTCAGGTCGTCTCGCCCGATGATGCCTCGCTCGCGCTGCGCGGGCTTCGCACGATGGGGCTGCGGCTGGAGCGCGAGACGGCGAGCGTCATGGCCCTGGCCCAGTGGCTCGATGCCCGCCCCGAAGTGGCCCGCGTACTGTGCCCCATGCTGCCCGGATCGCCGGGGCATGAGTTGTGGGCCCGCGATTTCAGCGGCGGCTGCGGGCTGTTCAGCTTCGTGTTTGCGGGCAAGGACGGCGCGGCGCGCGATGCCTTCATCGATGCGCTCGATCTGTTCGGGATCGGCTATTCGTGGGGCGGGTTCGAAAGCCTGATCACGCCGATTGATCCGGCCGGCCTGCGCACCGCCACCCACTGGCCGCTGCCTGATATGGACGCCGCCGACCGGTTTGGCGTGCGGCTGTCGATCGGCCTGGAAGATCCGGCTGACCTGATCGCTGACCTTGAGCGCGGCCTGGCCGCCTGGGCTGCGGCATGAGCTGGCCCGAATTCCTCGGCTGGCTCGATGTCATCGGGTTTGATCTGGGCGGTTATCACATCTCCCTGCTGGGCGGGTTCAAGCTGCTGACCGTCGTCGTCGCGGTGCTGGTGACCGGCTGGACCCTGACGCGGCTGGTGCGCCGGGTATTCCGGCGGCTGACCCGGCTTGATCTGGCGCAGCAGGTGCTGGGCGAAAAGCTGGTTAGCATCGCGGTCTGGACGGCGCTGGTCCTGATCGGTGTCGATGTGCTGGGCATCAACCTGACCGCGCTAACTGTCTTCTCGGGCGCATTCGGCCTCGCCATCGGCTTTGGCCTGCAAAAGACGCTGGGCAACCTGATTTCGGGCATCATCCTGCTGATGGACCGTTCAATCAATCCGGGTGACGTGATCGCGGTCGGCACCGGGGCAGACAAGACCGTCGGCAAGGTCAACCGGATCGGCATCCGCGCCGTGGCAGTCACCACCCGCGATCACATCAAGTTCCTGATCCCGAACGAAGTGCTGATGACCTCATCGGTCGAAAACTGGACCGCCAGCACCAAGGATGAACGGCTGAAGGTGCCGGTACGGGTGGCCTATGGCACCGATCTGGATCTGGCCGAGCAGCTGATGCTGCAAGCGATCGAAGGGGTGGACCGGGTCCAGCCCGAGCCTGCGCCCGCGGTGTGGCTGGTCAACTTCGCGGAAAAAGGCATCGAGTTCGAGATCCAGGTCTCAATCAGCCAGCCGGAAATCGGCACAGGGGCGATCCGTTCCGCGATCCTGCGCAATGTCTGGCGGCTGTTCGGCCAGCACGGAGTCGAACTGCCGGTCCCGCCCGAGCAGATGAAGCCGCAATAGCTGTCCTAATCCCCTGCAAAGGCATTCTGGCTGGCAGCGGCGCCGTCAAACGCCCAGTTTGGCGGAATGAGCATTTCTCCTTCTCCTGCTGGCAAGGTCTGGCTGGTCGGTGCCGGTCCCGGCGATCCTGACCTGCTGACACTGCGCGCCGCGCGGCTGATCATGCGGGCCAAGCTGATTGTCCACGATGGACTGGTCGATCCGGCGATCCTGGCCCTATCCCGCCCCGAAGCGCGGCTGATCTCGGTCGCAAAGCGCCGTTCGCGCCACACCATGCCGCAGGAAGAAATCAACGCCCTGCTGGTGCGCGAAGCCCTCGCCGGCACCGAAGTGGTCCGGCTCAAAGGCGGCGATCCGTTCATCTTCGGGCGCGGCGGGGAAGAGGCTGAGGCGTGCCACGCCGCCGGGGTAGCGGTGGAAGTCGTCCCCGGAATCAGCGCCGCGATTGGCGGGGCTGCGGCCGCGCAGATGCCGTTGACGCATCGCCGCTCGGCCTCGATCGTTACCTTTGTCGCGGGCCAGTGCAAGGGCCTGAGCGAACAGGACTGGTCGGGCCTCGCTGGCAAGGGCCGCACCCTGGTGATCTACATGGGCCTCGCGACGGCAGAGGCGATTGCTGACAAACTGATCGAAGATGGCCTGGCCCCCGATATGCCGGTGGCGGTGATTGAAAACGCCACCCGCCCGCAGATGCGCGTGCTGCGCGCGTCCCTCGCGGGGCTGCCCGACCTCGTTGTCCGGCACAAGGTCAAGAGCCCGGCCGTGATCGTGATCGGCGAAGTCACCGCCGAACCCCACATCGAACAATTGCGCGCGCTGGCGCTGGAGGCAGCAGAGTGAAAATCCTGACCGGGAATGATCTGAAGACCGGCGCCGTCACCTGGTGGGACGGCGTGCAGTGGTCGCTCCATGTTGAGGATGCGGTTGATGTGGGCGACCACGCTGACACGATCCTGGCCCGCGAACTGGCCGCGCGCCGCGTCAATGCTGCCTATGCGATTGACGCGGTGAAGGATGCGAGCGGGGTCCGCCCCGGCCATATCAAGGAACGCATTCGCGCACTCGGCCCGACCGTGCGCCCCGACCTGACTTTAAAGCCGGCCGATCCTGCCGCTGGCGATTGGGTGATCTGATGTACAAGTATGACACGTATGACCAGGCGATGGTCGATGCCCGAGTCGAGGAATTCCGCGACCAGGTGCGCCGCCGGATCGAAGGCCACATTACCGAGGACCAGTTCAAGCCGCTGCGGCTGATGAACGGCCTCTATCTGCAGCTGCACGCCTATATGCTGCGGGTTGCCATTCCCTATGGCACGCTGTCGAGCGCGCAGATGCGGATGCTGGGCGATATCGCGGACAAGTATGACCGCGGCTATGGCCACTTCACCACCCGCCAGAACATCCAGTACAACTGGATCAAGCTGGAAGACGCTGGCGATATCCTGGCCGATCTCGCCAAGGTTGAGATGCATGCGATCCAGACCAGCGGCAACTGCATTCGCAACACCACATCAGACCAATATGCCGGCGCGGCGGCCGACGAGGTGGTCGATCCCCGCCCCTATGCCGAGCTGATCCGTCAGTGGTCGACCTTCCACCCGGAGTTCAGCTTCCTGCCGCGCAAGTTCAAGATGGCGGTGATCGCCTCTGACACGGACCGTGCAGCAATGAAGCTGCACGATATCGGCATCCAGATCGTGCGCAACGCGGCTGGCGAGATCGGCGCGGCGTTTTATGTTGGTGGCGGCATGGGCCGCACCCCGATGATCGCTCCGCTGATCAATGGCTTTGTGCCAATCGATCAAATGATAACCTATTCGGAGGCCTGTCTGCGGGTTTATAACCGATATGGACGGCGCGATAACAAGTACAAGGCGCGGATCAAGATCCTGGTCCACGAACTGGGCAAGGACGAGTATACCCGCCAGGTCGAGGCTGAATTTGCCCACCTGCTCAGCCAGAATATCGAGCCGCCGCTGGCCGAGTTGGAGCGGATCAAGGCGATGTTCGTCGACCCGGCATTCGAGGCCGGTGCGCCCGACACGCTTGACCGCAGCGACCCCGATTTCGCGCTGTGGGTGGATAACAACTGCCTGACCCACAAGCAGCCCGGCTATATCGCCGCGACGATCAGCCTGAAGCCGGTTGGCGGCATCCCTGGTGACGCGACGGGCGAGCAGATCCGGCTGATGGGCGACCTGGCGCAGCAGTATTCGTTCGACGAACTGCGCGTTACCCACGCCCAGAACATCGTGCTGCCGCATGTGAAGAAGGCCGATCTTTACGCGCTGTGGCAGGTGCTGGACGCCAATGGCCTGGGCACGGCCAACCTCGATCTGGTCGGCGATATCATCGCCTGCCCGGGGCTGGACTATTGCAGCCTGGCCAATGCCCGCTCGATCCCGGTGGCACAGAAGATCAGTCAGCGGCTCGCCAGCAAGCAGCAAGAGATCGGTGAGCTGAAGCTCAAGATTTCCGGCTGCATCAATGCCTGCGGCCACCACCACGCTGGCCACATCGGCATCCTGGGGGTCGACCGCAAGGGGGTGGAGAATTATCAGCTGCTGCTGGGCGGCAGCGAAGCCGCCGACACCTCGCTCGGCACGATCACCGGCCCTGGTTTTGACGAGGACGGCATCGTTGCCGCCGTTGAGAAAGCCACCGAAGTCTATCTCGCAAACCGTTCAGATAGCGAGCGCTTTATCGATACCTACCGCCGCATTGGCATGGCCCCATTCAAGGAGGCGCTTTATG
>CAZNFV010000060.1:0-11695 GCA_964572445.1 uncultured Novosphingobium sp. | reverse complement strand
CCTATGGCCTGCGCCGCGTGCTGGCCGCTGTCCCTGAAGCGCTGATCGCCTATTCGTGCGACAAGAACTTCGGAATGTACCGTGACCGCGTTGGCGCGGTCTATGCGATGGTTTCGGATCCGGCGCATCTCAATGCCGTGCTTTCGCATGGCTATGCCCTGGCCCGCGCCGCCTGGTCGATGCCGCCTGATCATGGCGCTGCGGCCGTTCGGCTGATCCTGGAAGACCCTGCGCTGGTCAAACTGTGGCTGGACGAGCTGGACACCATGCGCGCCCGGATGTGCCAGGTCCGCGCGCGGCTGGCTGCGGCCGGCATGGCGGGCAGCGTCAACCTGACCCCGCTGGGATCGCAGAACGGGCTGTTCTCGATGCTGCCGCTGTCGGGTGAGCAGATCCTGAAGCTGCGCGAAGACCACGCGATCTACATGGCGGGTTCGGGCCGGATCAATGTGGCCGGGCTGACCATGGGCAATATCGACAAGTTCATCGCTGCCGTTGCTGCAGTCAGCGCCTGAGATGAACCGGCAGCCGGTCCTGCAAGGGGAGCGGCTGCTGCTGAGGCCGCTGGTGCCGGATGATTGGGACGCGCTGTTTGCCGTCGCCAGTGATCCCCAGGTCTGGGCGATCCATCCGCAGCATGATCGCTGGCAGGAACCGGTGTTTCGCCGCTTCTTTGCCGATGCCCTGGCGCGTGGCGGAGCCTTGGCGGTAATTGATCAGGCCAGCGGCGCCATCATCGGCTCATCCCAGTACAAGCCCGAAGCGAATAGCACGGTTGAGATCGGCTGGACCTTTCTGGCCCCCAGCCACTGGGGCGGCGCCTACAACCGCGAAATGAAGCGATTGATGCTGGCCCATGCGTTGCAGTTCGTGGGCCGGGTCGAATTCCGCGTGGGCGAATGCAACCTGCGCTCGCAGCGGGCGATGGCCAAGATCGGCGGGCGGCTGACCGAGCGGTTCGACATGGTCGAAACGCCGAGTGGGCCGATGCGGCACGTGATCTTTGAGATTACCCGCGAAAGCTTCGCGGGCGGGCCGCTTAACCCCTGAGCGACTGCATCCGCTGGAGGTAGCGCGCCAGCACGTCGATCTCCAGATTGACTGCCTCGCCGGCCTGCAACGCACCCAGCGTGGTCACTTCCCAGGTGTGGGGGATGATGTTGAGCATGAAGCGGCAGGTGCCGTCAGCCTCGTCCGTCACCTCATTCACCGTCAGCGATACGCCATCGACCGTGATCGAGCCCTTGGGGGCGACATAGGGCGCGAGTTCCTTCGGAGTCTCAATCCAGAACTGGATCGAACCGCCAACATCGCTGCGGCTGACCACGCGCCCGATGGCATCGACATGGCCGGTAACGATATGGCCGCCCAGTTCGTCACCCAGCTTAAGGGCCTGCTCAAGGTTGAGTTTGCGCCCTTCAGTCCACTGATTATCGGCCGTGCAGCTAACCGTTTCGCCCGACACATCGACCGCGAACCAGGCATCGCCCGCCGCACCGCCGCGTTCAACCACGGTCAGGCAGACGCCCGAACAGGCGATCGAGGCGCCGATGGCCATTCCGGCCGGATCGTAAGGGCAGGCAATGACGATCCGCAGGTCACCCTGCTGGCGGACTTCGCGGATCGTGCCGATGGCGGTTATAATTCCGGTAAACATTACCCGCGCTCGTAAACATCAAGGCGGTCGTTGCCAAGCGGGCGGCTGTCACTACGCACCCATTCGGTTGATCCGGCCAAGGCTTCGGCAGCAAGCTCAGGCAGTGCGGCACCATCGCCGCCGACAGTCTGCGGCGCGCGGTACAGCATCATCCGGTCGACCAGCCCCGCAGACAAGAAGGCCCGCGCCGTCTGGGCACCACCTTCAACCATCAGATACTGGGCCGGAGCGAGCAGGGCGATGTCCTGCGGATTGGGTAAGGCGCGCCAGCCTTCCGGCGCAGTACCCCGCGTCAGCAGCCAGCGTTCCGGGCTGCGCGCGGCCAGACCGGGCAAGCGCACGTCCAGCCGGGGCTGGTCGGCCTCCAGCGTGCCGCGCCCCACCAGAATCGCGTCCATCTTCGCGCGCCAGGCGTGGGTGTGGGCGCGGGCGATCTCTCCGGTGAGCCACTGGCCCTGCGGCGGAGCCAGCCGGCAATCGGCCGATAGCGCCAGCTTTAGTGTCACTTCCGGGCGGCCTTGTTCGCAGCGCATGAGAAAGCCGGACAGGCTCGCGCGGCAGGCTGGGTGTTCGATCAAGTCCACCGCAACGCCAGTGGCTCTGATCCGCGCTATGCCAGCCCCGGCCGTGCGAGGGTCGGGATCGTGGCAACCGACGACCACCCGCGCCAGACCCGCCGCCGCGACCAGATCGGCGCAGGAGGGGCCGCGCGCGCTGTGATGGGCGCATGGTTCCAGCGTGACGTAAAGCGTAGCTCCGCGGCCGTCTGCTCCGGCATTGGCGAGGGCTATGGCTTCGGCATGGGGCCGTCCGCCCGGCTGGGTCCAGCCACGCCCGACCACGCAACTATCCTTGACGAGGATTGCGCCAACGGCCGGGTTGGGGCGGCTCAGCGGTCTGCCGCGCGCCGCAAGGGCGGCGGCGGCGGCCAGCCAGCGATGGTCGATCTCAGCGCTCAACCGGCGGCTTCGCGGGTTCGACCAAAGCTTCGGCCTTAGCCTGGGCTTCTGCCTCAGCCTTGATGCGATCAGCTTCGGCCTCGGCGGCAATCTTGTCGACATCCATGCCAGAGACCTTGCCGAGCGTCTTCCAGACGTCTTGCCCGATCTTCTGCTGGTCTGCGATCAGCTTGGCCTCAGCATCTTTACGGCGCTGATTTTCGGCGATGAAAGCCTGGGTTTCAGCCGCAGTGCGATCGGCTGGCCAGGAACTGATGTAGATGATTTCGGGGCGGGGGCGCGGCCGCTTCCAGCTCTCCTGCACCATGACCGAAAAGATACCGAAGGTGATTGCTGCCGAAGCCAGCGCTATGCGCCAACGATGCCCGCCAGCCTGTTGGAAGACGGTGCGGAAATCGGCGATCGCTCCGACCGGATTGACGTTGCGCAGGAAGTTCATGGTCGCAAAGATAGGGACTTGATGGCCCGAGCGCCAGCGGTCAGTTGTAATCGACCGTGATCGGAATACGTCCGCGATAGTTCCCGCCGCGCCCGCTGCGCAGCACCAGCCGTGCGCCAAAGCTGAAGTTAAGCTCGCCATTGGCATCCAGCGTGGGGTGGCTGGGCAGATCGGTGGTGAAGCCGCTAAGCTCAGCCGCGCCGCCGTCAGGCGCGGTCATCGGCACCGACTGCGGCAGATCGACCCGCACTGCGCGCAAGGGCTCACCGGTCACCCGGCCGCGACCGGTGATTGGCAGGCCGCCAAGGTTTACCACCGAGCCACCAGTTCGTTTCGATCCGCTCGCGGCATCAACTTCGGCACTTCCGCCGTCATGTCCGGCCAGCGCCAGCCGGGCAAAATTGAGGTCGGCAAAGATCTCAAGCCCCAGCGCTCGCTCGCCCGGCTTACCGCTGTCGCTATAGCACAGCCGGCAATCGCTCTGCGCCGCTGCTGGGGCTGCCAGCGCGAATGTCAGGAACAGAAGGACGCGGCGGATCATGGCGGAATTGTCCGCCCATGATGGTTAAGATCAGGTTAGGGATCAGCCAAAGTGCGCGTAAAGGCTGCGGCCTTCACGCTTGAGCCAGCGGTTGGCCATGTCAATCTCGCCCTCGAACAGTGCCTCAAGATGGGCATGGAAAGCCGGTGAGTGATCGAAGTGCGTCAGGTGGGCAACCTCGTGTGCCACCACCGAGCGGCGCACCGCATCCGGGGCCATGATCAGCCGCCAGTTGATCCGGATTGTCCCGTCGGCCGCACAAGAACCCCAACGCCGCTGCGCCCGGCTGAGCGCCAATGGCGGTGCCATACGGCTATCGCGCAGGCAATAATAGGCCAGGTCTTCGGCCAGCAGGCGCAGCGCTTCGCCTTCCAGCCAGCGCTGGAGCCGGCGACTGAGGCTATCGGTCGGGCCACCGGCCAGGATCGCCGCCTCGCCCAGCTGGACCTTGCGCGGCGCGGCTGGATCGTGGCTCAGCGTCAGTCGCTGTCCGCGGTAGGTCAGCATTGCACCATCAGCCAGGACCGGTGCCTGCGGCACCTTGGCGAGCTGGACAGCGAGCCAATCAGCTTTTGAACGGGCGAATTCGAGCGCTTCTGCGCTGCGACCCCAGCGCGGCAAGGTGATGCGGACCTCGCTGCCATCAGGAGCCAGGCGCATGGTCATCCGCCGGGCAGTCGCATTGCGGCGCACGGCCAGCGGCAACAGCCGGCCGTCGATTTCAACCTGCGGCACTTCGTCAGGCCGGCGGCGTAGCCAGTCAATCATCGGCCAGTTCCATGCCGGGGGGCAGGATGATGTGATCCTCTAGCGGGCCGGCAAACTGCTCGCCGATCACCTTGCCGCGCACCGATACGCCGGCGCTGTGCACTGCTTCGGGATCACCGCAGACCAGATAGTGCCATTCAGGCAGCGGCTCGGCATCGGCGCGCAGGCGATAGGCGCAGGTTTCAGGCAGCCAGCTGAGCGTCAGGGCCAGCTTTGGCGTCAGCTTGACGCAATCGGGCACCTGCCGCTTGCGGTTGGCATAGTCACCACACCGGGCCGTCTGCAGGTCCAGCAGTTTGCAGCCGACATTGGTCATGTAGATGTTGCCGGTATCTTCGTCCTCGGCCTTGTGGACGCAGCACTGGCCGCAGCCATCGCACAGCGCTTCCCACTCGGCGCGGTCCAGCGTCTCGATCGGGCGTTCCCAAAAGCGGTCCCGCAGGCCGCTCATCGCACCGCTGCTGCAAGGTCGGAAGCGACCGCATCAGGCCCCTTGTCGACCGGCAGGATCACGATCGGCTTGCCATCGGGGTCCATCAGGTACGCAAAGCGGCTGTGGTCCATCAGGTAATTGCCCTGGCCCAGGTCTGTGCCGCGTGCAGCATAGACGCGAAACGCCTTGGTTGCGGTGTCGATCTCGGCCTGGGTGCCGGTCAGCCCCAGCAGCTTCGGGTGGAAGCTATCGGTAAATTCCTTCACGACCTTCACCGTGTCGCGCGCCGGATCGATAGTCACGAATAGCGGCTGGACCTTGGCGGCCTGATCGGGATGCTCTTTTTCCAGCTTCTGGAAACCGCGCATCATCACGGCAACGTCAGTCGGGCAGGCATCGGGGCAGAAGGCATAGCCGAAGTAGACCATCCGGTACTTGCCCTTGAAATCATCCCAGGCGTAGCGTTTGCCATCCTCTCCGGTCAGGGAGAACGGTCCACCAAAGGGCGCGCCCTTGATGTCCGTGCCGATCAGTTCGGCCGGAGGTGCTGCGGCTTGCTGGCAGGCAGAAAGGGTGCCCAGAAACAGGGCGGGGGCGGCGAATAGTATAAAGGAGAGGGGCTTCTTCATGGCGCGCCGGTTCATGCTCTGCTAAAGCGCGCGGCGCAAGACGGGCGTGGGGCGATTCCCGCCGCAGCAGGAGGATTTCGGGTGCGCAGGATCATCACGACGCTGGCAGCACTGGCTGCATTCTCGCTCGCCACCCCAGCGCTCGCCCAGTTTTCTGAGAGCTACAAGTTCCTTGAAGCCATCCGCAAGAAGGATGGCGAAAAGGTTACCCAGGCGCTCGCCGATCCGGCCGCAACCTTGATCAACACCCGCGACCTGACTTCGGGGGAGACTGCGCTCCATATCGTCACCAGCCGCCGCGATTTGACCTGGATGCAGTTTCTGATTGCCAAGGGCGCCAATGTAAATGCCCGCGATGCCAAAGGCGTTACGCCGCTGGTTTCGGCCGTGAACGGCAATTTCGTTGAAGGTGTCGAATTGCTGGTCAGCAGGGGTGCCCGGCTGGATGAAAGCAACAATTCGGGCGAGACGCCGCTGATCACTGCGGTGCACAACCGCAATGTTCCAGTGATGCGGCTGCTGCTCAAAGCGGGCGCTGATCCGGATCGGGCTGACAATTCTGGCCGCACGGCCAAGGACTATGCTCGCTTGGGCGGCAGCAACCTGCTGACTGAGATTGAAACCAACGCCAAGCCCAAGGGCGGCGATAAGGCGAAGTCCTATGGGCCCAAGTTCTGATATCATGACCACAGACGCTGCCTCGCTCGAAGACCTGCGCCGCCAGTTGGCCCCGGCCATTGCCGATGCCGCCGTGTTCGATGGCTGGAGCGACGAAGCCGTTACCGCTGCGGCCGACCTGGCCGGTGTTGACCCGGCCGTTGCCGCCTTTGCCTTTTCCGGTGGGCCAATGGCGATGATCGCCGCGTGGATCGCGGCCTGCGATGCGGCGATGGCGGATGAGTGGCCGGCCGAGCGGCTGGCACAACTGAAAATTCGCGAGCGCATCCGCACCCTCGTGCAATTCCGGCTCGATTACGTGACTCCGCAGCAGGAGGCGCTGGCGCGCGCGCTGGCGATCATGGCCATGCCGCAGAATGCTCCGCAGGCGCTGAAGCTGGGCTGGCACAGTGCTGACCTGATGTGGCGGCTCGCGGGCGATACGGCGACCGATTACAACCACTATACCAAGCGCACATTACTATCCGGCATCTATGGCGCGACACTGGCCGTGCTGGCGCACGATCGCAGTGAAGGGCAGGCCGATTCCCGCGCCTTCCTGGAACGGCGGATTGATGGCGTGATGAAGTTTGAAAAGGCCAAGGCCCGGTTTCTGAACCGCGATTTCACTGGCTTTAGCCCGGCGCGTTTTCTGGGCCGCTTGCGCTATCCAGCGCGCTGAATTGATCCAGATCAACTATTGCGAATGACTTGCAATTGCGCGCCAGTTCTGGCAGCGCGGTCAGCATGACGCTTGATGCCCTGCCCATTGGACAAACCGTCCGCATTGCTGCGGTCGATTGGGCTGTGCTGGCTGAGGACGAAGGGCAGCGCCTGCGCGCGCTTGGGCTTGATACCGGGGCTCAGGTCACCGTGGCCCATCGCGGCATCTTTGGCGGTGCCGATCCTCTTGCAATAACCGTCGGCCGGATGACGGTAGCGCTGCGCCGGGCGCACGCCCGCGCCATGCAGGTGGAGCCAGCCTGATATGGCAAACCTGCGCAGCGCCGCCTTGGTCGGCAATCCCAATGCGGGCAAAAGCGCGCTGTTCAATGCGCTTACCGGCGCGCGGCAGAAGATCGCCAATTATCCGGGAGTGACTGTCGAGCGGAAGGCGGGGCGGCTGGTCCTGCCGGACGGCGAGACCATTGAACTGACCGATCTGCCGGGCTCCTATGGCCTGGATGCGACCAGCCCGGACGAGGAAGTGACCCGCAAGGTCGTGCTGGGCGAGTTGTCGGGCGAAGCGGCGCCGCAAGTGCTGGTCGTCGTGCTGGATGCCTCGAATCTCGAGCAGCATCTGGTCTTTGCGCAAGAAATTATCGCGCTTGGCCGGCCAGTTGTCGTTGCCCTCAATATGGTGGATCTGGCCGAGCGGGACGGACTGGTGCTTGATCCTGCTGCGCTTGAATCGGCACTGGGCGTGCCGGTGATCCCCACCGTCGCTGTGCGCAGGCGCGGTCTGCCGGAACTGGCCGCTGCGATTGCCGTGGCTGAAGACCGCCTGCCGGAGCCCCGGCATCCGCATACCACGCTGACCGAACGCCGGGTTTCAGCCCATGCGATTGCCGCTGCCGCGATTCTGTCGGAATCGGTCCAGCGTCGGCTCCATGCCCGGCTGGATCAGGTATTGCTGCATCCCTGGATCGGGCCACTGGTACTGTTTGGCCTGTTGTTCGTAGTGTTCCAGGCCGTGTTCACCGGGGCGACGCCCTTCGCCGATGCGCTTGAAGGCGTGATTGGCGCCATTGCCGATCAGGTTCGCGCCTCGATCCCGCAAGGCCCGGCGCGCGATTTTATCACCGAAGGTGTGCTGTCTGGCGTTGGCTCTGTAGTCGTGTTCCTGCCGCAGATCCTGATCCTGTTCTTCTTCATCCTGGCGATGGAAGCATCCGGCTATATGGCGCGAGCGGCCTTCCTGATGGACCGGCTGATGGCCCATGTCGGCCTGTCGGGCCGCAGCTTTATCCCGCTGCTGTCCAGCTTTGCCTGTGCAATCCCGGGTATCATGGCGACGCGCTCGATCGCCGATCCGAAGGACCGGCTGACCACGATCCTGATCGCCCCGCTGATGACCTGTTCGGCGCGCCTGCCGGTCTATGCCGTGATCATCGCGGCCTTCATTCCCAACCGCGCGGTCCTGCCCGGCGTCGGCCTGCAAGGGCTGGTGCTGTTCGGGCTTTACGTGATCGGGATTGTCGGGGCGATGGTGGTGGCGCTGGTGCTGCGTAGTTCGGTGACCAAGGGCACGGCTTCGGGCTTCATCATGGAGCTGCCGAAATATCAACTGCCGCGCGCGAAGGATCTGTTGCTGGCCCTGTGGCAGCGGGCGTGGATCTTCCTGCGCCGCGCCGGCACGATCATCTTTACGGTGACCGTGGTGCTGTGGTTGCTGCTCAACTTCCCGCGCGCCGGTGAAGGGGAGAATCAGGTCGATGCCTCGATCGCCGGCAAGCTGGCCAATGGCCTGGCCGTGGTGGTTGAACCGATCGGGTTTAACCGCGATATCGCGCTGTCCCTTATTCCGGCGATGGCCGCGCGCGAAGTGGCGGTGGCCTCGCTCGCCACGTCTTATGCGGTTGCGGCTGAAGACGAGCAGCAGGCCGCTTTGGCGCTGGGTGAACAGCTGCGCACCAAGTGGAGCCTGCCCACCGCGCTGGCTTTCCTGGCCTGGTTTGTCTTCGCCCCACAGTGCATGAGCACGATCGCCGTTGCCCGGCGTGAGACGAATGGGTGGAAATGGCCCGCCTTCATGTTGCTCTATCTATTCGGGCTGGCCTACATCTTCGCCGGAATCACCTATTGGAGCGCCGTCGCGCTCGGGTTGTAGCGGAGCGAATTTCGATGGCAGGTAGCGTCAACAAGGTAATCCTGATCGGCAATCTGGGCCAGGATCCTGAGGTTAAGAGCTTCCAGAACGGCGGCAAGATCTGCAATCTGCGGATCGCGACTTCCGAAAACTGGAAGGATAAGGCCACCGGTGAGCGCAAGGAGCGGACCGAATGGCACAGCGTTGTGCTGCAGTCGGATGGCCTGGTCGGCGTGGCCGAACGCTATCTCAAGAAGGGCAGCAAGGTTTACATCGAAGGCCAGCTGCGCACCCGCAAGTGGCAGGATGCGTCGGGTAATGATCGGTACACCACCGAAATCTCGGTCGGCATGAACGGCGTCCTGACCATGCTGGACGGTGCGCCGGGTGCTGGCGGCGGCCAAGGCGGTGGAATGGGTGGCGGCGGCCAGCGTTCGGGCGGCGGCGGTGACTGGGGCGGCGGCTCAGGCGGCAGCTCCGGTGGTGGCCAGCGTTCAGGCGGCAATGATTTTGGCGGCGGTGCCGCTGGCGGCGCATCGCGCGGCGGCTTCGCTGATGATCTGGACGATGATATCCCGTTCTGAGCTAGTCAGCCTTTTTCAAGGCAGCCAGCGCCGCGAACGGTCCGCTGATAGCCTTATCGAGGAGCCCGGCCTTGTGCCGGGCTTCTTCTGCGTTGGGCCCTACCGCATAGGGATCGATCGCCACGGCCAGCGTCTGGGCCAATTCTTCGCCCAGGTCGAACAGGCTGCCGCTAAATTCGATCTCGTCCAGTTCTTGGGCTTCCAGCTCGATTTCTTCGTCTGGCGCAGAAGGACCGCGGGCGGGGACGAAGTGCAGGCTGACCGGTTCGTCAATGCTGACCGGCAAGTCTTCGCCACTCACTGAGCAGCTTTGAACGACAGCAGCCCGTAATCTACCCTTGGCGCGGGCGCCCCGTTCCGCGCGCTCCAGTTCAATCTCAGCGGTCAGCGCGTCAATCCGGACCAGGCCAAAGCGCTTGCTCAGTGCAGCGCGTTCTGCCTCGCTCGCCTCAAGCTGAATCGCGCTGCCGGGCAGCAGGCGCGGGTCATAAGTGCGGGAAAATTCACTCACGGGGCAATCCTTCCGGCCAGCAATCCGGCCACATCACAGGTATCCAACAGATCGGCAAGCGCGCGGACTTCGGCGGCCAGGCCAGCTGCGTCCGTGCCTTCGGCCAGGCTCATATTGCGCTCAAGCGCCGCGACCAGTGGCTCAGTTCCGGCCAGGCCGCCGCGCATGGCATCCATCCGCCCGCCCAACGCGCCCATCAGCTTGCTGACATGCTTGCCCACAACCATGTCGCCGAGGCCCGTTTCACGCAGCTGGGCATCCATGTCGGTCACGAACAGTTCGGTCAGTAAGACCGATTTGCTGACCAGATCCGGCTCGCGCTCCATCCGCAGCAAGACCAGTGCCATGACCAGCGCCACGGCATCAAACCGCCCCGGCACGGTATCGGCCAGTCCTAGTTCCGAATACCAGCGCGGAGTCCGCGCCAGCGCCACGATGGCATGCCACAGCGGGCGAACTTCGGCGTGCTCATCTTTCGTCTTGCCGAACAGGCGGGCAAACAGACCCATGGATAAATGTCCTTCAATCGTTCAGCCGGGATTAAACCGGCTGTCCCCAAGCGCCTGCTTGCCGCCATTGCGCGGCGCGTCAAGGCAGCCTAAGGCTCAGGCGCGATAGTGCGGGTGCACGCTGCGGGCAATCGTCTTGCCCGGTCTGCCCTGCCACTGGAACGACAGGAACGGCAGACGATGCGAGCAGCAGTGGTTAAGGCGATGGTGGTTCTGGCAGCAGCGGGGACGCTGGGCGCTTGCAACTCGATCAAGGACCATCGCGGTTATATCGTAGATCAGCCGCTGCTTGATTCCGTTCAGACGGGGATAGACAACCGCCAGTCGGTTGAGCGCACCCTTGGTCGCCCGACCTTTGAAAGCGCCTTTGGCCGCAAGGACTGGTACTACGTTTCGTCCAACACCCGCCAGGCCGCCTTTACTCGCCCGAAGATCAACGAGCAGCTGGTGCTGCGCATCAGCTTTGATGAGCGCGGCAATGTGTCAGCGGTTGAGCGTTCTGGGATGGAAAAAGTCGTGGTCCTTGATCCCGATGGCGGCAAGACGCCAACCCTTGGCCGCGAGCGGTCCTTCCTTGAAGACCTGTTCGGAAATATCGGCACGGTCGGTACAGGTGCAGGCGGCGCTGGCGGGCGCGGTGGGCCGAACGGCAGTTAATCTGCCGCCACGTTGAAAGCGGCGCGACACGACATATATCCCGCCGCATGGATCATTATCAAAACGGGCATAACAGCAGCCACGGCCTGATCCCGTGGCACGGCACTACTATTATCGGCGTCAAGCTGGGCGGCCAGACCGTCATTGCCGGCGATGGTCAGGTTTCCATGGGCAACACCGTGATGAAGCCCAATGCCCGCAAAGTGCGGCGGCTGGGCGATGGCTCAGTTATCGCCGGGTTTGCCGGGGCGACTGCCGATGCCTTCACTCTGTTTGAGCGGCTGGAAAAGAAGCTGGAACAACACCGCGGCCAGCTGATGCGCGCCGCAGTCGAACTCGCCAAGGACTGGCGGACTGACAAGTACCTGCGCAACCTCGAAGCCCTGATGATCGTGGCCGACAAGGACGTGCTGCTGATCCTGACCGGCAATGGCGATGTGCTGGAACCCGAACACGGCATTGCTGCAATCGGGTCGGGCGGCAATTACGCGCTGGCGGCCGCCAAGGCGCTGGTCGATTACGAACAGGATGCGGAAAAGCTG
>CAZNFV010000059.1:0-11701 GCA_964572445.1 uncultured Novosphingobium sp. | reverse complement strand
AGCCCACCCAGCGCCACAGGCCAGCAGCCATGCCGTTGCCGGGGATATGCGCCCAGGTCGCGGCCAGCCACAGCACCAGGCCGCCGAACCAGGGCACCAGTCCAGCCTTAGCCAGTCCGCCAAACTTGGGCACGTACGACGTCTTCGCCTCCCAACCGGTCCAGGCGGCGGCCATCAGCGCTTCCTTCTTGCGGTCCTGCATGTGGGATCCAACCAGCGCCAGCAAACCGACCGATGCGGTCAGGACCAGGCTGCGCGGAGTCGGGCTGACCAGGGCGTGAGCCACGGCCCAGAGCGCAAAGCCCCACATCATGGGGTGCCGGGTGACGTGGAACACGCCATGGACCGGCTTGTCTGCCAGGCTCAATGCGCGGGGATCCGGCAGGGCCGGATTGCCCATTAGGCTACCGACAAAGAGCACCGCAGCGATCAAGGTAAGCAGGCTGGAGATAGCCCAGATGAGCGCACCGGTGCCGTCCCATAGTCCGGCCTCTGGACCCACCGCGCGATAGGCCATGACCATCCACCCGAGCGTCGCGAAGGCGACCAGCGAATAGACGATTTGAAAACCGATCGAGCCGATGATCCGGACCAACCCGGCTCGCAGAGGGTGAGAGAGCGCGAAGTGGGTTCCAACAAAGGCCACCGCTGCGGCGATCAGGTTCGTCATTTGCTCAGCCATGGCATCTTCTCCTTAGCTCCCCTCCCGCAAGCGGGAGGGGGACTACTTACCACTCATAGGCCTTGGGCAGCGCGCCTTCGGTCGGCACCTTGTAGCGATCACGCAGCTTGGTCTGGTGATTGACCAGTGACTGTTCGACCCCGTCAATCATGACCCGGACTACGCCCGAGCTGTTTTCCAGCGGGTCACCATCCCAGATCACCACGTCGCCGGCGAGGCCCGGTTTCAGGCTGCCGAACTTGTCGCCCATGCCGATGATCGAAGCTGGGACTGAGCTAATCGCTGCGAAGGCCCGGCCCCAGTCAAGCCCGCTGGCACCCGGCACCTTGGTCAGCGCGACCATGTTTCCGGCATATTGCGGAGCATAGCGCGGTTGATCGCCGAATGCGCCAAGCCCAACCTTGACCCCAGCCGCAGCCATGCGGCCCACGTTGGACTGGGTCGCGCCAAGCTGCTCAAAATTGCCCGGCAGGTCATTGAGCGGGGTGGCCAGTACTGGCACGCCCGAGGCTGCCAGTTCCTTTGCCACCATCCAGCCTTCGGTCGCGCCGACGATTACCAGCTTAAGCGCCGGAAAATCAGTCTTCAGCGCGAGCGCCAAGCGGATATCCGAGGCCCGTTCGGCCCGGACGTACAGCGGCTGGCGGCCCATTACGACCGGGACCAGCGCCGCAGCATCGAACCGGGTCAGCAAGGCATCGCCGGGGCGCTCTGGTGCTGCGTCCTGCAGCCGTGGATCGGCACCCTGGCCGCCACCCCGGCGGGCCAGTTCACGCGCTTCGACAAAGGCATTGCGCAGCAGCGCGTGGACCCCAGCGCGGCTGCCGCCAGCGGCACGCGCGCCGTTCTCACCAAGTTGCACGAACTGGAAGGCGCGCGCCTGCGTGATCGGCTGGCTGTCGGAGGCGAGATCGATGATCGCGCCTTGCCCGCCAAAAATCGCCCCGGTGCGCAGCGGCGCCACGGCCGCCCGGGTCACCCCGCCGGCGCGGCTGACCGCAATGTGCTGGGCCAGCGGATTGATCGCCGGAGACAGGTCAAGCGCGGCGTTGAACGGGCTCTTGCTGGCGTTTTCATCGTTCGATTCTTCGACGCCTTCAACGTCGAACAGGCCGATATCGGTGACTGCAACCACAAGGCCGGGCGTGACCCACTTGCCGGTAGCATCGATGGTGCGTGCGCCAGCGGGCACGGCAATACCGGCTCCGGCGCTGAGCACTTTTCCACCGCGCAGCACAACCGTGCCGTTCGGGATCGGCGCCGATCCATCGCCGATCACGACGGTGGCATTGGTAATCGCCACGTCTTCGGCAATTGCGGGAGCAGAAAGGGCGAGGAGCGCGGCCGCGCCCAGCAACATCTGGCGCGGGCTCATTTCACGTCTCCTTCACCGACTTGGCCGAGTTCGAAATCACTGACCGGACGGCGCTTTGGATCGGCTGCATCGAACAGCAGTGCACCATCGATCCAGACCTTGTCGGGCCGCGAATAGACTGACAGCGGATTGCCGTTCCACAGCACGATGTCGGCCATCTTGCCGGCTTCGAGGCTCCCGGTCTGCTGGCCGATCCCCATCGCCGTGGCCGGGTTAAGCGTCAGCCAGCGGATTACTTCGGCGTCGGAAATCGCAATCCCGGCGCGGCGGGCATCGCCCTGCGCCTTGGCGGCTTCCTGGTTGAGGCGCTGAATGCCGTTCTCATCATCCGAGTGGATTACGACGCAGGCTCCGGCCTTTTGCAGGATTCCGGCGTTCTCTGGAATGCCATCATAGCTTTCCATCTTGAAGCCCCACCAGTCAGCCCAGATGGCCGAACATGTGCCAGCGGCCTTGAGGAGATCGCCGATCTTGTACGCTTCCGTAGCGTGGTGGAAGGCGCTGACCTTGTAACCAAATTCTTTCGCCATATCGAGCACCAGCGCCATTTCATCAGCGCGGTAGCAGTGGTTCTGGATCAGGATTTCTCCGTCCAGCACCCCGGCCAGGGTCTCCATGCCAAGATCGCGGGTCTCAAGCTTGCCAGCATTGCGCTTCGCCCGATATTCCTGCGCCTTGAGCCAGTTGGAGCGATTGACGGCCATGTTGCCCATCCGGGTCGATGGCATCCGCCCCTTCGAGCCATAGACACGCTTGGGATTTTCGCCGCAGGCCATCTTCAGGCCATAAGGCGCACCGGGGAACTTCATCCCCTGGATCGTGCGCGAATAGACGTTCTTGAGGACCACCGAGCGGCCGCCCATCAGGTTGGCTGAACCTGGCAGGATCTGCAGTGAGGTGATCCCGCCATTGGCCAGCGCGCGGCTGAATCCGGGATCCTGCGGCCAGACTGAGTGTTCAGCCCAGACTTCGGGCGTGGACGGTGCCGTCGCCTCGTTGCCATCGGAATTCGCTTCAACGCTTGGGCTGGGATAGTCCCCCAGGTGCGAGTGGATATCGATGATCCCGGGGGTGACGAACTTGCCCGCGGCATCAATCCGGCGGAAGTTCGCCGGAATGGTCAGGTCCGCGCCGCCGACGGCAACAACCTTGCCATCTGCCAGCAGCACCGTGCCATTCTCGATCCGCCCACCGGCGCCGTCAAACACGGTTGCGCCGGTCAGGGCCGTTGGCTCACTGGCATAAGGCCGATAGGTGGAGGGGAAGGGGTTCTTGTTGAACTCACGCGCAGCCTTCGCGGCCGGCGAGACACTGTCTTCCTTCTTCTTCTTTTCGGCCAGGCCCGGGCTGGCCAGAAGGGCCAGCGCGGCCATGCCGGCGATTAGTTTATGCGCGCGCATTACTTGCGATCCTCCAGGGTATCGAGATGCATCCAGCGTTTAACGATCGGGCTCAGCAGCAGGACGACCACCGCCGCACCGATCGAGATCCAGCCGAACATCTGGTAGATTTCGAGCAGCTTTTCTTTGCTCATTTCGCCGCCATGGCCACCGGTCGCTTCACCGATCTTGCCAGCGACGAAGTTGCCGACCGCGGTCATGTAGAACCAGGCACCCATGATCAGCGAGGCCAGGTAGCTTGGCGCCAGGCGGTTCATGGCCGACAGCCCGACCGGCGAAAGGCAGAGCTCACCCGTGGTGGCGAGCAGGTAGTAAAGGAAGACGAACAGCACCGGCGTCATCGCCGCAATGCCATAGGCTTCCGCACCCCAGACCAGCACCAGGTTGGCCAGACCCATCTGGGCCAGTGCCAGGCCGAACTTGGCTGGGGCAGACGGTTCCTTGCCGCGCCGACCAAGCCACTGCCAAAGCCCGGCAAACAGCGGGGCCAGGATGATGATGTAGATCGGGTTGATCGACTGGAACAGCGAGGCAGGGGCAGCGCCGCGATCCACATAGCGATCGGTAAACAGGCTCATTGATCCGCCAGCCTGTTCGAACAGGCCCCAGAACAGTGGGTTGAGGCTGATCAGGAACAGCACGGCAAACATCCGCTCACGCGGTTCCTTGTCGAGCTTGAAGGTTTCGTAGAGCACGTAACCGAGCAGCCCGACGCCTGACACCACCAGCAGGTTCTGGATCACCGACTGGTACTGAACCAGCGCCCAGCACACCGCGACCGCAGCAATGCCAATGCCGTAAAGAGTCGTTTCCCGCGCCTTGCTGAGCGGAGCCGGGGCTTCGCCCGCGCCATTCAGCGCGCTCTTGCCAAGTACGAAGACCACCAGGCCAAGCAGCATGCCGATACCGGCCAGGCCGAAGCCATAGCCCCAGCCAATCGTTTCGCCGAGATAGCCAACCAGGATCGTCCCGATCGCCGCACCGACATTAATGCCCATGTAGAAGACCGTGTAGGCCCCGTCACGACGCACGTCAGTCAGCTTGTAGAGCTGGCCGACCATCACCGAGATGTTCGCCTTGAGGAAGCCCGAGCCGACGATGATGAAGGCCAGCGCCGCCCAGAACACGTTGATCGCAGGGTCGGCCTGCTTGATCAGCGGGTCAGTCACGCCGTGCATGCCTTCGACCGCCATCAGGCTGTGGCCGATTGCCAGCAACAGTCCGCCAAACAGCACGGCCTTGCGCTGACCCAGATAACGGTCAGCCAGATAGCCGCCCAAGACCGGCGTGATGTAAACCAGGCTGGTATAAGCGCCGTAGATCAGGTTGGCATTACCATCGCTGAACAGCCAGTGCTTGGTCAGGTAAAAGATCAGCAGCGCGCGCATGCCGTAGTAGGAAAAGCGTTCCCACATTTCGGCAAAGAACAACATGTACAGGCCCTTGGGGTGGCCGGCGAATTCAGGTTCTTTCTGGATGGCGATCTTGCTGCCGATGGCCAGAAATAGTCCGAGAACGACGATCGCGATTGCCGCGATCCAGTCACCCTCGTTCCACAAGGACAGGTCTTTCATGGTATGCTCCCCGATATTAGGCAGCCCGCGCCGAAGCGGAGCCGTTATGGCCTAAGGATTAGCCGCCTTTGCGCCGCTGTGAAGCAAAATTAATCGCGGCTTTCGGATTATTGCAGACAAGAGCCGCACTCCAAATGCCCTTGCCCGACGCGCTGTATTATGGCAGTGAAACAGCATGGCTGGGCACACACAACCTGTTTATCTGAAGCTGCGCGACCTGATCGCGGCAGCGATCATCGACGGCACCTTTCCGGAAGGGGCGATGCTCCCTTCGGTGCGCGCGCTGGCAGCAGAGCAGGGCGCCAATCCGCTGACTGTCGCCAAAGCCTATCAGCAATTCCAGCTCGATGGCCTGGTCGAAGTGCAACGCGGTGTTGGCATGTTCGTCACCCGCGGCGCAGCAGAGCGCTTGCGCCGGACCGAGCGCGCGGCCTTCCTGTCCCGCGATTGGCCGGAAATCCGGGCCAAGATGGAGCGGTTGGGCATCACGGCCGTGGATTTGCTCCCGGTTTGAATCAATTCTGCTAGAATCCCCAATTGCGTACAGAGCCTTACTCTGGCATTTATGATCTCAGCTGTGCGCCCTGCTTCGGGTCGAAGGTCGCGCCGCGCCAAAAAAGATTGAACAAATCAAAAGATCACGGGGTTATGCTAAACCCCTAGGAAGGCGTGAAATGATCAGATCCGAACTGCTGCAGGCTCTCGCTCGCGACAATCCCGGCCTTCGCGCCGACGAAATCGAAAAGGTGGTCGACACCTTCTTTGAGGAAATCGAACAGCGGCTGGCGCAAGGCGGTCGGGTTGAACTGCGCGGCTTTGGGGCGTTTTCGACCCGCCAGCGTGATCCCCGTCAGGGCCGCAACCCGCGCACCGGCGCCAGTGTTGCCGTTCCCGGCAAGAAAGTTCCGTATTTCAAGCCTGGCAAGGAAATGCGCGCGCGGCTGAACGCCGATTGATGCGCTGACCTGGACCGGGAATTCCGGCCCATGGCGATAAAGCGGCCCGCTTCCCTACAGGAGGCGGGCCGTTGCCGTTGGGGTGACCCATTGCAGGCAGGGATGGAAATTCCCATCGCACCGCAGTAAGGCGGCCCCGCGATGCGGACGTGGCGGAATGGTAGACGCCGGGGACTTAAAATCCCCTGAGCCTTGCTCGTGTGGGTTCGAGTCCCACCGTCCGCACCAACCTGACAATTTGATCTGCCGTTCGGGCAGTCTCCGCCAGCAGCTGCGCGGCAGTAAACGCGCCGCGACCATCGCCCTCTTATACGTATTAACTACTGGTTAGGCATTTTCCTTCACATCCGGGTCACGCCAGAATGAAGGGGGCTTTAATGTCGGTCCAGAATATCCCGGGCAGCTGTAATCCACGCGAAACCACTGTGGATGTTGCGATTGTCGGCGCCGGCCCGGCCGGCCTGACCGCCGGCTATCTGCTGACAAAGCAGGGCCTGAGCGTGGCGATTATCGAAAAGGATCAGACCTACGTTGGCGGGATCAGCCGTACGGTCGAACACGAAGGCTACCGCTTTGATATCGGCGGGCACCGGTTCTTTTCGAAGAGCGCGGCCGTGGTTGACCTGTGGAACGAGCTCCTTCCCGACGATTTTATCCAGCGTCCCCGGATGAGCCGGATCTATTACGAGGGTAAGTTCTATTCCTACCCGCTGCGCGCCTTTGAGGCGCTGTGGAACCTGGGAGTGATCCGCTCCACCCTGTGCATGATCAGCTTCGCCAAGGCCAAGGCCTTCCCGAACAAGGACGTCAAGTCGTTCGAGGACTGGACGGTCAACCAGTTCGGCCACAAACTCTATTCGATCTTCTTCAAGACCTATACCGAGAAGGTCTGGGGGATGCCCTGCGACGAAATGAGCGCCGACTGGGCCGCCCAGCGGATCAAGGGCCTTTCGCTGTGGAGCGCTGTGATCGATGGCCTCAAGCGCAGTCTGGGCCTCAACAAGCGGCCCAATGATGGGATGCAGACCAAGACCCTGCTCGAAACCTTCCGCTATCCGCGCCTTGGGCCCGGCATGATGTGGGACGCCGCGCGCGACAAGATCGTGGGCAGCGGCAAGGGCGAAGTCTTGATGGGCCATAGCCTCAAGCAACTGGCGAGCGACAATGCGGGTGGCTGGCGGATGACTGCGACCGGCCCGGCCGGCGATATTGTGATCCGCGCCGCACACACGATCAGCTCCGCGCCGATGCGCGAACTCGCTGCCCGGCTGCATCCGCTGCCGGCGACCAGCTTCAACGCCAAGCAGCTCAAGTACCGTGACTTCCTGACCGTAGCGCTCAAAATCCGCGCCGATGAGGACATGTTCCCGGACAACTGGATCTACATCCACGATAGCAAGGTGAAGGTCGGCCGGATCCAGAACTTCCGCTCCTGGTCGCCGGAAATGGTGCCAGACGCCGGGGTGGCCTGTGTTGGCCTGGAATATTTCTGCTTCGAGGGTGACGGGCTCTGGACGATGGACGACGATGATCTGGTTGCCCTCGCCACCCGCGAAATGGCCCAGCTCGGCCTGGTTTCGGCCGAACAGGTGATCGGCGGCGCGGTAGTCCGGCAGGAAAAGGCTTACCCTGTTTACGATGAAGACTATGCCGCCCATGTCGATGCCATGCGCCGCGAACTGGAAGCAACCTGGCCCAGTCTGCACCTGGTCGGTCGCAACGGCATGCACCGCTACAACAATCAGGACCACGCCATGATGACCGCCATGCTGACGGTGCAGAACATCGTGGCTGGCGAGCGAATCTATGACACCTGGTGCGTCAACGAAGACGCCGAATATCACGAAGCCGGTGATGAAGGCGCTGAACAGGCGATCGCCCCCACCCGAACCGCATTGAGCGAAGATCAGGCCGCAGCACTGGCTTCGGTTCGCGAAGTTCCGCAGCGTGTAGCGTCCGATAAACGCGACGCCGCCTGACCAGACTGGACAGCGCAGGCCGGGGATCAGTCCCAATGCTTGGCACCAATAGGAAATACGCGGCATGACGCAGAACCTGACCGGCCTGGTAAAGCGGCTGCGCAAGGCCACAGTGATCCGGTATGGCATAGCCAGCATCGGTGCCTTGGCCGTTGACCTGGCATTGTTCCTGACGCTCCTCTCGGTTGGTCTGCCGGCAGCCAGTGCCTCGGCCACCGGCTACTGCGCGGGAATCGCCGCCCACTGGATCCTCTCAAGCCGCAAGGTCTTTGCCGATAGCGTGGCCGGACACGGCCCGGCCCGGACCCGCCAGAAAGCGATGTTCGTCATATCGGCACTGATCGGCCTGGTCATTACCACCGCCATCGTCGGCCTTGCCGCCGCACTGCACGGCGACCCGCGCCTGGCCAAGCTGGTGGCAATCGTTGCCAGCTTCACCGTCACCTGGCTCTTGCGCAAGCACCTGGTATTCCGCGACTGATGCCCCCCCCGCTCTTGCCCATTCCCCACCCGCAACCAGCCGGGTCAACATTCTGGCGCGGCATCGCGCTGGTCTGGCTGGGGCTGTGCGCCCTGTTGTTGATCATCAACGCCCGCATCATTGCCGAGGTCAAGTTCCCTGATCCAGACGATCTGCTGCGGCTGCTGCAAGTGCGGGATTGGATTGGCGGACAAAGCTGGTTTGATGTCCACCAGTACCGGATCAACCCGCCAACGGGTGCAGCAATGCACTGGACCCGCCTGATCGATCCGCCGATTGCCGCCGTAATCCTAGCGCTGCGCCCGCTGGTTGGTCAGCAGCTGGCTGAGTTGGGCGCGCTGACCCTGGTCCCACTGATAACGTTTGGCTGCGTGGTGGCGCTGGTTGCCCGGTTTTCTCGCCAGATGTTCGGGACCAAAGTGGGCTTGTTCGCCTGCCTCGTACTCGCGCTGTCAGTGCCGGTACTGCATCAACTCCGCCCGCTGCGGATCGATCACCATGGCTGGCAAATCGTGATGGCGCTGATCGCGCTGAACGCGGCCTTTGCGGCCAATCCCCGCAAGGGCGGAACGATTGCCGGGCTGGCGCTTGCCTTCTGGCTGGCAATCTCGATCGAGGGACTTCCGCTCGCTGCGGCCGTCATGGGCCTGTTCGCATTGCGCTGGCTGCGCGATTCCCGCGATGCCGCCTGGCTGAGCCACGGAATGGCCAGCCTGGCCCTGGGATCCGTTGGATTTTGGCTCCTCAGCCACCGAACTAGCGAATTGCCCATTGAATACTGTGATGTCGTTTCCGGGGCGCACCTTGCGCTGCTGGGAGTGACCGCCGCTGGCTGCTGCCTGGCCACACGTTTCGCCCAGCCAAAGCTCTGGCAGCAAGTTCTCGCCCTCGGTCTGACTGGCGCGGCCGGACTGTCCACTGCAGTTGCTCTGGCCCCACAATGCGCCAGCGGCGATGCCTTTGCCGCGCTCGACCCGGTGGTGCGGGAATTCTGGTACCTTAGGGTCAGCGAGGGCTTGCCGATATGGCATCAGTCAATCGCCGATGCGGTCCAGACTGTCAGCCTGCCACTGCTGGCGCTGGTCGCACTGGCGCTGCGCTGGCGGGACTCTAATGGCGCCAGCCGCTGGCTCTGGGCCGAGTACGCCCTGCTGGTCGGCGCCGCGCTAGTCGTTGCCGTGCTGGTCGAGCGGGCCTCGGCCGTGGCGGCGGCCTTTGCCGCTCCGGTGGCCGCCGCGCAGGTCCGCAGCTGGCTGGACGATGCGCGCGAGATCCCGGCGCTTGGCCGCCGCCTTGCCGTGATGTCAGCGGTATTGCTTGCGCTGGTCCCGGCGCTGCCGGTGCGGACGATTGTGACTCTGGCCTGGCCGCAACAGGCAGCACTGGAACGCCAGGTGGAAAGCAACGCCAGATGCGAACTTGCCAAGAACCTGGGCGGGATAAATGTATTGCCGGCGGCAAACTTCCTCGCGCCGCTCGATACCGGCCCGGCGCTGCTTTATGCCAGCCACCACCGGATCGTCGCCAGCGGCCACCACCGAACCAGCGCCGCGATGCGGGATGTCATCACCGCATTTCGCGGCAGCGCCGAACAGGCCCACGAAATCGTGATCCGGCGCCGCGTTGGCTTTATTGCGCTTTGTCCCGGACTGGTTGAGCCAATGGTTTACCAGGCCGACGCGCCAGACGGTTTCATGGCGCAGCTGCTGCACGAAAAGTTACCTAGCTGGTTGGAGCCGGTCACGCTTCAGGACCTCAACGGGCTGCGGGTCTACCGCGTTCGTTAGGCCCGGCTTCGGTCAGGTGGGGCGGAAGAGCATGGCGTCACCGTTCATGCAGTAACGTTTGCCGGTGGGCTTGGGTCCGTCGTTGAAGACATGCCCCAGGTGGCCGCCGCATTTCACGCAGTGCACTTCAGTGCGCGGATAGCCGGTCTCAAAATCGGTTGCGGTGCTGATTGCGCCAGGCAAAACGTCCCAGAAGCTGGGCCAGCCGGTCTTGCTGTCGTACTTGGTGGCACTCGAATAGAGCACGTTGCCATCAGCGGCGCAGACGAACACGCCCTTGCGCTTTTCATGCAATAACGGCGAGGAGCCCGGGTACTCGGTCCCCTTCTGGCGCAGGATATAATACTGCTCGCCCGTCAGCCGCTTCTTCCAATCGGCATCGCTGAACCGGACCGGAAAGTCCTTCGCTTCGGCGTTCGAACAGGCAGCGATACCGCTGGCCGCTACACCTGCCGCCAACCAACCAAGCAATTGCCGTCTGGAATGCATCCGAGCCTCCGTTGAATCAGAACTTGCTAAGCGTCACGCCCAGCTTGCGGAAGCCGTGGACGAAGTTCGCACGAACCCGCTGGACCGGGCCAGTCACGTTCACGCGCATGCGGCGCGCGTGCATTTCTTCCAGCAGGATCTTGAGCTGCAGTTCGGCCAGGCGGGCACCAACACAGCGGTGGATGCCATAGCCGAACGAGAGGTGGCGGCGGGCATTGTCACGCGTGATGTCCAGCTTGTCCGGGTTCGTGAACACGGTGTCATCGCGATTGGCCGAGAGGTACCACAGGATCAGCTTGTCACCCTTCTTGATCTCATGGCCGAACAGATCGGCATCATCCGTCGCGGTGCGGCGCATGTGGGCCAGCGGGGTGACATAGCGAATGCATTCCTGCACCGCGTTGGGGATCACTGAGGGATCGCTTTCAAAGATCGCGCGCTGATCGGGGAACTGGTCCAGACCATGGACGATGCCTGACATGGTGTTGCGGGTGGTATCGTTGCCGCCCACGATCAGCAGCACCAGATTGCCCATGAACTCCTGCGGGCTCATATGGTTCATTGCATCCGAATTGAGCATCATCGAAATCAGGTCACGGCTGGGGGGGGCGCCAGTCCGCTCCATCCACAAGCGGCCAAAGTACTGGGCCATTTCCTGAAGGATTTCGAACCGGGTATCGTTAAGCTCCCGCGCCAGACCCAGTTCAACGTCGCCAGCCCAGTCTGACCAGAAAGTCAGCAGGCGGCGGTCTTCCCACGGGAAGCCGAACAGGATCGCCAGCATGCCGGTGGTCAATTCGATTGAGACGTTTTCGACCCAGTCAAACTCTTCGCCCCACGGCAAACTATCGAGCACGGCGGCGGTGCGCATCCGCACTTCGGCAGCCATCTTGTCGATCTCGCCAGGGGTGAAGGCCGGGGCAACGGTGCGGCGCTGGCCGGTATGTTCGGGCCGGTCCATCGCGATGAACATCGGCA
>CAZNFV010000058.1:9627-11830 GCA_964572445.1 uncultured Novosphingobium sp. | reverse complement strand
TTTCGTTGGCGTGGGCAAAGCCGGTCATCTCGCCCGAAACGCCGCGCAGGCCGAACCCCGCTTCGCGCGCATAGTCGGCCGTCTTCAGCCGGCCATCGTCGAACCCGAAGGTTTCGCTCGCGGTGTACTGCAGGAACAGTTCGCCGTCATCGCAGCGGGCCAGTGCCTCGCGCGTGATGGCCTGGGCCTGGGTGGGATCGAGCTGGCGATAGAGCAGGGCGCGTGGATCGGTGATCATACCACCGATATAGGTGGCTTAGCGGCTGGCACCAGAGGCGATATCGTCCATTTGCGCTGGATCGATGCCATCAGCCGGGCCGCCCTTCAAGATGAAGCGCTTGTCGCAATAGCCGCAGTCAACATAGCCGCGCTCGTCGATTTCGAGCCAGACATGGGGGTGGCCGAGCGCTGCGCCACCGGGAATGTCGCGGGCGCCATCGCAGGAAACGCGGGTGGAGTTGACGATTGCGGTTTCGGGCTGGTTGCTCATGCCCGTGCCTCTAGCAGGCACGCCAATGCATTTCCAGCCTACTGGTACTGCACTGTCACGGCGAAGCTGCCGTTATAAATCCCGCTCTGCTGGTTGGCCGCGATGTTAAGTGTGCCGCCGATCCGGAAGGTGAAGATCCCGCTGGCCGGCGCGATCTGATAGCGGGTGTTGGCACCGTTGCCGTTGAAAAAGACCAGGTCCGGCGTGGTGTCGAGCGACAGGCCGGTGACTGACATGGTCTGGGTACCGCCGGCGCGGGTCAGGGTTACCGATGTGGGCATCTGGATGCGTACCGTCAGCCGCCGCGTTCCCATGCCGGTGAATTCAGCTGGCTGGCAAACCCCGGTCCGGAAAATTGGCCCGGTTGTGGTGCAGGCCAGGGTATTGGGATTGAGCAGCACAGTTCCGGCGGTGGTCCCGGCAGCGACCCGGCCAAAGTTCAGCGCTTCGTTGGCAATCAGGGAGAGCGGTTCAACAACAACCGCATCAGCCGCACCGCTGGCAACGGCCCGCTCGGCAGCATGAATCGGCTTGGCAGAGAGCAGCGCGAAGGCAAGCACCAGCACTGCGCAAAGCACGCGAAAGGGCCGATCGACCGATTGCCAGGTGAAAACCTTCTGATTCACGGTGCTTTTCCTACCCTCAACCGGCTTAACACCCCGCTCGGTGATCATGGTTAACAGCGCGGCAAGAACTGGCGAGCCGTTCCGGCCTGACGCGACCTTTTGCCGGGGCTTTACGGCGGCGAAATCCTGCCGCAAGAGCGCTGCATGGAACAGCCAGCCGCCATCCGCATCCGCGACCTCGTCAAGCGTTACGCCCCTGCCGGTCAGGGTGAAGGCAAACTCGCGCTCAAGGGCGTGTCTTTCGATGTCCCCCAGGGCGAGATCTTCGGGCTGCTCGGCCCCAATGGTGCCGGCAAGTCAACGTTGATCAATATCCTGGCGGGACTGGTTATGAAGACCAGCGGAACCGCAGAAATCTGGGGTTTTGACATCGACAAGGATGGCCGCAACGCCAAGCGGTCAATCGGTATCGTGCCGCAGGAAATCGTGTTCGACCCATTCTTCACGCCGGTTGAGGTGCTGGACATCCAGGCCGGGCTTTATGGCGTGCCCAAGGCGGCACGGCGTAGCCTTGAACTGCTGGGCCAGGTGCACCTTTCAGACAAGGCCAATGCCTATTCGCGCACGCTTTCGGGCGGGATGAAGCGGCGCCTTTTGATCGCCAAGGCGCTGGTTCATCAGCCGCCGGTAATCGTGCTGGATGAGCCGACTGCGGGCGTCGATGTTGAACTCCGCCGCCAGCTGTGGGAGCTGGTCAGCGACCTCAATGCCCACGGGGTAACCGTGGTCCTGACCACGCACTACCTCGAAGAGGCCGAGGAGCTGTGCCAGCGCATCGCGATCATCAACCACGGTGAGCTGATCGCCAACAAGCCAACCCGCGAACTGGTCGAAATGGCGCGCGAAAAGGTCGTCGTGGTTACGGTCGACAAGGCAGTCGGCACCTGTCCGTCACACCCCGCTTTCCTCAAGTGTGACAAGACCGGCGAACACACGCTGGAGATCACCTATGACAAGGACCGCAGCAATGCCGGCGAAGTCCTGTCGCTGGTGCAGGGCATGGGCTTTGCAATTGTCGACGTCAGTACCCGCGAGGCGGATCTTGAAGACGTCTTTGTCACTCTGACCAGCAGCGCGGCCCAGCCGG